>CAYZMF010000065.1:0-1692 GCA_964479455.1 uncultured Gammaproteobacteria bacterium | reverse complement strand
TTATTTTTACTTGTCAAATTTATGGAGTGTCATTCCACAAATTAAGCTAAATTTATGGAGTGATGTTTTGTAAATTAAACTAGATACTTCTTTATAAAAGTCATTAATAAATAACTGGTCCGGAAAGAAATTTTCTAAGTCATAAAGTAATTGACGAGAATCAACTTTTTCTTTTATTTCCCTTCTTGAAACAGCCTTTTTTCTTCGTTATTTCTTATATTTAACCGCTCTTTTAAGTGCTGTAAATAATTATACTATATCCTAAAAAGTTGTCAGGTTTATATTTAGCCGTTTTCTGATTTTGTTAAAAAAACTAAGCTCATCATAAAACTTAAATTTAATATCTTTAACTATTAAATGATTATTTAAATCATCCTCTGCCCTTAAGCCGGGGACAGAGATTATAAAATTATACAAATTATCTTCATAAAAACTATTACTTAAATCAAAGGAAGCACTGGCTTTTAAAAAATTATCACTTAACTTTTCTGGTAAAATGTAGTTTGTCAAAACAAAGTCTGGCTCTTGACTGGACTCCAGTCTTCCCAATCCTGGATTAAATAAAAGATTTTCCTTTAAGCTAAAGTATCCCTTATTTTCTAGTAGTAAAGAGGCTTTATTTAAATTAATTGAATAAATTTTAGCCTCTCTGGCTTCTAGGCTATGCTGAATAAACAACTCATCGATCTTGTAGCCCTCTCCCGCAAAAAATATTTCTTGCCTATTTTCTGGACTCAAAAGTTTTAGGTATAAATCTTTTTCATCACTGATTAAGTCTAAACTTTCCTCAATATTAGGCCAAAAACGGTTTTTAAAAACCAGCGCTCGCGCTTGAGTTTTTAGTCTATCAATAAAGATATCGTCGGAGATAAGAATATTAACTTGATAGACACCCTCGCCTAGATTACTAAGGCTAATTTCTAAATCTTCTAAACTATCATTTTGATAATTATAGATATTATAATCCTCCTTTAATATTTCTACTAAAATTTTTTCTTCTTCTTTTAAGCTAGAAAATTCTAACAAAAGATCTAGACTGTCTTCTTCATTTAAATAGATAAAAAAACTATGCCTCCCTTTAAGAGCTAAGCTAAGATCAATTGTTTCTTTTTCTAAGTGAGTGAGATTATAATAAGGTTTAATTTGTCTTTTTTGTTCAGGCTCTAAATTAGAAACGGCTAAGCATTGATAAAACTTCTTATCTTGACACAAGGATGGACCTGACTCATTGAAAGCCCGTCTCCACTCAGCTATCGTTTTAAATTGTTTTTCTTTTTGCAGTAGCAATAAGGGCTCTTCATAAATAGAGTGATAGTCTTGAAATTTATCAAGTGCTAAATTATAAATTGACTGCAGATTATATTGCCACAACTCTTTATTAACCAACAATCCCAAGCTAATGTCAGAAATGTTATCAATAAATTGTGGCTGAAAAATTATTTCAACATCTAATTTTTCAAATTTTCGCGGGGAATATAGAGAGAAATAAAGGGGGTCGCCTTTAACAATTAAGTTATTTTTCAATTCTCGCCTCTCCTTTGGACTAGCCGATGACAAACAGCCTCTTCCTAAAATAAGATGATTATTGCTTAATAGATCGGCTTGACAGCTAAAACCAAAAGGGCTAGTTTTCTGATACAGAAAAAAACTTAGAAATACTAAACTTAAAACAATAGGAATTATATATTTCTT
>CAYZMF010000064.1:0-1869 GCA_964479455.1 uncultured Gammaproteobacteria bacterium | reverse complement strand
TAAATTAGTCGGTTTAATAATAACTTCAGTTCTAACACAGTCCACGATCCCGTGCTTGACAAAAATATAGCAATTATGCTATATTTTTTTGTTGTTCATTAAAATTATTGTTTAACTAAAAATATATCGAAATGGGAGCAATGAGATTTTTTAAAATTTATACTCAAGAGGCTTGTGAAAAAGCACTCAAAGAAGATTATGATGTCGGGGTGCCAGGAGAGGCGCGACCAGACACAGACAAAATAGCTGTTCCGCACAGAGTTCAGAAAGTAAAATCTTGTGATAAAATTATTGGCTATAATGTCTGTAAAATTTATCTACCCCAAAGCGATAATTGGGATGATTATTTTGATTTTGTGCAAAAACATCCCAATCAAGATATTGCCGGATTTCCCTTTTCTGTTAGGTGGCCCAAAATGTATGCTGGTAAAAAATATCAGATTATTACTTTTTGGGGGCAAATACTTGAAGCCACGGTTGATGACTCGCGAGAGTTCGCTAGTGAAGGCTTAGAATGGAAAACTAAAGAAGGAAACAAAGAAAAACAAATGATTGTCGCTTGGAAAGAAATTTGGCAACGATGATTTTCTTAAAATTAGCTTCCAGCCAGTCTTAAAAGGCTGGCTTTTATATAATTCAACTTGTTTGCCCGATACTACGATTTTAAGATCATAAGTATATGCCATAAAGTTTTCGTTAGATGTGTGGTTATAATCAAGTTAAGAACACATCAGTTTTAATTCTTTTACTGCTTTATTATCTTTTTTCGGCCCCCCCAAGGGGATGCCGCCAAAAAAAGATAATATCTAAGACGAAGTAAAATATTTTTAAAAGATAAGGTAAGCGTAACAATTCTAGGTTCACAAAAATTACGGGGAAGATTTGGGGTAATAACAAAAAAGCCCCAATTTATTGTATTATTGAGGTTTTCTTGAGGTAATTGTTAAGCAAAATTTAGGTAGTTTATGCTATTATTCAAATTGACTTTAGAGGTCTAAGACGGTACAATTAAATTAATAATAGACTAAGCATATTTTATGATAAAGCCATACTTTAAAGAAAAAAATTTTTCACTATATCTATCAGATTCAATTCAATTTTTAAATGAGAATGTCAAAGAGAATTCTATTGATATGATCTTTGCTGATCCCCCTTATTTCCTCTCATCAGGTAGTTTTAGTTGCCAGAATGGGAAAATGGTAAGCGTAAAAAAGGGCGATTGGGATTTGTCTAGCGGGACAAAAAAGAATTTTGAGTTTCACCTTGAATGGATTAAGGCTTGTCATAGAGTTTTGAAGCCAGGGGGAACTATTTGGGTCTCTGGAACATACCATTCCATTTATCAATGTGGCTTTGCTTTGCAAGTAAATAAGTTTCATATTCTTAATGATATCGCTTGGTTTAAGCCTAATGCTTCACCAAATTTAAGTTGTCGTTTTTTTACAGCTAGCCATGAAACGCTTATCTGGGCTAGAAAAGAGATGATACATCCAAAGACAGGGAAGCCAGTTAAAGCAAAGCATAAGTTTAATTATGACTTAATGAAGAATGGTAATTGGCCAGAAGACTTTATTAAGAAGCCAGGACTACAAATGAGAAGCGTTTGGTCTATGGGGACCCCAAAGCCAGCAGAGAAGAAGCATGGTAAGCACCCCACTCAAAAACCAATTGATTTATTGGTTAGAATTATAATGGCAAGTACTGATAAAGGTGATATCGTTCTCGATCCTTTTGCAGGCTCATCAACAACGGGTATAGCCTCTGCTTTAAATGGTAGAAAGTTTATTGGTATTGATATGGAAAAGAAATATTTACATTTATCTATTAAGCGGTTGACGGCTTTAGGAATAAAGAAATAAATAATATGAA
>CAYZMF010000063.1:0-1887 GCA_964479455.1 uncultured Gammaproteobacteria bacterium | reverse complement strand
TATATTTATTTAATTTTAAATTTAGCACAAGTCTGGTATAATTAAAAGGTAATATTACAACTATGTCTAATTATAGCCTAAATGACCACAATTTAATAATCAATCCCAAAAAGTCCTATGTTTTAAAGGTTAAAGATTTGCCTAGCCAGGCCAGGCCAAGGGAAAAACTTCTAAAACACGGACCAGCTCAACTTAAAACGGCTGAGCTTTTAGCCATTCTCTTAGGCACCGGCACTAAAAAAGAAGAGGTAATGGTCATGGCTACTCGTCTTTTAAAAGATTATGGCGAAAAAAGCCTACTTAGCCAAACCAAGGCCGAGACAATTGCTAAAGAATTAGAAATCCCCATTGGCAAGGCCTGCCAATTAATCGCCTGCTTTGAGCTAGGACGTCGCTTCTTGCAAAAAAGCTATCAAGGCAAACAAGTCATTCGCTCTTCTAAAGATGCCTTTAAATATCTAATTGATATGCGTTTGCTTAGCAAAGAACAATTTCGAGGTCTTTACCTAAATCACCGCTATCAATTAATTCACGATGAAGTGATTTCTCTAGGAACGGTAAATGCTAGTCTGGTCCATCCCCGAGAAGTTTTTAGACCAGCCATTGAACACTCCGCCTCAGCCATTATTATTGCTCATAATCATCCTTCAGGTGAAATTAAAGCCAGCGAAGATGATATTAAAATCACTCAAAAACTAAAAGAGGCTGGCGAGCTACTAGGCATTGAACTATTAGATCACCTCATCATTGCTAGTAATAAATATATTAGTGTAATTTAAAAAAAATGAAAAAATATAATTTAAAAAATTCAAGCTTTTTCATTAAAGATCCAGAAATCCGTGATCATTATTTACAAAATAATAATTATTTACAAAATCTAAAAGCCCGAATCGAACTCCTGGAAAAAGAAATTGGCCAAAAAAATAATAAGCCTTTAATTAAAAATTCGCTTTTAAATATTATTGATGAGCTTGCTTATATCAATCAAAATTATTCATTAGTAAAGCTCAAGAAGAAAAACAATAATAAAACGCCAAAGGGCAAAGACACAAGCCAATGATCAAGTAAGGCCAAGATTAAAAGAGGAGGAAGTACGAACAAAGCAAGATTAGCCCTAATTTTTTTTTTGTGATTATAAATTAATGAAACTACAAAAACTAAGAATGACAAAAGCCCTAATAGGCCAATTTCTAAAAAGAGAAGTAAAAAGATATTATGGACTGGCTGATAATTATAATCAGCTAGATGCTCATTATTTAAAAAATCAAGCTTTTTTTGTAAATAACTTGAAGCTCCAATTCCCCGACCAAAGAGAAAATCTTGTTTAGACCTAAATGTAAGCAAATCTAAGCTTGACTTTCTTTCAGTGATTGAAATTTGTTCTAAACGACCTTGAGCTAAAACCCGAGTTTTTATTAAAGAGCCATAATTTAAATAGAGAATCAGAGAAAGACTGAAAACAGCTGCTAATAATAAATATAAACTAAATTTGTTTTTAATTTCAGAAAAAAGAAAGATTATAATACTAACTACAAAGGCCAGCCAAGCACTCCGTGAAAAAGAGAATATAAGAGCAAAAAAAGATAAGCAAAAATTTAAGTATAAAAAGATTCTAAGAGATAAGCTATTTTTTTTAAATACTAAAAAATATAAACTAATTATTAGAGAAA
The DNA here is from genome assembly GCA_964479455.1 of uncultured Gammaproteobacteria bacterium. Classification (GTDB taxonomy): domain Bacteria; phylum Patescibacteriota; class Patescibacteriia; order Patescibacteriales; family UBA12465; genus PWHG01. The sequence goes on along the minus strand of CAYZMF010000063.1, from coordinate 217 downwards.
TAAGAGCCATTGCTCCCAATATATTAGGATGATCTAGGGCACCATAGGCCCGCAACCATCTTTGACCATCAATTTCAATAACAGCTGTGCCCAACTGCCAGGCATAATGATTGCTTAGACCTAAAAATTTACTAGACCAAGAAGACTGACTTAAAAACTGCCAAATAGCAATAACTGACTGTAGGCTAATTGAAATTAAAAAAAATAATAAATAGTA
>CAYZMF010000062.1:0-1924 GCA_964479455.1 uncultured Gammaproteobacteria bacterium | reverse complement strand
GCCAAGATAGTCATCTTCTCAGTGTTGTTGGTTAAAAAGGCCAATCTTTGATTGTCGGTCGTGCCTAAAATGGCAGTCGCTCCAAAAGAATTACCCCCTAAAACAAAGGCGTCATCAATTGTTCCTTGGGTAGAGGAGGAAATAAAATTGCTATCAACATACCATTTAGAGACAGCGTGATCATTATCAGCTGGAGTTAGAGCTAGCCCCGATATATAGGAGTTGTTTAGATCAAGGGAATTACCTGAGTCGCCAGTAATGCTTAGAATATTAAGTGGTGTGCTAGTATTAATTCCCACCTTACCTTCTTTGCTAATGTAAAAACGATCAAAGAAATAAGGGGAGGGGGCGGGATTATAGGTCTGTAGCCAAAAAAGATAATCGTCAGTTTCTCCAGTTAAAAACTTACCGTTCATTAAGCCGTCAACCGCTTGAATATTTTTAGGAAAGATTAAAATAGAAAAAAGAATAAGGCCAGCTAAAAGAACTAAAGAAATAGCTTCTTTTAACTTTTTATTAGCCTTAATAAATTGAAAAGATAGCATGTTTTTTTCCTTATTATTTATAACCTCATTATAGCTTTTTTAGTAATTAATGTAAATAGAAATGCTTAAAAGAATTACAATTGCTTTTTTCAAAGCCCAAGCGAGAAAAGGCTGGAAATTAAATACCCTAGCCTTTAGTTTAAATTGGGAAAGTAATTGCTTTAAATTAAGTCAAGAAATCTTAAAAAGAAACTACAAAATTAAAAGCTCACTTTGCTTTATCTCACTCTTGCCGATTAAAAGAGAAATCTTTGCTGGCGACTTTAGCGATCGAATAGTTCATCATTATCTCTTTAGCCAGCTCTATAATTATTATGAGCAAAGATTAATCAATGACTGCTATAGCTGTCGTCTGAGCAAAGGGACTAGCTTTGGCATCAAAAGGGCTAGTCTCTTTTTAAGGGCAGTCAGCGATAATTATACGAAAACTGCCTATGTTTTAAAATTAGACATCAGTGGCTACTTTATGGACATTAATCGTAATCTTCTCTATCGGATTAATCAAAAACTAATTAAAGAATTGTTTAAAGATAATGAGCCAGAAAAAAACCTAACTCTCTATCTCCTGAGAAAAATAATTTTCAATCAGCCGACTTTAAATTGCAAACTAAGAGCTAAAAGAGAGGATTGGCAAGGACTGCCGAAAAACAAAAGCCTCTTTTATGCTAAAGATCATTGCGGTCTGCCGATTGGCAACTTAACTTCCCAACTATTTGGCAATATTTATCTAAATAACTTTGATCACTTTGTCAAAGAAAAATTGAAAGTCAAATACTATGGTCGCTATGTCGACGATATGTTTTTTATGCACCGCGACAAAGAATTTTTAAAAAAAATAATTCCCCAAATTAGTGATTACTTAGAAAAAAAACTAGAGCTAAAAATTCACCCTCAGAAAATCTATTTACAAGAAATTAAGCGAGGCCTACCTTTTTTAGGAGTAATCATCAAACCCGGGCATATCTATCCAAATAAAAGGATTATAAAAAATTTTAGGAGAAAGATTAATTTAGTAGTAGCGGGAAAATTAGACAATCCCAGTTTTTTCAACTCCTATCTCGGACAACTCAAACATTATAATAGCTATAGACTGAGAAAAAAAATTATGGAAGGAAAAAGAACGAAAATCGCTCTTAAAATCTTAAAACAAAAGGTAAATCATAATTATACGAAAATAGGGCCAGTTGAGACCCCATTTTTTCCAGGAGAGGGCTAGAGGCAACGAAGGGAAAAGCCAGACTGACGACTATTGAGATTGCGGTTGATAGTCGAATTGCTAGAGTTCAAGTTCCGTCTCCAAGCATTAGGCCCAGAAGGAGTAGACGACCAGTAGTTGCCGTTGCTAGAGAGATTGTTGAAATTAGAATTAGTATTACGAT
>CAYZMF010000061.1:0-1934 GCA_964479455.1 uncultured Gammaproteobacteria bacterium | reverse complement strand
GCTCGGGAGCAGGGATTCGAACCCCGATACCCAGGACCAGAACCTGGTGTCCTACCATTAGACGACCCCCGATTAATCCTTCGGTCTCATCAAAGGAAATATCTGGCACTCTCTAGCTGATTTATTCATTAAATAAGAAAAGAGTCTTTCACTAAAACCAAAGCCACAGGTTGGCGGCATGCCATACTCTAAAGCCTCAACAAAATCCTTGTCGTGTCTTTGTGCTTCGCTGTCCCCAGCTTCTCTTAAGGCTTGTTGTTCCTTAAACCTGGCTTCTTGATCAAGAGGATTATTTAACTCAGAATAACCATTGCCAAGCTCTGAACCAGCTATAATCACTTGAAAGCGTTGGGCTAAATTAGGATTATCAGACATCCTCTTTGCTAAAGGTGAAATAGTAATTGGCGGGTTAATTAAAAAACCAGGACCAGCTAGACTTTTACGGCAATATTTCCATAAATTATCAATTGCTCGAGTAAGATTGAAGCCTTTTTTATCATAATCAATTTTCAACTCATCAAGTTTAGCTCTAATCTCTTCTTCGTTCGTATTTAAAACATCAATCTTAGTGGCTTCTAGAATTATCTGTTGATAATCATAAATTTCCCAATTGTCGTTTAAATCAATTTCAAATTCTTTTATCTTAAACTTAGTGGTTTCAAAGGTTTTTTTAGCAATATGAATAAAAAGTTCTCTGCTTAAATCCATACCCATATTGTAATCAGCATAAGCCCAGTAAAACTCTAATTGGCTATAGTCTTGAAGGTGGTCACTATCCATGCCTTCATTTCTAAACTGTCGACCAATCTCAAAAGTCTTCTCAAAACCGGCTACCATTAATTTTTTTTGCCAAAGCTCACCCATGGAAATTCGTAAATAGACGGGGATATTTAGGGCATTATGATGAGTAGCGAAAGGCTGGGCGTCAGCACCCCCGGGGCTGGTTTCTAAAACTGGTGTTTCTACCTCCAAAAAGCCCTTGCTAATTAAAAAGTTTCTACTTGCCTGCCAAAATTTAGCTTTTTTGTATATCATTTCTTTTACCTCAGGATTAGCAATAATATCTAAATATCTTTTGCGATATCTTTCTTCCTCATTTTTTAAGCCATACCAACTATCTGGCAAGGGTCTTAGAGCTTTAGTTATAATTCTATAATTTTTAACTAACAAGCTTTTCTCTTGTTTGTGGGTTAGAAAAGAATTGCCGACAACTTCAAGAAAATCGCCAGTATCAACTAATTTGATTAGTTTTTTGTAATTATCAAGTCCTAGGTCTTTTTTAGAAAAAACAATTTGTAGCTGTGCACTCTCATCTTCTAAGTTGACAAAACTAAGATTGCCGTGAGTTCTAATGCTTCTAATTCGACCAGTTATAAAAACATCTTTTTCTTTATAGTCCTCAAAATTATTTAAAAAATCAAAATTATTAACTTCTTTTTTAACTGAAGCCGGAAATGGATCAATGTTTAACTCCTTTATTTTGTTTAATTTAACTAATCTCTGTTCTCTTTCGCTAAGTAATGACATATTAACTTATTTTAAGTATTTTATATTTCACACTTCCCTTTGGCGTTTCCACCAAAACCTCTTCCCCTTTTTTCCTACCTAAAAAAGCCATTCCCAATGGTGATTCATTGGAAATTAAGCCATTTAAAGGATCAGCTTCATTGAAACTAACAATTGTATAAGTTCTATTTTTATTATTCCCCCTAACTTCAATCGTAGAGCCCATGCTAACCTCACTGGTTCCCTTGGCTCCACTGATAATGGTGACATTTTTTAAAATATTAGAAAGTTCCAAAACTCGCCCTTCATTTAGAGCTTGGGCATCTTTAGCCTCACTATATTCAGCGTTTTCGCTTAAATCACCTAGTTCCTTGGCTCTCTCAATCCTCTCGGCAATTTCTCTTCTTTTAGTAGTAGTTAAAAAATTT
>CAYZMF010000060.1:0-2113 GCA_964479455.1 uncultured Gammaproteobacteria bacterium | reverse complement strand
CTAACAAAACCTTTGCCTCTTGATTAAGAATCATTACTCCAACCCCCACTCTAGGATATAGGTATTTAGTTTTTTACATAAGCACTTTATTTAAAGAGTAGTAATCGGTCGGCTTTGAGTAATATAGAACTTATTATTAAACCTTGCCCACTCTATATCGCAAGGAAAGCCATAATGTTTTTCAATCTTTAGACAAATTTTAGTTAATTCAATAATCTCTTGTCCGCTTAATTTTTGCTTTTCTTGCTGACTTTTTAAAACTGGTGCCCATTTAACTCCCTTTTTAGAGCAACGCAGCATTTGCTTCTCTTGGCTGGCAATATTTATGTCTATGAGACTGAGGTCTTTTTTATCAAGCACATAAGAGTCGGGAGTAATTGACCCGGAAACGATTGCTTCTCCTAAGCCATAACCAGCCTCAATGATAAGTTGTCTTTTATCTTGGCTAACTGGATGAACAGTAAAAACTATACCCGAAACTTCTGATTGAATCATGGCTTGAACCACCACCGCTACACTAACTTTAGTTTTTAAAAGTTTTTTCTCATGGCGATAAAAAATAGCTCTCGGGGTAAATAATGAAGACCAACATAATTTAACATTGTTTATTAATTTTTCTTCATTGGTATTTAGATAAGTTTCCAATTCACCAGCCCAAGAAGCATCTGGGGAGTCTTCAGCAGTCGCACTAGAACGAACCGCCACTAAAGGGCTCTTTAATTGATTATAAGCTTTCTTAATACTTAACTCCAAGCTTTCAGGCATTTTAGTTTGATCAATTAAACTCCTGATTTTACTAGAAGCCTTATCTACTGAATGGATATCATTGTAGTTAGCTTTATTAATAATTAACTCTATTTTCTGAAAAAGACCAGTTTCTAGTAAAAACTCGTCAAAGGCAGTTGAGGCGATAATAAAGCCCGGAGGAACCAGAATCTTTTTAGCCGTCATCTCCCCTAAAGATGCTCCTTTACCCCCAGCTAAACTAATATCGTTTTTATTAATTTTTGAAAACGGATAAATATACATAAAATTAAATTATACCAATATTTTAGCATTTATCAGCTTATCTGACAATTTCCTAATCTTGACAATTAGTAGAAATTATGTATGATTAAACTATAAGTAAAATTTTCTTTAACAAATAAAGCTCTTGTCCCGTAGTTAACGGGGCTTATTTCTCATGGGAAAAACTGTTATTATGGTGCGTCACGGCCGCAAAGATGGCAAAAACATTGCCACTCAGCAAATTCATGAAATTGAAGAGAATGGAATCCCGAACCTTAGTGATAGCATTGAGGAAGGAAGCGCTGTCTATCTACACCCAGGCAGTAGCTTAGTAAGAACCCGGCAAACCATAAAAGCTTGGGAAAAATTTGCCAAACGAAGCGGTAGTTTTCACCCAATAAAGGCACCCTTTATGCCTGATCCGAACTTTGGCTCAGATGAAATTTTCTTGGAAATGATGAAGCATTATAAACACTTCAAAGAGTCTGGAGATATGGTCCAGACTTTAAGAAGTCAAAACCCAGAATTTCTTAAAAGTATTCAGCGAGGCATGCTAAACTCCCTGTCTCAAATTTTTCGCTTCTTAAACAAAGGAGAAATTATGGTCATGGTCAGTCATTCGCCAATGATTGAGGCCTTAGCCTCTTTCATTGATCCCGAGATTGACACCTCCGCTCTAAAAGAGCTGGAAGGTTTCATATTTAATTTTGAAAATAAAAAAATTGAAGTTAAGAAAACCTAATAATGCATACCGATAAGGGAACATATCTCTTGTCGGTTTTTAAAATATATAGTTTTATTTTTAACAACACTATATTCTTAAGTCCTAAACTTTAAAATAGCTGTTTATTCCTTCTACCCATTAATCTTGGTTCTAGTAACTCAAATTTTTCTTATTGACTTTAAAGTGCCATTAATTTTTTTAAATCATCTAAGATTAAATTAACTGTTTCTTGCGTCCTTATTTTAACTAAAGTATAATCGCTCCTTTAACTCTTAAATGAATCATCTCTTTAATCCCGTCTTTTTTTAGCAGAAACTTAATGGTATTTAAATTATAAAATAACTATTTTTATAGTTTAAAATTACTATTTTCTTTTAATAA
>CAYZMF010000059.1:0-2608 GCA_964479455.1 uncultured Gammaproteobacteria bacterium | reverse complement strand
TAAAATTACTATTTTCTTTTAATAATTTTTATAATCCCCTTATTAGCATCAACTTCAACTAGGTCCCCATCCTTTAAAACCTTGGTGGCAATTCTAGTACCCACCACACAGGGCTTATTAAGCTCACGGGCAACAATTGCGGCGTGGCTTGTTATCCCCCCTTCATCAGTAATAATCGCGACCGCTTGTTTAATCACTGGCATAAATGAAGGCGAGGTATACCTAGAGACCAAAACTTCACCTGCCTTAAACTTGAAAAAATCTTTTGGGCTAAAAACTAAACGAACCTGACCAGAAATCAAGCCACTTGAAACGATAGCTCCTTTTAAGCAATCAACTTCTTCTTTTTTTTCTAAAAAGACTTTCTTTAGAGTTTTTATCTGCTTGGCTTCGTAAAAGAAAAAATGTTTTTTTCTTTTACAATTACTATATAGAACATAATCGCTGTTGACTCTCTTTTCTATATCTCCAACCAATAATTTTTTGTTAAGAGCTAAAAAAGAAATAATTTCCTCATTTGTCAAAGAAATAGCCTCGGCATAAGAAAATGAAGGATGACTTTTTGCAATAATTTTTGATAACTTTTCAAAGAAAACTCTCATAGAAACTAAGGCAATTTGGTAATTTTCGACTCTTTCGGTCCTAATAACCATATATTTATGAACAACATTAGCTAATAATGATAATTCTGGAGAAAGACTTTTTTCTAAATTTTTGAATTCCTTAGCGTTATTTAAGGCCTCCTCTTTGACTTCATTAATCACTTCAAATAGATTATTATCTATTATTTCTTGATAGCGGCGGTCAATTTCTTTTTTATTTAATAATTCCTCTCTTAAAGAATATTCTGTTAAGAATCTATATTTATTAATTAAATAGGCATAATCTATATTTCCTTTCATTTCAATTAACTCTTTTTGAAATCTTTGATAATAGAAAATCTGCTCAGGTTTGCTGATTATCTCAAGTTGAGAGCTGTCGCTTATCGCACTTTGGAGCTGGGGGAATAAGATATTTTCTACCCAAAAAGGAGACAGGAAATAATAAGCAAAATCTTCTAATGCCCTTTGCCACCGATTGAAAAAAAATAACATTTTTGCATTATTGAGCTCTAGCAACTTTGCTTGACTAGCAATGCCTACTAATTTCTTAGTCGCTTTCTTATAATGGTCTTCATGTTTTTTGCTAATATTAATTTAGCTAGACGTTCGCAATTATAAGTAAATTTTTTCTTTTCTATAAAAATGCTTACTTGGTTTTTATCTAAAGGAATGACCAACATTGAACCCTTTAAAAATTTCCGCATTAAAATATCTATCACCTCAACTCTTTGAATCGACATTGGTCGAGAAACAAATAAAAAATAATCATTACTATTTTTCAAAAGACTGTCATACAGTTTTTGTCACCGACCCTCTTGCCAATTATTTAGTTCCTTGCTAAACATACTTAAATTATTATGGTAGAATTTAATAAGGCTTAACAATTAATTTTCCTGGCTTAGACATAAAGTTAAGCTTGATTGACAAGCTTTTCTAGCTTTGCTCTTTCGTCAATAATTTGAGCAATAGTGTCTGTTTGAATTAACAATTTTTGATTCTTTCCTTCCCCATCTTGATAATTGATAAATATTCTTTGGCCTTGACTATCATTTATAATTTCAATTCTCGCCCCTTTTGTTTCTTTCCAGCCATTACCAAGTTGCTCGCTAAATTTGTCACGAGCCGTTAACCCTTCCTGAATTTCTAAAACTTTTGCGATAAAAGACTCTAAAACGCCTTGATGGGTAGCTAAATATCTTTCTAGTTTGTGTCCGTGCTCCTTTTGTTTATCTGGGTTAGCCGATAAATGATTAAAATTATTACCCACGCTTTGATAACGGGCTATTAATTCAGCAATATTACCAGCTTGCCGTAAATAAGAGATAGTCTCTAGATCTTTATTCTCTATTACCGCTTGATCACTATCTTTGACTAACCAATTTAAAAGCTTTCCTGATTTAAAAGCTTTTATTGTTGCTTGACCAGCTGGTCCTTCGCTATTTGTAAAACTTAAACGTTCATCTCGATATATCTTTTTTCCAACAGGCAAGTATTTTCTTATCTTCTCTTCCATAATTTCTAAACTATCGTCTGTTTCTATCTCTGGCTCATCTGCTAACATAGCTAACATAGCAGTTTGAGCCGCTCTGTCCATAGGACTGGATCCGGCTACAGCTCTATCTAAATCGGGCTTTAATTATTCTCCTTTAAGGCGAGCCAGTTGCCTGCCTTCAGGGGTGAGCGCTAGCTCGGAATTAGCTTTACTGGGGTCATTTTCTTTTAAGCTATGGCGAAAAATCTCTAAAACTACTTTAGTTGCTGGCAATTTTTCATTATTTTTATCACTCATCTCTTGAGGCTTTAAAAAATTGAACATATTTTTATCTTTAGTTTAAATAGACTAATTTTTTTAAATAAATTATCGGCAAAATAATAATAAAAACTTATTTCACTTATCATTATAATGTCATTATCAATCAAAAAAGTCCATATTTTGTAATTTTCTGCTAAAATCTATTTCTGTATAATCCAAAGCCATGAAATTGACATGATGATTGGTTCGTCCT
>CAYZMF010000058.1:0-2721 GCA_964479455.1 uncultured Gammaproteobacteria bacterium | reverse complement strand
AATGGAAAATAAAAGAAAATTTTATAAGAATATTATTATGGCTATTTTGTCTGTATTATTTTTTATCTCTAGCGTGGCATTCATAATTGGGCCGAGTTTGATGTCGTATGCCTTAGGACTTAACCAAAGGCGATACAAGAGGTATGAGTTTTACATAAACAACTCTTTGACAGCTATAGCTATTGGTGAATTTTCTTTTTTCATCATTAGCGCTCTTATTGTGAGAAGTATGGTTGATTTTTATAATCCTGCAACTTTTTGGGTTATAGCTATAGTTATTTTTTTATTGAACTATGGTTTATCAGTCTTTTTTTATTCTTTAGGAGCACGAAATAAAAAGAATATTTAAAGATTGTTATCTTATAATATCTTTCAAGAGGGGTTCAAAGTGGAATCCCTCTATTTATTATTACTAAGGAATTGCCACATAATGAGTGATCTCTGAATAATGAGACCGTTTAGTAGAAAGCATCCTATAATTTTATAAAACTAAGGGAGCCGGTTGTCAGTCTTTTAGGCATTATTCCCAAAGGGACCTTACTTTGCTAGAATAAAACTAACGGGGTTAGAATTTAAGAAAGGTGAAATAAACTCATTTTTAAAAAATCTAATATGAAAAAAATAATTGTTGTCTCCAAAAATCCAGTCAAACTTAAGGCTAGTCTAGGGGCTTTTGAAAAAATCTTTCCCCATGAAAAATTTATTATTAACAGCCTCTCTGTTTCTTCCGATGTCGGAGATCAACCAAAAACTAGTGCTGAAACTTTATTAGGAGCTTCAAATAGGGTCGATAAAGCAGTCAAAAAAATAGTTGGGGCAGATTATTATGTTGGCATTGAAGGTGGAGTTGAGGAAAATAATTTAGAAATGGAAGCTTTCGCCTGGGTGGTAATCAAAAATAAAAATGGTAAATTTAGCAAAAGTAAAACTGCAACTTTTTTCTTGCCCCCGAAAATTGCTAAACTTATTAAGGAGGGCGAAGAATTGGGTGGAGCCAATGATATTGTTTTTAAAAAAACAAATTCCAAGCAAAAAAATGGAGCTGTCGGTATTTTAACAAATAATGTAGTTGATCGAACAAAGCTCTATACAGAGGCCATCATTTTGGCCCTGATTCCTTTTATAAATAAAAGGTTGTATAATTTCTAAAGACTCTTCAAGTTTAGATTATTAATTTAAAAATTAAATTATGAATAAAACACTTAAAATAATCGGCCTATTTCTTTTTTTCATTATTACTAGCGCTTTATTAATCTTCTTACTAAAACTGGCCTCTCTTAAGCATAAACTAAATATTAATCAACCAGCTAAGCTTACAAATATTAGCCAAGAAGAAACTAAATACGAAAATATTAATGTCTATACTCGTGAAGAGCGGGATAATGATGGGCGCTCCCTCCTATATGTCTCTTACCCCGTGACAGAAAACGAGGCAATAAATTTAGAATTGAAAAAAAAGAGTCAAATATTTATTGATGAATATAAAACTGTTGCCCAAAGTCAAGAAAAGGCCTACTTAGATTATCTTAAAAAAACAGGAAAAATAGCTGTTTCGATGATTACCGAATATATTCAACATTTTGATGTTTCTTTCGCTAGTGATAAATATCTACTTTTTGTTTTTGACCAATACAAAAGTACTGGCGGCACGGGTAGTGATGACTCTATCTCGGTTCTATTTAATCGTGAGACCGGGAAAGAACTAGCTCTTTCCAGTCTTTTTTCCACCGATAACTACCTTGAAATACTTTCTGATAAATCACAAAAGATATTAAATGAGAGAATGGCAAACGAGGCTAAACTGCTTGATTTTACAAACGAAGAAGCTAAAACTCAATGGCTAGAGCGAGGCATGGAACAAATTAAGGCTGGGACTAAGACAAATAGTGAAAACTTTGATAGTCTAAGTATTTCAGATAATAGAGAGTTGATAATTATTTTCGATAAATACCAGGTCGGTCCCGGTTCAGATGGTGCCGTTAAGGTTAAAATACCTTTAAGCGAAATCTCTCAGATTTTGTCGCCGGAAGTCAAAAAAATTTTTGAAATTAGAAATACCCCTCCAAAGGAAAATAATCCAGGCAATGAAGGTACTGAAGCAAGCCCCTCGTCTTCAATTGATTGTTCTAAAGAAAAGTGTGTGGCTTTAACATTTGATGACGGTCCCTCAGTTTATACCGATAATCTACTTAATATTTTAAAAGAAAATAATATTAAGGCCAGTTTTTTTGTCCTTGGTCAATCAGCCAAAATTCAGCCTGACACGATTAGAAGAATGGTTCAAGAAGGTCATGTAGTTGGCAACCACAGCTGGGATCATAAAAACTTAACAAAACTTTCAAGTGAAGAAATTCAAAAACAACTATCTGATACAGACAAACTTATAAAAAAAATTGCTAATTATAACACTACTCTTCTGCGACCCCCTTATGGCAGCTATAATGCTAATGTTCTTGCTAGTGTTAATAAAGCTATTGTTCTTTGGAATATTGACTCAGAGGACTGGAAAGATAAAGATACTGATATTGTGGCTGAAAGAATCAGTCAGGCAAAGGCCAATTCAATCATTCTAGCTCATGATATTTACCCCAGCACAATTGAAGCAATTCCCCAAGTAATCGCTAACTTAAAGCAGAAAGGTTTAAAATTTGTAAACATCTATGAACTATTTGCCCCAGAAATATTAGAAAAAAGACAAGTAGTAAGGTATAGGCAGAATTA
>CAYZMF010000057.1:0-2939 GCA_964479455.1 uncultured Gammaproteobacteria bacterium | reverse complement strand
GACAATTTAGTATCGGATAGACCCATGAGCCTCGTATTTGCGAGGTTTTTTGGTAAGCGCTCAACATCTACTTATCCAAGGTCGGTTGAGGTCCTAAATAAATCTATTATATAAATTTTTGTAAAAAAGAGTTATTATAGGATATATGAAAATTAAACCATATTTTAAAACAAAGTTAACGAAACCTTATCAAGCTAAACATTATCATGAAGCTGGAACATCTGTTGCCCTAAATAGTGCGATTAAAACTAAAAGCCTCGGAAGGTTTATGGTCGTTATTCCTAACCCAGTGTCTTTAAATTTTAATAATGCTTTTAATCTTATTGGCAGATCTAAACAAATAAAACTTGAAATTGATAATAATAAAAAAATGACTGTTTTTTCTAGTAAGTTAAATGAAGAGATTATAAAAGGGCTTAATATTAACCAAATTAAAAAACTAGAAAAAAATGCTGATATTTTTAGGGATTTAGAAGATGACAAGATATTTGATTATATGCAGACTACTATGGGCGTTGTTGTATTGCTCGTAACGGCTGTTGAATTATTTTTGACCATTAAACCTCATTCCACTTTTAGCCAGTTGACTTACTTTTTACAATAATATACAATGGAACTATGAGAAATTATCAGTTCCGTTATATATAATCACTATGAATAGTTTGATCGCAAAATTATACCAATCTTCCAAGACAATCCTGACTAATAAGGATTTGGCTTTAATTTGGGAAATAAACAACGAGGAAAGCTTATACGCCAAGACTTCCTACTATGTGAAGCAGAAAGCCTTGATTCGACTGACCAGAGGGATTTTTGCCAAAGATTTAAATTATAACGCCAAGGAATTGGCAAGCAGCATTTATGCCCCTTCTTACATCAGCTTTGAAACAGTTTTGCGAGAAGCAGGTGTAATTTTTCAACACTACGATACAATTTTTGTCGCCGGTCCGTATGCTTTTACTAAAAAAATAGACAAAAACACCTTCACTTTTAGAAAATTGAAAGATAGTGTTTTATTTAGCTCTGTCGGAGTCAAAAATGAAAATAATTATAGCATAGCTACCACCGAACGAGCTTTCTTAGACATGATCTATCTGTTTCCGAGTTATTACTTCGATAATTTAAAATCAATCAATTGGGAAAAGTGTGATGAACTCACAAAAATTTATAACAACAAAGAATTAATAAAACGCTTAGCTAAATATCGCAAAAATTATGTTCAATAGAGAAAAACACCAATTAATAATGGGACAAGTTTTGAAAGACATTTATACCGATGTCTCAATCAGTCCGCTCTTGGGATTCAAAGGTGGTACTTGTGCATATTTCTTTTATAACCTGCCGAGATTCTCGGTTGACTTAGATTTTGATTTGCTGGTGGTAAATGAGAAAAATCAAAAGCTGGTGTTTGAAAAGATTGTGGCTATTTTGAGCAAATACGGACAGATCAAAGATCAATACATCAAGAGATTTACAGTTTTTGCCCTGCTCTCCTACGGCGACGATGATTACAACATTAAGGTAGAAATTAATGTCAGAAAACTAGTAGAAAACATCAAAGATCACTATGAGATGAAAGAATATTTGGGTATCTCAATGTTTGTCGCTAAAAAGGATTATTTGTTCGCCAGCAAATTATCAGCGTTGACCCTGAGAACCGAAACCGCTATGAGGGATATCTTTGATATTCATTATTTTGCTAAGAGTAATTGGGATATCAATGCCGGAGTGATCAAAGAAAGAACTGGCAAGACAAGCAAAGAGTATTTGGCGGATTGCCTCGCTTTTATTGAAAAAGTGAAAGACAATCAGATCTTGCAGGGATTGGGAGAGCTTGTCGACAGTGAAAAAGAAAAAGCGTGGATTAGAACCCACCTAAAAACCGATTCGATCTTCATGCTGAAGAATTACATGTCGGTATTAAAATAAAAAGTTTTCAGGCGGATTTTATAGCGGAATTTATTTTAAATCCAGAGTTTGTTAAAAATAATTTAAATTCGCCTCTTTATTTGCGAGCTTTTGATCAAAATATAAATCAAAATTATCAGTGGTATTTCGATCAATTAGAAAAAAAATTTTCTTAAGAAATTTTAGTAATTGTGTAGTGTCTATCATTTAAGCTAAAGCTATCGTCCACTTTTTTACCCAGAAGCAACGAACCTAAAGGCGAGCTATAGGAAATGAGACCACGACTAGGGTTAGTTTCGGCTGAGCCAAGTATTTGATAACTTCTAGTTGATTGTTCTAGTTTTAACTCAACTATGCTCCCTATCTCTACTCTTTCACTATTTCTATTTATTTCTATGATCTCAGCTTTATTAATAATGTGTTCTATTTTAGCAATTCTATTATTAGTTCGCCTTAAATTGGCCTTGGCTGATTGATAGCCAGCGTTTTCACTGTAGTCGCCGGTGGTTGATAGAATTTTTACTTCACTAGCCTCCTGAAGGCGTATTTTATTTTTTAGATAATCTAAAGATTTTTGGAGTTTTTCCAATTTTTCTTGGGTGATTTTAAAATCAAAAGCGGCTCTAGGTACTCTGTCGCCTCTTCTAATCGGGACTCTCATATATTATATTTTTTTAAAGTTTACATTAAAAACTGCCTCATACTTATTATTATGTTCATCTTCTAGAGAAAGGGCTTCACCCTTGAGAATTTTAGTAAGACTGGCTTGACTTAGTAATTCTTTGTTAGACTCAATATCAATTTTAATAGATTCTAATTTTTCTATTTCTGACTTCAGTTCGCTTTTTAAAATTGCCTCTACTCTTTTTTTCTTTATTTTCAGCTCATCTAATTCCGTGATAATATCTTGGTATTCTTTTGAATTAGTTAAAACATCTTTATAGATTTGACGAATTATTTTTTGTTCTTTTTGTTTCTCCCTTATTTTATTAAAAATTTCTTGGACAGCTTTCATATTTATTTGATTAATT
>CAYZMF010000056.1:0-3172 GCA_964479455.1 uncultured Gammaproteobacteria bacterium | reverse complement strand
CCAATTATTGTTGAAGAGGAAGAAGAAATTTTACCGAAAGAACAAAAGTCATCAAGTTCACTTTTGAATATAAATTTAGTTGATAGCGATAATGATGGTTTAAGTGATTTGAGTGAAAATTATATTAGAACCGATCCTCTAAATCCAGATTCTGACTCTGATGGTTATAGTGATTTAGAAGAGATACAAAATAATTACAACCCCTTAGGGGATGGAGCTTTACCAGAGGAGTTTAAGATTAAAAAATATCAAGCTGACAGCTTTTCCTTTTTTTATCCTAAAATTTTAGCGGTCGAAAAGATTGATGAAAATGCCTGGTTAATTGATGCCAGTAATGGCTCCATGATTCAAATTTCTAGGAGAATTAATGAGACGCAAGAAAATATATTCGCTTGGTATTCAAGAGAATTTGAATTTTTTAGTCCTATTCCCAGTGAGCGCCTAATTGAAACTGGCTTAGGGCAAGGCATTCTTAATGAAGGAGGAACAATTCTGTATATAAACTCGCCTGACTTAAAATATGTTTTTGTGATCTCCTATTTCTCAGTTGAAGAGGAGTTTAATTATTTTTCTGAATTAGCGATTATTATAGACACTATAAAATAGCTATTCATTTCTAATTATTTTATCTATAATGCCATAGTCTTTAGCTTCCTGAGTATTCATAAAGTAATCACGATCACTGTCTTTTTCAATAACACTTATTTTTTTATTAGTATGGAGAGATAAAATACGATTTATTTTGTCTTTTATCTTTAAAATTTGCTCGGTTCTGATTTTAATGTCTGAGGCTTGTCCTTCGGCTCCACCCATTACTTGATGAATCATTATTTCGCTATTAGGCAAAGCTAGCCTTTTACCTTTAGTGCCAGCGGCTAAAAGAACAGAGCCCATTGAAGCAGCTAGGCCAACACAAATAGTAGAAACATCGCATTTAACATATTGCATAGTGTCGTAAATTGCTAAGCCGGCACTAACTGACCCGCCGGGTGTGTTGATATAGAATTTAATATCCCTGTCTTTGTCTTCAGCTGCTAGGAATAAAAACTGGGCAATGATAATATTAGCGACTCGATCGTCAACTGCTTCTCCTAAGAAAATTATACGATCCTTTAAGAGCCGAGAATAGATATCATAAGCTCTTTCTACTTGCCCTTCTTTCTCGATGACTGTTGGTATTAACATATTATTTCATTAATTAATTATAAGCTATATCAATTTATCACCTTTTATAACTTTTGTCTACTTGATTTATTTTCTTTTGTATTTTAATATAAGGGAAAGCTTAAGTAAATAAGTTTAATTTTAAATTTATGATTATTGCTAGTAAAAAGTTAAATAAAAGAATAGTTTTTTTTCTCATTGCTATTTTTGCGGTAGTTGCTTTTTTAACCGCGGCTGGTGGATCATACAATCAGGCGGTTGCTAAATTAGCTATTGTTACCAACAATATCGTTGTTTTACCTTCAGTCCCGGACAGAGAATTTAATTTAGGTTTAGATTTGCAGGGGGGTACTCAGTTAGTTTATGAGGCTGATGTTTCTAATATTCCAGAAAGAGATAGAACTAGCTCTTTAGAGGGAGTACGCGATGTAATTGAAAGAAGAGTTAATGCAACCGGAGTCAGCGAGCCATTAATTCAAGTTAATCGGACTTTAAGTGGGGATTATCGTATTATAGCTGAGTTAGCTGGTATTTCTGATATTGATGAGGCAATTGCTATGATTGGAGATACTCCTATTTTAGAATTTAAGGAGCAAGATGAAGAGGCCTTAAGTATTGAGTTAGAGAAAAGTAGTTTACAGGCTCAAGAGGAGGCTTTAGCTAAGGCAAGCAACTTATTAGATTTAGCTTTGGAGAATAATTCATTATTAGGCTTAGATGATGGTGATTTAACTGAGTCTATTTGGATAACAAAGGAGGATGATTTACTTGTTTATGACTTAGTAGCTGGTTTAGAAAATAAGCAAATATATCCAGAGCTAGTTGTAAATAATGGAAAATATCAAATAGTTGAGTTATTAGATGAAAGACTAGCTAGTAATCCATTTTTAGATGATAATGAAACTGAAGAGGGAGAACCTGAATATTTAGTTAATATACTCAATGTCTATAATAATTTAGAAATGCCTGTTTTAGACCCTAATGAGGGTTGGAAAAATACTGAATTAACTGGTCAGTTTTTAAAGAGAGCAGTTCTACAATTTAATCCAAACGATGGCAGTCCGGAGGTTTCATTAGAATTCAATAGTGAAGGAGCAAAATTGTTTGCTGAAATTACTAAGAGGAATGTTGGCTTGCCGGTTGCTATTTTTTTAGATGGCTACCCGATTAGTGTGCCAACTGTTAACGAAGAAATTCCTGATGGCAAAGCGGTTATTTCCGGTCAATTCAATGTCTCAGAGGCCAGACTTTTGGTGCAAAGACTTAATACTGGAGCTCTGCCAGTGCCGATTAATCTAATTGGTCAGCAAACAGTCGGGGCTAGTTTAGGCGAGAAATCTATTGATAATAGTTTTACGGCTATCTTATATGGATTTTTATTGGTAGCCCTGTTTATGTTATTTTTTTATCGCTTGCCAGGGCTTATCTCTGTTATTTCTTTATTAGTTTATGTTTTAGCAGTTTTAACTATATTTAAAGTAATGCCAATTTTATTAGCCTTATTTTTCATTTTACTTCTAGTGGCTTTATTTACTTTAGTGTTTAGTGAGTTAAAGATTTTTGATGGACTGCCCTCAATTATTTTATTCTTTGTGGTTACTGCCTTTTTGATATATTATGCAATTAATCCAGTTACCCTAACTTTAGCTGGTTTAACTGGCTTTATCCTTTCAATCGGAATGGCGGTTGATGCAAATATATTAATTTTTGAAAGAATGAAAGAAGAGTTAAGGTCAGGAAAAAATTTAAGTACTGCAATTGATGAGGGTTTTAGAAGAGCCTGGCCTTCAATTCGAGATGGCAATATAACGACAATTTTAGTTTGCTTTGCTCTAATGACCTTTGGAACTGGCTTAGTAAAAGGCTTTGGGGCGACTTTATTCATCGGTGTTTCTATTTCTATGTTTAGTAGTATTGTTATTACTAGAGCTTTATTACAAGTTTTAAATATTCCTAAGTTAGAAAAGTATAAATGGTTACTAGGCTTTAAAGTAAAAAGTTAATATTA
>CAYZMF010000055.1:0-3434 GCA_964479455.1 uncultured Gammaproteobacteria bacterium | reverse complement strand
GTCGGATTCGAACCGACGACCAATTGGTTAACAGCCAACTGCGCTACCGCTGCGCCACCCGGGAATATTATTCTATAAACATCAAAGACACCTACATTCTAGCAAATAGAAAGGATGTGTCAATAATCCTCTAATTTGTTAAGCCCCCTAATTTTTCTAATTTTCTCTAGAGATTTAGATTCTATCTGCCTGATTCTTTCTCTAGTGACCTCAAATTCCTGACCAACTTCTTCAAGGGTATGAGCGACACCATCGACTAAGCCAAAACGCATTTCTAGAATTTTTTGTTCTCTTGGGGAAAGCTGAGAAACAACTTCTTTAACATAATCTCTTAAAAGCTGGAGAGCGGCCGCCCTTTCAGGAGTAACATTTTTAACATCTTCAATGAAGTCTTCTAAAGTAGAGTCTTCCTCATCGTCACCGATGGTTGTTTCTAGAGAAATTGTGTCTTGAGAAATCTTTATAATATACCTAACCTTATCTAGTTCTTCATCCATTTCCGCAGCAATTTCTTCTGGTAATGGCTCTCTGCCTAATTCCTGAATTAAAATTCTCTGTACTTGCTGAAACTTATTAATCGTCTCTACCATATGAACCGGGATTCTGATTGTTCTGGATTGATCAGCTAGGGCCCTGGTGATCGCCTGTCTAATCCACCAGGTGGCGTAGGTAGAGAACTTAAAGCCCTTGCGATACTCAAATTTTTCAACTGCCCGGAAGAGCCCAATATTTCCTTCTTGAATTAAGTCAAGTAAACTTAAGCCCTTAGCTCCAGCGAATTTTTTAGCAATTGAAACGACTAGTCGTAAATTGGCTTCAATGATTTTTTTTTCGGCTTCGCGGTCGCCCTTATCCTTTCGTTTAGCTAATTCAACTTCTTCTTCTGAACTAAGCAGAGGGACTTTACCGATTTCCTTTAAATACATTTGAATTGAATCAGCTGACAACTTAGAAAGATCAATACTTAAACCAGTGTCAGTTTGTTTATCCTTCTCCTCACTGCTTTTACTTTGCCAATCTAAAATCCGGCCAGTATCTTCAACTACTTTTAGGCCATTTTTGTAAATGTCACCTAAAAAGACTTCATAGTCATACAAATATTCCTCTAGTTCTGGGAAAAGATAAAGTAATTCAGTTTCAGTAATAAAGCCACGCATTTGTCCTTTTTTAAGAAGTTTTTGCAAAGCCTCAGGTTCTGGTTTTTTAATCTCCTTAATTAATTCAGGCTTAATTTTTTTGGCCTTTACTTTAGTTTTAGGAGTCTTTTTTTTACTAATTGTTTTTTTCTTCTTAGCGACCATATTTTTTAAGCTAATTTTTTTAACAACTGAGCTATTTGATTCATTAGTTGCTTGGCTTTTTCTGTATCATTTTTTTGTTCAGCAAGGACTAACTCTTTCTCAACTAAACTTATCTTTTTTTGATAATATATCTTTCTAAGCTCGGCAATGCTAGTTAATATTTCCTTTCTAGCAATTTGTGCGTCTAAATCAAAATAATCCCTTTCTCCCTTTAAAGAAAGAGTGTCGGCCAGTTCAAGTTCACCACTCTCTTTTAGATTACTACGGAAGTGCTCAAACTCAAAAGAGCTATATTTATTATAGTAGATTATTAGATTTTTGTAAAAGAGATTTAAACTATTATCGCTTAGATATTCTTCTTTTAAGAGATGACTAATTTCTTCAATTAATTCGGGGAAGCGGAAAATTAAGCTTAAAACTAATTCAATTAAACGACTTTGCTTATCTAAACTATTATCAATTATTCTCGCTTGACTGCTAATTTTAGAACTGCCTAGTTTAAAATTTTTAACAAATTCTTCTCTTAAGGTGTCCTCGCTTAGACTGAGATCTTGACTGAGCTTTTTTAGCCAATAGTCCTGATCAACTCGGCTTTTAAGCTTCCTAATCATAATTAACATTTTCGCCACTACTTCCCTTTTAATCTCTAAATTATTGAGATTCTTATCCTTAATGCTTTTATTAAAAAAATAGTCCATTATATCTAAAGTATTTTCAACAGAGACTTTAAAAGCCTCTGGATTTTTCAGTAAACAATCAGCTGGATCCTTGTAGCCCTCCTCCAGAACAATAATTTTAAGCCGCATATCCAAGGCCATTGCCTCTTCTATTCCCTTGTCAGTAGCAATTTGACCAGCCTTGTCCATGTCAAAAGCAAAAGCTAAATTATTACTATATCTTTTGATTAGCTTAAGTTGTTCTTGGCTAATGGCTGTCCCTGAACTGGCTACCACATTACTGTAGCCAAACTGATGAGCAAGAATGGCATCCATCTGCCCTTCAACAAAAATACATAAGTCTTTTTCTCTAATTGTTTTTTTTGCTTTATCCAAAGCGAAAACGACTCGGCTTTTATCAAATATTTCGGTTTGGGGACTATTGATGTATTTGCCCATTTTTGTTTCCGTCTCCTTGTCTGGGGAAATACGGGCAGTAAAAGCAATAATGTTGCCATTGACATCACTAATTGGAAACATAATTCTGCTCCTAAAACGGTCATAATAGCGGCCATTTTTCTCTATTGCTAGAGCAGCTAATTGTAATTCTGAAATATTAAAATTTTTATCAGCCAATTTACTTGACTGAAAAAATTTTATTATATCATCATAGCTATCTAGACTATAACCCAGAAGCCAATCAGAAATAGTTTGCTTATTCAAACCTCTATTAAGTAGATACTGTCTGGCCTTTTGACCAAGCTCATCTTGATTTAAATTTTTAGCGAAATGCTTTGCACTTAAATCTAAAATTTCTAATAATCTCTTTTTTCTGGAATAGTTTTGAAAACTTTCATGCTTTAAGGTGACGCCCGCTTTGGGAGCGAGAAATTGTAAAGCTTCTTTAAAATCAAGACCTTCTATCTCCATAATGAAGTTAAAAAGGTCACCTCCCTTGCTACAACCAAAACAACGCCAAATTTGCTTTTCTGGTGAAATGATAAAAGAGGGAGTTTTTTCTTGATGAAAGGGGCAGAGAGCTTGAAAATTTGCCCCAACTGCCTTGACTTGGATATATTCCCTAATCAACTCAACCAAGTCTATCTTATGTTTTATTTCTTGAGCTGAATTCATAATTCAAAGATATTATCAAATTTACTCATTAGTGATTTTAAGCGCTTAGCTTCGTCTTTAATTAAATCTCCGTCATATTCACCGCTATGAGCTGTATGGCCTTGATAGGAGGCTTTTTTTTGGTCTAGGTGAAGATTAAAATAGTGCTCCCCATCTTTAGTCTGGTTAATATAGATATGAAAACGAGGGTAGTGATCTTGAGATAATCGCCGAGCAAAGCTAGTTTCGCTAGAAAAACGACTAGTTAAAGGAGTGTAGCCGGCTTGTCTTAAAAAAGCAAGTGGATTTAAATTATTCAAATTTTCTGGCTTAAAATATATTTTCATTTATCTATTTTAAAAAC
>CAYZMF010000054.1:0-3497 GCA_964479455.1 uncultured Gammaproteobacteria bacterium | reverse complement strand
TAATTAGAGTATATAATAATTAGATTGTCTAATAAATATGAAAAATATTGAGACCTTAACTGAGCTAGTCTTTACTATTAGTCGAATAACGAGAGGCGGTTTGGAAGGGAAAAGCGCTTCCCTCTCCTATATTCAATTTCAAGCCCTATCTTTTATTTTTAAGAATAAAAATGCTAGCATGAAAGAAATATCTAAACACTTACAAATTACTGCTCCCTCAACTACAATTTTAATTAATAATCTAGTCAGATTAAAGTTAGTCTCGCGAATAGATGATAGAGACGATCGTCGTCTAGTCCGTTTAGTAATTAGCCAAAGTGGTCAAAAAGAGCTAGAAAAAGGCTTTAAAGCGGCTAAAAAACACCTAGAGACTGTTTTTAGTAAATTATCTCGGCAGGATCAGAGTGATTTAAATCGGATACTGCTCAAGTTATCAAAAATATTTAAGAAAATATAATATGAAAAAAGGAGTTCTAATTGTTGATGCTTTATTAATCCTGATATTTGTCTTTATGCTTATCTCAAAGTTTATAGACTTCCCTTTTATTAAAAAACTTCAACTAGTTTTTTTTGTCTTGATCGCTATTCATATTGCCCAGCATTG
Source organism: uncultured Gammaproteobacteria bacterium (assembly GCA_964479455.1). GTDB lineage: Bacteria > Patescibacteriota > Patescibacteriia > Patescibacteriales > UBA12465 > PWHG01. Next base: position 2,893 of record CAYZMF010000054.1, on the reverse strand, counting down.
GAAAAGTATCTTCTTTTCCTTCAAAAAAATATTTAAAACAAAAAAATGAATATAAAAACCGCCTTTTTTCTTGCCTTTACCTCAATTAAAAGGGGGAGTAAAGGGACATTAGCAATGACCATCCTTATTATGACCTTGGCTTATGTCAACCTTGTTTTTATTTCCTCAATTTTCGGCGGGATTGTCGAAGCTATCAATAGGGAGTCTATTAATAATCAATATTCTAATATTGTGATAGAGCCGGCCATTGATGAGCTTTATATAAAAAACAAAGAGGCGATGGCGTTAATTGACAGCATCCCAGGGGTAGTTGCTAGCACTCAACATTATATAGACAAGGCGGTAATCAGCTATGACCGCGATAATAATGGTAAGGATATAAGAAGAGGTAATTGGCTGATAAAATCCATTGATATAGCCAGTGAGAAAAAAGTAACGGAGATTCATAATTCAATGATAGAAGGTAGATATCTTGAAGAAAATGACAGCAATGAAATAATTATTGGCAAAGAAATTGCCGGCGGTCAAGGAGGTAATTTAGAGCATTTAAGTCTGGCTGGGGTTTTAGTGGGTGATAAAATAGAGGTATTATATAGCAATAATATCAAGCGAAGCTATCGAGTTAAGGGTATTTTTAGTGTCAAAAATACTCAGGTTGACCAAATGGCCTTTGTTAGCAAACAAGAAATGGAGTCGGTTTTAAAGCTTCATAATTTAGCTTCAGAGGTTTTAGTTAAAATAGAAAATATCGGTCAAGAAGATCGCTATATTGAAGAAATTAGAGCCTTGGGCTTAGAGAATGAAGATATTAAAAAATGGGATGAATTGATGGGCTTTACCTCAGGGGCGAGTAGAAGTTTTGATATGATTAGCATTATTCTGGGCGTGATTGGCACAATCGTAGCTGGGGTAACTATTTTCATTATAATTTTTGTCAGCGTGGTTAATAAAAGGAAACAAATCGGTATTTTAAAAGCGATTGGCATGAAAGAAGGTACTATAGTTTTATCTTTCGTCATTCAAGCCCTATTTTATGCTTTAGTTGGCATAATCCTAGGCATTTCCATTATTTTATTCATCCTAAGGCCATTATTTATCAATAATCCTCTTGACTTCCCGGTTGGCTGGGTATCACTAAAAGTGACTTTTGATATAATTAGAATCAGTAATATCAGTTTAATCCTGGCTTCCTTAATTGGTGGCTTCTTCCCGGCTTTTAAAGGAGCTAGAGAAAGCATTTTAAAATCAATTTGGGGATAATTTTAATTTTATGATTATTGAGGTAAAACATTTAAAGAAAACATACGCTGGTCGGGTACCAACTCATGCCCTTAAAGATATTAGTTTTAGTATTAAAAAAGGTGAATTTGTCGCTTTGATGGGACGAAGTGGTTCAGGAAAATCAACCCTACTGCATCAACTTGGCCTTCTGGATATGCCCAGCTCTGGAGAAATTATTATTGACGGCGTCAATCTTGTTTCATTTAGTGAGAGAAAAAAATCAGAATTTAGGCTAGAAAAATTAGGCTATGTTTTTCAGTCCTATGCTCTTTTACCGGAGTTAACTGCCCTTGAATCAGTCTATTTACCGCTGATGCTTTTAAATATCACTAAAAAAGAGTATATCAAAAGAGCTTCAGAAGTACTGACTCTAGTTGGCTTAGGTGATCGCTTGCATCACCTGCCCAAAGAAATGTCTGGTGGCGAACAACAGCGAGTGGCCATCGCTCGTGCCTTGGTTAATAATCCCAGCATCCTTTTTGCCGATGAGCCAACCGCCAATTTAGACTCAGAATCCTCAGAAATTATCTTAAAATTATTTAAAAAATTAAATCAAGAAATTAATCAAACCATTGTCATGGTCACCCACGAACCAGACGACAAAAAATATGTTGACCGTGTTATTTACCTAAAAGATGGAGTAATTGAAAAATAGAATATTATTTAATTTAACTCTAAATTTGACTCAATCGCTTTTTTTATCTCATCGTAGGAAAATTCATCATCAGAACCACCAATATCCTACTTTATTGTTAATAAGGTGACGACAAAAGGTCTCACGACTTGAGCATCCTCTTTATCACTAAAACTATAAATAATTTCTGTCGAATTACTAAATTTCGATAGCAATTTATCAAAATATCCCAACTCAGATTTCCGCATTAACTTCAGTTGCTTGCTTGCCTAACTAAAGGGCCTTTACTTTTTAAAAACTTCAAACTTATCAAGAGAATAACTCAGTGGCTCTTTGTTATTGCAATCACAAAGCCTTTTTTCTTGACACAAATTAGCGACGCTATCACAAGGGACTTGCACATTATTATACTCCCGACAAGCAAGTATACCCTCACAGTTTTTTAGATTAAACTGACAATAGCCTTATTAGAAAGCATAAAGCAATTAAGATTAAGAATAGAAGGAAGGCTACTAACAAGGCCTTTAATTATAGTAAGCATTTAGTTTTCTCAGCTAAAATACTTAATTCTAAATTACCAGACAGTCTAGTGCCATCGCTAAACTCCCAAGTTGGGTAGCCGGTGATTTTTTTCTGTTGACACTCGGAGGTCTGACCCTGACCACCTGGAGTTGAGCATTCTACATAAGGTAAATATTTAGCAGCCTGGCCAAAACTTTTTTTTTGAGCCTGACAATGAGAGCACCAAGAAGCACCATAAAAGACTGCCCCTGTATCTTTCAGACACTCCGTGAAACTTTGCAGTTCAATATACTCGCCAGCTTGATTGCCTACCTCTTCTTTTGGATTGTAAGCTAATAGAGCAATTGCAATTACTAAAACCCCAACTGTTGCTAAAATATATATATTCCTCTTTTTACTTTTTTTCATATTTATCTTACTGAACTTAAAGATCTCTGTTATTAAAAGAAAACTATT
>CAYZMF010000053.1:0-3966 GCA_964479455.1 uncultured Gammaproteobacteria bacterium | reverse complement strand
ATATATGAGCTTAGTTAAGCAAAAAAAAGAAATAATATTAGAGAATGGTTTTAGGATTTTAGTTTTTCCGCTCTTAAATGCTAAGTCCGCTACCTCATTATTAATGGTAAAAACTGGTTCTCGTTATGAAAGAAGAGAAGAAAATGGCTTGTCTCATTTTTTAGAACATTTGTTTTTTAAAGGAAGTAAGCAGTGGCCAGACGCTCTTAGTTTAGCCCAAACACTTGACTCTTTGGGGGGAGAATACAATGCTTTTACTAGCAAGGAGTATACTGGCTATTATGCAAAAGTGGCTAGCGGTAAATTAAAGGCAGCTGTGGCGGTCTTAGGCGATATGCTTCTTAATCCAATTTTTCCGAAAGAGGAGATTGAAAGAGAAAAAGGAGTGGTTATTGAGGAGGTTAAAATGTATCAAGATAATCCTTTAATGAGCATTGAAGATGTTTTTGAAACTTGCTTATTTGGCGATCATCCAGTCGGTTGGGAAGTAATTGGAACGATTAAAAATATCAAGGCCTTTAGTAGGGAAATGATTCTTGATTATTATAGGCGCCAATATGGAGCTAGTAGCATGACTTTGATTTTAAGCGGGGCAGTCAATGTAAATGATTTGCAAAAAGCTAAAGACATATTTAAACAGGCTAAAAAAAATAATTGGCAAGGGAAAGAGGAGTTAAAGGTTTTAAATAAGGATAATGTAAAAATAGTTGATAAGAAAATTGACCAAGTTAATTTGTCGCTTGGCTTTAAGGCTTGGCCAGTGGCCCATCCTTTAGAAAAAGTTGCGAAGTTGACATCTCTAATCTTGGGCGGTTCAATGAGCTCAAGAATGTTTGTTAATATTCGAGAAAAAAAAGGTTTAGCTTATTACATTAAAACTGCTTATGAACAATATTCCGATACTGGCTATCTCACCACTCAAGCTGGTGTGCCCAGGGATAAGGTTGCTGAGGCGATAGCTTTAATTAAGAGGGAATATAAAAACCTAATTAAGGAAAAAGTAAGCGAGAAGGAAATTAGGCGAGTCAAAGACATGGCTATTTCTCGACTAAAAATGCGTTTAGAGTCAAGTGATGATTTGGCTAATTGGTATGGACGCCAAGTTTTGAGTCGCCAGGAATTAATTTCTCCTGAAAATTATATTAAAGAGTTTAAAAAAATAAGCAGTGCCGATGTTTTGCAAGCCGCCAAGAATCTATTTCAGCAAAAAATGTATTTAGCTTTAATTGGTAATATCTCTGGCAAAGAAAAGGCCAAAATTCTTAGTCATTTATGAAGTATAATTTAGAGCAGAAAGAAGCAATTGAGCATGATCTTGGCCCTTTACTAGTTGTAGCTGGGGCAGGGACAGGAAAGACAAGCCTTTTGGTTGGCCGCTTATTGAATTTAATCAATAGCAAAAAAGCAAGAGCTGATGAGGTTTTGCTTATCACCTTTACTGAAAAGGCAAGTTATGAAATTGAGGAAAGAGTTGATAAGGCAAGAGATTATGGAAATTTTGATTCTCAGATTTATACTTTTCATGGTCTGGCAGAAAAAATTTTAAAAGAACATGGTTTAGAAATTGGTTTACCACTTGATTATCGATTGATAAATAGTACCAAGCAGTGGATATTAATTCAGAATAATTTAGATAAATTTGACTTGAATTATTATAAACCCCTGGGGCGACCCCATAAATTTATTTCCGAATTAATTAAATACTTTTCCCGCCTCAAGGATGAAAATATTTCAGCTGAAAACTATTTAAAATTTATAGGGGAAATAAAAGATGATGAAGAAAAGGCTAGGCATCAAGAATTAGCTAAGGCATTTTTAAAATATAATCAATTACTTTTAGATAATTCTTATTTAGATTTTGGCGACCTAATTGTTTATTCTTTAAAATTATTAAAAAGTCGAAAAAATATCCTTAAACATTGGCAGGGTCAGTTTAAATACATTATGGTTGATGAGTTTCAAGACACTAATTTAGCTCAGTATCAGTTAATTAAGCTCTTGGCTCAGCCGAGCAATAACTTGATGGTAGTTGGTGATGACGATCAAGCTATTTATAAATTTAGAGGCGCTTCGTTAGCTAATATCATGCAATTTAAGAAAGATTTTAAACTAGCTAAGGAGCTTGTCTTGATTAAAAATTATCGCAGTCAAGCAGATATTTTAAAAAAATCCTATCAATTAATTATTAATAACAACCCTTATCGTTTAGAAGAAAAACTGGGTGTCAATAAAAAGTTAAAAGCTCAAATTAAGAATCAGACAATTAATAATTGTAGTTTGAAAATCTTTAAGGATAAGACGGATCAATTAGATTATGTAGCCTTAAAAATCAAGGAAATTTTTCAAGAAGATAAAGATTTTAATTGGTCGCAAGTGGCAGTTTTAGCTAGAACAAATTTAAGTGCTGAGCTTTTTTCGCAAAGCTTAAGCAAATACAATATCCCTAATTATTTTCTCTCTTTAAAAGGGCTATACCGTAAGGAAATTATTTTAGACTGCTTGGCATATTTTAAAGTTTTAAGAGATCGAGACAATATTAATGCCTGGTTTCGTTTATTTAACTTAGAAAATATTAGTCTGGAATATGCTCTTATCAAAAATTTATTGAAAGAAGCAAAAAGAAAACAGCTTAGTTTTTATGATATTTTGAGGAAAAATATGGAGCATAAGAAAATTAATAAGTTAATTAGCTTAATTGACAAACACCAAGAATTATTAAAGAAGCCAGATATTATTCCTATATTTTTTTCTTTTATTAAGGATTTAGATATTATCAAAAATTTAGATCACGATAAAGACCAGGAACAGTTTTCTTATCTAAATCAGTTTTATCAAAAAATAAAGGACTTTAGCCAGGCCTTAGGAGACGAGGCATTCTTGGATAATTTTATTGCTTTAATTGATTGGGAAATTGAATCAGGAGATAGTGGTTCTCTAAAATTAGATTTTATTGACCATGAAGCAGTATCAGTTATGACTGTTCACTCAGCTAAAGGTTTAGAGTTTAAATATGTTTTTTTAGTGGACTTAATTGAAGGAAAATTTCCTGGTCGAAATAGACAGGATAAAATTAGCCCGCCAGAGGGTTTGATAGGCAAAAAAATTGACTATGATTACGATATACATTTAGCTGAAGAAAGGCGCTTGTTTTATGTAGCTATGACCCGAGCGAAAGAGAAATTGTTTTTGAGTGCTAGTTTAAATTTAGATAATCTAAGGCCAAATAAGTTATCTCGCTTTGTTTTTGAGGCTGGCTTTAATGATGACTTTATCCAGCCAAAAAAAAATTTATACCCTTTATTTAATGACCTGCTTGATGAGGGGGATTATTTAAAAACCTACGAGAAGGACTTGATTATTCCCGATAAATTTTCTTTTTCCCAACTAGCCGCTTATAGCATTTGCCCTTTGCAATATAAGTATGCTTTTATTTTAAAAATTCCCGTTTTAGAGGATAAGGCAAGTTTAAATTTTGGCCGCTTAATGCATAATTGCTTACAAGAATATCTCCAAGCTCTAGTCTATAAGCGGCAACTGAGCTTATTTGAAAAAGGAGATTACCTAAAATGGTCCAGATTAGAGGCTATTTACAAAAAAAGATTTAATCCTTATGTTTATGCTAATAAAAAAGAGGCAGATGATTATTTTCAGCAAGGCAAAGAGTCTCTAAAAAATTTCAGTAAGCAGGTGCAAAGGGAGAGTCCAAAGGTGATGTTTCTAGAAAAAAGCTTTAATTTTAAAATAAAGGATGATATTATAAAGGGGACGATTGATAGAATTGACTTATTGAGCAATAATGAAGTGGCCGTGATTGATTATAAGACGGGCAATCCTAAGGAGAAATTAACTTATCAGGATAAAAGACAATTAATACTTTATCAACTTTTTTTAGAGAATAATTTAAAAATCAAAGTTAAGTCCTTAAATTATTATTACTTAAATAATAATACAAATTTAAGTTTTAGT
>CAYZMF010000052.1:0-3993 GCA_964479455.1 uncultured Gammaproteobacteria bacterium | reverse complement strand
ATATTTGTATAATAATAAAAAATATGAATAAAAAAATAAACAAATTTATAAAAGAACTAAGAGAAAAAAGAGAGAAGTCTCAACAAGAAATAGCAGAAAAATTAGAGATGTCTAGGTCATCTTATATTTTAGTTGAACAAGGCAAGAAAGAGCTATCTCTGTCTGAGGCACAAAAGGTTGCTAGTATTTTTGGTATTAACCTAAAAGACATGGAAACCGGTATAGTACCAGATTTTGATAAGTATAAAGAAATGATTTTATCATTCCTAAGATATTTTAGCGCTAAGACTGATGGTAAAGTGCCTAAAACCAAATTAGCCAAATTATTATATCTAACTGATTTTTCTTGGTTTTATGAAAACATGGAGAGCATGAGTGGTATGCAATATAGAAGAATTAAATATGGTCCAGTTCCTGACCTATACTTTAGGGCCCTTGATGAGCTAGAAGACGAGGGAAGAATAGATAGGGATAATAAGAAAAGTGATGTAATACTTATAAGTGAAAATGAGGCTTCTAAAAAAATGAGACTTAAAAGCTTGAAAAAAGAGGAGATTGCGTTAATCGCTAAAATAGCTAAAAAATGGGAAGATAGAAAAACTAGGGAAATAGTTAACTTTACCCACAATCAGTTACCGTATAAAGTTTGCTCTCCTGATGAAATCATTCCTTATGAGTTAATAATTCAAGAAGATCCAGATTATGTCTATTAAGTATAATGTTAAAACTGAAGAATTTGCCGAAAAACATTATATTAAAAACTTTAGAAAAAAGTATAAAACCCACTGGGATTCGACATTTAAAGGTATTTTAAAAATGCTAGAGAATTTGGACAGTATACTAGATACTAATATAGTTGAAGAAATCAGTTTTATTGAAGATTTAGTGATATTTAAAATGGAGTTTCGTGTATTTGGCACCAAATGCTCTAAAAAAGCATCTGGCAATAGGTGTGTCGTAGCTTTAAATAGAAAAATTAAGGAAATAAGAATTTTGTTAGTTTATCATAAGAATGATATTGGTGATAAAAACGAGACAGCTACTTGGAAAAAGATGATAAGAGATAATTACTCTAGTTATAATTTTTGTAAATAATTTTAAAATACAAGATTGCAGAGCAAGAATTTGAGCAAAAGTTATTAAATAAATTAAATTCTATAAATAACGGATGGTATGACGGAGATTTTAAAAGTATTGGAAAAAGTGCAGACATCATAAAGATTATTTAAAGATAGTAATTGAAATAAAAGATGATATTTTGTATAAAGCTTTAATGCCATCGATTGATAGAAAAAATGTTTCCCAAGTAAACGATTTAATGCAAAAAAATAGACAATTCAAAAATCATATAAAATCAGCAAACAAAAAATTTTAAATTATAATGGCTATAAAAGCATATTAATACTAAGAAGAAATGGCAGACAGGTTTTTCGACATATATAGACTATATAATACTATGCTATGCTAGTAGTAATAGAATAATAATAATTTTATATGATTAATATCAAAGAGTTTACTATCAAGAACTATGTTTCTAGTTTAAAGTCAGTTGTTCGCAGTCAGGGAGAGGACACGCTCGGGAGCGTCTTGTCTCGTGTAGGGTCAAGCCATGAGGCCGTTTTTGTCTTTGATGATAAGGAGGAGTTTCTTGGCTTAATATCTCCTTACCAAACACTTTATTCAAGTAATCTTCCCTATACCACAAAAGTATCATCAATAGTTTTTAAACCACCACTGATTACCAAAGATATGCCGATCCATATACTAGCTAAACATATGTTAGCCTCAAAGATATATAACTTAGCCGTTTTTACTAAAAAAGGAGTCCTAGAGGGTGTTATCTATGGTAAAGACATCTGGCAGAAGATTATTAAAGAGCCTGATTTATTAGATTATATTGGAGAAAATATTAAAATTCACAGCCCCATAACCGCTCCGATTATAGCCACCGTAAAAGATGTTTTTCACGGTCTTAAGGAGAAGGGTGTCTCCAGAATGATACTGCTTGACGACAAAGGAGCCCTGGCAGGGATTGTTAGCCGAGGTGATTTGATGCACTCTAAAATGAAGCCGACCTCTAAGATGAGGTTTTCAAATGAAGGAACACTGGGTGGTTATCATGCCTACGCTGGAGAGAAGAAATATAGAAAAGATGAGGCAATTAGTAAGTACTACAGCCCGACGGTTGACTCTTTGCCAGCTGATACTCCCAGATTGGAAATTGTCAGACAACTAATTAGCTCTCCTTATAACAGTCTTGTTCTAATTGATAAAAATAAAAGGCCGACGGGCTTTCTTTCTACTCGAGATATTATCCAGACACTTTTACTACTACGACCTAAGAAGCATGTTGACCTAAGCATTAAAAGGCCTAGTGATTTTGTTAGTGACGGGGAAATGAAGGAGATAAGAGGGTATTTGGAGATGTTTGGGAAAAGATTAAAAAAAAGAATGGAAATTGATAAAATTGACCTCAGCTCAACGGAAGTTAAAAGTCCAGAAGGTCACACAAATAGTTTCAATATCACCCTAATTGTTACACCACTTGCCGGCAGATCAATTGTTGCTACTACTAAAAACAGGAAGTTCATTGATGGTGTTCAAGAGGCAACAAAATTAATTATGAAACAGCGTAGACGAAGCGGTTTGTGAAATTATGTATCAAACAGAATTTTGGAGAAAGAAAAATAGTGAGTATAAACGAAAATACGGGATAGATAAGCCTAATATTTTTGCTCAAGAGGTACTTAGATATTTCCCTCCTAGAGGCAGCCTCCTTGATTTAGCTGCTGGCATTGGTCAGGATAGTTGGTATTTTGCTAAACAAGGCTTTCAAGTGACTTCAACTGAATATTCTCAATCCTATTTAAAAAATGCCTTAGATCAGGCTAAAGATGAGGATTTAAATATTAATTTTCAGTTAGTTGATCTTAGTAAAAAATTTAATCTAAAAAAGACAAGTTTTGATATAGCCTACTGCCATCTAGGTCTTCATTATTTTAAGGACAAAGAAACAAGAAATTTATTTAAAGAGATTCACCGTGTTTTAAAAAAAGGAGGAATTTTTGCCTCTATTTTTAATACAATTGATGATCCTCAAATAAAGATACTTAAAGATAGGGAAATAGAAAAAAACTTATACCTTTCCTTTCAAGAGGTCAGTAAACGCTTTTTTTCTCTTGATTATCTCAAGGATCTTAACTCTCAACTATTTGATCCGATAATCTTAGATAATCGCGGAAGGACTTACAAAGATGGGGATAATGCTAAATTAATTAGATTTATTGCCAGAAAAATATAAGTTTATTTGTCTTAATTTGCTTCTTGCATTTTCTGGGCCTTTAACTGCTCTTTAATAGCACCAGCGCCAGCCGCGGCGGCCATTATGGCTACTCCTATATAAGCAACTCGAGCATCGGGTGTTGAAATGGCCGAGATGCCTTCAACTAATCCGACTCCGACTGCAGCAATTACACCGGCTACCTGCAGGGCTTCCATTTTAGACTTAAAATCTTCTCCAGCTCTTTTTAACTTATCTCCCAGTCTTGAAAAAAGAGATTTTTTAGTTTCCTCATTTAAATCAGCCATTTTTTCCTGGACACCAGCTTCTCCTCCCATTTCTTTTAATAATTCTTGACAGGCGTCATTTAGTTGCTCAGCTTGCTCAATCGCTGCATTTATTTCTACCTCTCTGTTTTCTTTTTGCTCTTTATTAGTCTCTTGCTCTTCATTTACCCCTGTTTCTTCTGGTGAATTATCAACTGTCTTAGCTTGATTTATATTTGTTTCGAATTTCATAAATTTAAGTTATTATAATTAATTATTTTTCTGCCTGAATAGAGCTGCTTAGTTTAAGTTCTTCTAAGAAGTCTTTATAAGCACCTAAACTAGAGTTAATGACTTCCAGTAAAGCGAGCATTTCTTCTTGAGAAACATTGCCTTTTTTAATTTCGGCAATTAATTCTTGAATTTGTTTATTCATATTTTTTTATT
>CAYZMF010000051.1:0-4002 GCA_964479455.1 uncultured Gammaproteobacteria bacterium | reverse complement strand
AACTTGTTAACATATCCACACCCCTTATTATTAATATAATTAATTTTATGAAATTTATAAGCATACAAGAAAATATAAAAAAGGCTCTTAATATAGTAAATCAATCAAGTTTTAAAAATATAAACTTACCAATCTTAAATAATGTTTTAATTAAAGCTAATCAAAATGAAGTAGAGTTTATTAGTACTAATTTAGAAACTGCAATTAGTCATAAAATTAGGAGTATGGTAGAGAGGCCTGGTGAATTCACAGTTGATCTTAAAACAGTTAGTTCTTATATTAACCTTTTAAAAGAAGAAAAGGTTTTCACAGAAAGAAAAGGGGAATATCTATCTATAGAATCTGCTAACTATAAAACTAAAATAATTGGAACTAATTCTAAAGACTATCCGTTGATTCCTAATTTAAAAAAAGAAAAAGAAATTATTATCAATGGAGATGAATTTAAAAGTGCTTTATTATCAGTTGTTTTTGCTGTTTCTTATGATTCAAGACCAGAGCTTTCTGGTGTTTTAATGACTTTTAAAGAAAAAAAAATAATTTTAACAGCCACTGACGGTTTTAGATTAGCTGAAAAAGTAATAACCAGCACTGAAACCTTAGAAGAGAATAGAATAATTATTCCTCAAAAAACAATTCAAGAGCTATTGAGAATAATGTCTAATTATAAAGAAATTGAAAAACTTAAGATCCAAGTAAGTGAAGATCAGGTTCTTTTTAGAGTTGAAACAACCGAATTGATATCTAGAACGATAAACTCATCATATCCTGATTATAAGGAGATTGTTCCTAAAGAGCATAAAACAAAAGTAGAGGTAAATAAGGAGGATTTTATTAGGGCAATTAAAGCAGCTGCCCTGTTTTCAAGAAATAAAAACAAAGAGATTAATTTAAGTTTTAGGGCCAATGAGTTAATTATTAAATCTTTTTCTGATGACTCAGGAGAAACTGAAATTAATTTGAAAACCAATCAAGCTGGTATAGACCAAGAGACGGGGGTAAATTACCGCTACTTATTAGAGGGTTTAAGTGTAATAAAAGAAGATAAAATTGAATTTTTAATACTTGACAAAAATACCCCCTGTATTATAAAGGGGCTTAATCAGGAAGGTTTTTTATATTTAATAATGACAATTCGTTTTTAATTAATTATAAAATTTATACCATTAATAGAAGTTTCTTCACCTAACCAGTTATATACAAAACCAGATATAGTGTATGAACCAGGACTTAAACTATTTTTTATTACAAAAGAACCCTCATTGCCGTCCTTTAAGTAAAAAATCTCATTAGTATCATTATTTTTAGCAAAGATTTTTATGTCTGCAAGTTGTTTTTCATTTTCAATAATTAATTTAATTGTGAGAGGTAGGTCAACTTGATTTAAAATTGTATTATTAGGAGGGTAGCTTATTACAGCTGAGACATTTTCTACTTTAATATTGTTAGTCTTTCTATTTAAATTGAAGTATTTTTTTTCCATTTGGCAATTATAATATATATCACAACTATTTACTTTTAATTCATGTGTTCCATTTGGTAAAAAACTTATATCCTTAATCATTAATTTAGACCAAGATTCTGTATTATGCCAAAAAACTCCATTAATATAATAGTCAGTTTTTAAAATATCATTAGTCGCCTCAACACTTAAGCCAACTGCCAAACTACCTTCATTAATATTAGCATTATCACTTGGCTCGGTAATAATAACTATTGGCTTGTTTTCAGGTAAATGAATATTGTCATATTCGCTAGGAATAAAAAGTGAGTCTTCTTGATCTAGACCATTAAACCATGCATCGATTGCTTTTTGCCAAATTAAATATTGAGGATCATTTTCGGGTTTTTCAGGCGTTTCTCCTAAAGGATTTTCTTTATTAATAAAGTGTAAAATCGTTTTATGACTATCTACCTCAATTTCTTTAACCAAATCTGACGGGGTATATTCAGTCGCTAAAAGGCCAGATATAGAATCAATTTTAATTATTTCCTTCTCTACAAGTCCATCTAAAATAGCCTTACCTGTTTCCTTGATTTCCGGCTTTTTAAAGATTTCCTTAGGTTGATCTTTTAAAACACCAGTCATAAAAGCGTTCCAGATAGGTGCAGCCACCGTGCTTCCACTAGCCCCGCGCTTCATTTCTTCATTATTATTATTACCTACCCAGACACCAACTACAATAGAGGGTGTATAACCAAGCGTCCAAGCATCCTTATAGTCATTAGTTGTTCCAGTTTTAGCCGCTACTTCTCGATTATTAATGTTTAGAAAACTGTTAAGACCAAAAGCGGATGATCTGGCAATATTATCTGACAAGATGTCATTTATCATTCTGCTTGTATTTTCACTTAAAACTCTTTTTTCACTTTCTTGATATTCCTCGATAGTGTCCCCATTTGTATCTAAAACTTTTAATATTCCAGTTTCTTGGTGCATCAAACCATCTCTAGCAAAAGCACTATAAGCATTTACATGTTCAAGTAGCTTTACCTCCCCACCCCCAAGAACTAATGATAGACCAAAGCGAGATCTATCATTAAATGTTTTATAAGACATTTTTTCTGCTAAATTTAATACATTTTTGATATTTGCTAAATAAATAGCCTTTACAGCTGGTATGTTTAACGATGTAGCCAGGGCTTCTCTAATGCTGACTGGACCATTTTCCTTGCTAGTATAATTTTTGGGCGTGTAAGGCTCAGCCGGGTTAAGAGAGAAATTTGTTTCTACATCATATAAAATGGTATTGGGGGTATAACCTAGTTCAAATAAAGCGGCGTAAACTAAAGGCTTTAAGGATGAACCCGGTTGTCGGGGGCTGGTTGAGACATTAAACTGTCCATCAATATCATTATTAAAATAATCATAGGAGCCAACCATGCTTAAAATTTGTCCAGTTTTAGGGTCAATTGCCACTAAAGAAGCATTACTAGCCTTATACCTTTCTCCATACTCATCAATTTTATCTTTTATAGACTTTTCTGCTAATTTTTGCATTTCCCAATCAAGCGTCGTATATATCTTGTAACCACCCTGTTCAATATTTTTTTCCCCATATTTTTCTGCCAATATAGCCCTAATATACATTACAAAATGAGGAGCCTTAATATTTGTTTCTGGTGTTTTAAAGCTTATTTCATAAGCCAAGGCGGCATTTTTTTCTTGTTCATTAATATAGCCCTGCTCTTGCATTAAACTTAGGATATAATCCTTCCTGCCTAAAAGCAGGTCTTTATTCGGACCATAAGGACTATACCTACTTGGTGCTTGTGGCAGAGCCGCTAAAAGAGCTGCTTCAGCTAAATTAACATCTTTAATGCTTTTGCCAAAATATTTTTCACTAGCCGCTTCCACGCCATAAGCATTAGAGCCATAAGGAATTTCATTTAAATACATTTGTAATATTTCATCCTTATTGAATTTTTTTTCAAGGCGCTGAGCTAATAGTAATTCTTTTATCTTTCTAGTATATTTTTTTTCCGGACCCAAGACAGCATTTTTTACAAATTGCTGAGTTAAAGTAGACCCACCCGCTTTTTTGCCGTATAATATATTTGTAAACAAGGTTCTGGTAATTGCCCAAACACTAAAGCCGCTGTGCTTGTAGAAATTTTTATCTTCAATTGCTATGCTAGCCTGTATCACATGTTCTGGAATATCATCAAGCACCATTAGTGTTCTTTTTTCATCGCCAAATATTTCATACAAGACATGTTCTCCTGTTCGATCATAAATCGTGGTAGTTTGAGCAATTTCTCTTTCCAGCAACTGATCGGGATCAGGCAAGTCTTTTGATAACCAAGCAAAGAGAAGTAGGACGGATATAGTTAATAAAATAATTAATGCTAAGAAAAACAAGAATAAGCGTTTTTTCCAAACTCCCCGCTTTTTTTTCTTTCTTCTTTTTTCCTTCCAGAATTCGGACTTAGGGGTTTTTTTTGGTCTTAAATTACGATTTACCATAAATTAATCATTAATCATTTTATTATATCAAATAA
>CAYZMF010000050.1:0-4161 GCA_964479455.1 uncultured Gammaproteobacteria bacterium | reverse complement strand
ACTTTTCCCATATCTCAATAAGAGATAATTTCATTGAAAAAATGAAATTAGAAGTATTTTAAGAGCCCCTTTGTTCTTGGAATATTTGGGGATTAATTTTAAAAATGGGCATTTAAAAACAAGTTATAATTAAGATAGACTGTTTTTATCCCTCTTTTGCTAGAATAAATATGTCAAAAACAAAAAAAGTTGGCCTAAGTCATTATGAGCTATTATTCATAGTAGCTAATAATTATACAGAGGCTGAGTCAATGGAAATTAAAGAAAATATAATTAATCACCTAGAGAAAGAATTAGGTGCTAAAATTACTCATCTAGAAGATTGGGGAAAGAAAAAATTAGCTTATGAAATAAAACACAATAGTCATGGCTATTATTTCCTAATTGAATTTGACCTAGAGGGTAAAAAGCTAAGTGATCTCAATAGGCATCTTCGTCTAGCTAAAGAAGTCTTAAGGCACCAAATTGTTAAACAAATATCTAGAACTCTTGAAGAAATTAATGCTGAAAAAACTAAGCAAGAAAAAACACTAGAAAAGAAAAAAGAAGCCACTAAAGATGAAAAGCCTAAAATTACTGAGAAAAAAATAGAAGAAAAAAAGGATAAGACAAAGAAGGAAAAGGACAACTTAAAAGACTTAGATCAAAAGTTAGAAGGCATCTTAAGTGCTAAAGATTTAATTTAATCAAGAACTATTTTAAACTGCGTCTCTCTTTTTAGAATAGTTAATAATTATATGAATTTGAACAAAGCAATGATTATTGGCAATTTAACTCGCGACCCAGAAACAAGAACTACCCCATCGGGTCAAACAGTCGCCTCTTTTTCCGTGGCTACTAACCTAGTTTGGAATGATCAGTCAGGACAGCAGCAAAAAAAGACTGAATTTCATAATGTAGTTGCTTGGAGAAAATTAGCGGAAATTTGTAGTCAATACTTAAAAAAAGGTTCTAAGGTATATATTGAAGGTCGGCTCCAAACATCAGAGTGGACTGGTCAAGATGGTAATAAGCGCTATAGAACAGAAATAGTGACTGAAAATATGATTATGTTGGATAAGGGCAATAAAACAAGCACCCCCAATGATGTAAGCAATGAAAATACTAATAATAAAGAAGAGGAAATTCAAGTTGAAGATATTCCTTTTTAATCTATAATAAATAATATGGCTAAAAAAAAGACCAAAGAATGTTTCTTTTGCGTTAATCAACTAGAAGTTGATTACAAGGATATTAGAACCCTAAGACGCTTTATTAATTTCTATATGAAAGTTTTGCCGGGCAAAAGAACCGGAGTTTGTGCTTGGCATCAAAGAAAATTATCAACCGCGATTAAGCGAGCCCGGGTAATGGCTCTGCTGGCCCCAACTCATAAATAATAGTATGTTGAGTTTAAATGAAATAAAAACCGGACAAATTATTAAATTAAATGATGAACCTTATCTAATAATTAAAACTATGCACCATAAGGTAGCTAGAGGTGGGGCGGTTTTAAAAACAAAGTGTCGTAATCTAATTGATAATAGTGTTCTAGAAAAAACCTTCCAAGGCTCAGATAAGGCAGAAATCGCGACAACTGAAACTAAAAAGGCTAATTATCTATATCAAGCTGATAATGAAGCTATTTTTATGGATAATGACTCCTACGAACAATTTAGCTTGTCACTAGATAATTTAGGCGATAAAACAAAGTTTCTTAAAGAAAATACTGATATTGATGTTTTGTATTATAATAATCAGGCTGTTTCTATTAATCTGCCAATTAAAATGGATTTTAAAGTTATTAGCGCCCCCCCAGGAATTAAAGGCAATTCAGCTGGCAATGTAAACAAAACAGTTGAAATAGAAACCAGCGCCAAGATTAGTGTCCCAATGTTTATTAACGAAAATGATATTATTAGAATTAATACTGACACAGGAGAATATGTAGAAAGAGCTAATTAAAGTATGTATAAGAAAAAAGATTATTTAGTAATAGTCTTTTTTTGTATTAAAATGCTATAATAAAAACATGAATACTCTTATTATCCTTGCCCTAATTTTTTTCTTTATTATCAGTTTAATAAATTTAAACTGGGGCCTTTTTATGTTGCTCTCACTTTTACCTAGCTACTTGATTAGATTCTCTATTTTTTCCATCCCCACCACTTTCTTAGAAATAATGATTCTGGCTCTTTTTGCTCTTTGGCTATTTAAAAGCCAACCCTGGAAAAGATTAAAGAAAAAAAATTGGTTAATAAGGTATAAAAAATATCCCTATCGCTTTGAAATTATTTTAATTTTGCTTATTGCTTGGCTTAGCTTACTCTTGGTCAATTTTAATCTCTCTGCCCTAGGCATCTTTAAGGCCTACTTCCTAGAGCCAATTATTGTTTACATCCTAATCATTAATATCAGCAAAGGCTCAACTAAAAAAATAGTCTGGCCTCTTGTAATATCCGCTTTTTATCTCAGCCTAATTGCTCTTTGGCAGCAAATAAGTGCTATTGACCCTCTCTTTAGCTCCGAGATAAGCTCAGTTTTTAACTATCCTAACGCTCTGGGTCTTTTTCTCGGCCCGATTATTCTTTTAATGCTTGGACTTTATTTCAACTATCCTAAAAGATCAAATTTAATAGTTGCTAATCAAAAAATATTTATTCTCATCACCCTTATCATTTCAATCGCTTCCATGATCTTGTCCCAATCCTTTGGCGCCTTAATTGCCGTCTTTCTCTCTTTTTTATTCTTCCTGATTTTATATAACAAATCTAGCAGAAAACTAGCTTTAATAATTGTATTAATTAGCACCCTGTTATTATTTCTTTACCAACCTGCTCTTAGCTACATTAAACAAAGAATTGCCTTAAAAGACCTAAGTGGTCAAATTAGAAAACAACAATGGCAAGAAACAACAGCCATGTTAAAGGACGGAAGGATGATTACTGGGGCTGGTTTAAATAATTATCAAATAGCCTTAAAACCCTATCACCAAGATGGAATTTTTGTTAAAAACGACGATCCTCTCTGGCATCATAAAACTGTTTGGGACGAAAACTATCGTAAAAAAGTCTGGCAACCAGTAGAAATATACCTTTACCCTCATAATATCTTTTTAAACTTCTGGAGTGAGCTAGGTTTGTTTGGCGCCCTCTTTTTTATTTTCCTAATTTTTAGAGTGCTTTTTGAATTATTATTAAAATTAAAGAAAATAGACAAAAAACAAAGAGCAATTATTTTAGGAATTATTAGCTCAATCCTAGTTATTCTAATTCACGGCTTAGTTGATGTCCCTTATTTTAAAAATGATTTAGCTATTCTTTTTTGGCTAATCATTGCTCTGGCTGCCATAGTTAAACTAAGGAATAAGAAGTCCTATGCACTTAAATAAATATATTGCTTTAAATACTAACTATAGCCGGCGCCAAGCAGAAAAATTAATCAGAGAAGGGGCTGTAAAGTTAAACAAAAACATTGCTCAATTAGGTCAAATTGTTGGCCCTAAAGACAAGGTTTGCGTAAATAATAATTTGCTTAATAATCTAAACGAAAAATTAATTGTTATCATGCTTAATAAGCCACTTGATTATGTCTGTACAAAGAAAAGATTTAATAATGAAAAAAACATCTACCAATTACTACCTAAAAAATATCAATCACTTAACATAATCGGCAGATTAGATAAAAATAGCCAAGGATTATTACTCCTAAGCAATAGCGGGAACTTAATTAATCAACTCAGCCACCCTCGCTACGGACATCGAAAAGATTATAAGCTAAAACTTAAGCGGGATTTAGACAAAAAAGAAATAGAAGAAATAAGAAAAGGGATTAAAGATAATGGCGAAATACTAAAAGTCAAAAGCATTAACAAAGAAAATAATTATTACTTAATTACTTTAACAGAAGGCAAAAACCACCAGCTTAGAAGAATTTTTAAAGCCCTTAAAATCACCCTTATCAGCCTTGAGAGAGTATCGATAAATAATCTTCATCTAAGTAATTTAAAGTTAGGGGAGTATAAGGAATTAAATAGATCTGAATTGAAGGACTTGTATTTTTCTGAGAAATGGTTAAAATAGCTAATATTAGGAGAGGTGCCAGAGCGGTCGAATGGAACAGTCTTGAAAACTGTCGTACCTGAAAGGGTACCGTGGGTTCGAATCCCACCCTCTCCGCCAA
>CAYZMF010000049.1:0-4293 GCA_964479455.1 uncultured Gammaproteobacteria bacterium | reverse complement strand
TAAAATTATTGGATATTCCCGAGATTATTGTTATACACGGGTCTCGGCAAGTTGGTAAAACCACTTTGATGAAAATGGTAATTGAGAATCTAGAAAAACACTATAATCAAGATATTTTCTATTTTGACTTAGAAAGAGAGGAGTTTTTAAATTTAGCCAATTTAGGGGCGGAGGAGGTGATTAAGTATATTAAGAGAAAAAAAAAGAGAGCTGGTAAAATCTTCTATGAGCATTATAAGGATGATTTTAAATTAATGGTTTCTGGATCTTCAAGCTTTGCGATTAAGTCTAAATTTAAAAATTCATTAGTAGGCAGAACAATAAAGCTAGAAATTATTGAAAAATATATTTATCGTGATATTAAGGATTTGAAGAAATTTAATAACTTACTAAGATTTTTAGTGGCTCAGGTTGGAGATTTGCTTAATGTCAGTGAACTGGCTAATAGTTTAAATATGGCCAGACAAACTGTTTATAAATATCTTTTTATTCTAGAGCAAACTTATATTATTAAATTAATTCAGTTTTTTAGTAAAAATATTCGCAGTGAATTAAGCAATATGAAAAATTACTCACTCGATTTAGCGTATTGCAAAGTAATGAACAAAGGGGAAAGCAGGCTCGACAAGATTAAACAAATTTATCCTTGGCAAATAGAGGCTTTGGAGTTTTAAAAATTTTTTTATGCTAAAACAAGTATATACATTCCTAAGTTTAATTATTTTCTACATTGTCATTTTAGAATATTTTTTCCCGACTTTAGTTTTAGTATTTCTCAACCCCTTATTCATAATCAGTTTTTGGTTTCTGCTTGGTTTATATCTACTAATTAAAAAAAATGAAAATATTTAAATATTGGCAAAAACTTATTCAAAAACCAGTTGATGGGATTGCCAGCGCCGCTTTTTTAATTGCCATTACTTCTCTAACCTCACGCTTTTTAGGGGTCTTGCGTGACAGAATTTTAGCCGGCAGCTTTGGTGCTTCTGAGAATCTAGATATTTATTTTGCTGCCTTTCGTTTACCTGATTTATTATATAATCTTCTTGTTTTAGGAGCTCTTTCGGCTGGCTTTATCCCAATTTTTTCATCATTGATAAAGGAAAAAGACAAAAAAAGAGCTTGGCGTTTAACTAATAATACTTTAAATATCTTGGTTATTTCCTTAGCCATTATCTCTATAATTTCCCTTATTTTTGTTGGCGATATCGTTAATCTAATCAGTCCGGGGTTTTCCAGTCAAGCCAAACAAACAACCGCTCTTTTAACCAGCATAATGTCTCTCTCTCCTATCTTACTAGGAATCTCCAGTTTAGTTGGTGGGGTCTTGCAGTCATTTAAACGCTTTGTTGCCTATTCCTTAGCCCCTATTTTCTATAACCTAGGCATTATTTTCGGAGCCGTTTTTTTAGTAGACCATTTAGGTTTAAGTGGTCTTGCTTGGGGCGTAGTTTTGGGGGCATTCCTTCATATGTTAATTCAAATTTTAGCTCTCCGTGGCTTGTCTTGGAAATTCCAATTTATTGTTGATCTTAAAGATAAAACCCTAAGAAGATTAGCCCGTCTAATGGTGCCCCGAACCTTAAGTTTAGCAGTTGGGCAACTAAATTTAATTGTTATCACTATCATTGCCTCTAATTTAGCTAGTGGCTCTCTAACAGTTTTTAATTTAGCTAATAATTTACAGTCTTTGCCAATTGGCCTGTTTGGCATTTCTTTTGCAATTGCCGCTTTTCCCGCTCTAGCTCAAAATATTAACAATATTGAAAACACTGTTTTGATATTTAATAAGACAATCAAGAAAATTTTGTTTTTTGTGGTTTTAGCGACTGTTCTTTTAATTACCTTAAGGGCGCAAATAGTGCGAGTTATTTTTGGAACCGGTAATTTTTCTTGGCAAGACACAATTTTAACGATGGACGCTTTAGCCATTTTCTCCTTAAGTCTTTTTGCTCAATCCACTATTCCTCTTTTAGTGAGAGTATTTTATGCCAAAGAAGATTCCTTTAGTCCTTTTTTTCTAGGCCTTCTGTCAGTAGCAATGAATTTGATCTTAGCCCTTTATCTTAGCCCGATTTGGGGAATTAGAGGTC
Organism: uncultured Gammaproteobacteria bacterium; assembly: GCA_964479455.1. Lineage (GTDB taxonomy): Bacteria > Patescibacteriota > Patescibacteriia > Patescibacteriales > UBA12465 > PWHG01. The sequence continues at coordinate 2,200 of CAYZMF010000049.1, read as the reverse complement.
TAGTTTTAGCTTTTTCAATCGCTAGTATTTTCCAATTTATTGCTCTTTTCTTCACGCTTCACCTAAAGTTAGGTAGTTTGAACTTATCATCAATTCTATCATCAGTTTTTGTTTTTTCTTTGGCTTCAATTTTTAGTGGTCTAAGTATTCAATTTACCAAAACAGCTATTTGGCCCTTTATTGACATGAGTACTTTTTTAGGGGTAGCTACCCAATTGATAGTTTGCAGTTTATCAGGTATACTGGTATATCTCCTTATCTGCTATTGGCTTAGAAATGAAGAGCTTTTAGATTTACTTAGGGTCGTAAAAAGAAAATTATCATTTAAAAAAATAACTAGCTTTGATTCAGGGGAAGCTAGAGGGTTATAATTATGAAAAAAATTCGAAATTTTTGCATCATTGCGCATATTGATCACGGCAAGTCTACCTTAGCCGATAGGATGCTAGAACTTACTAATACAGTGGAAAAAAGAAAAATGAAAGATCAGATTTTAGACGGGATGGATATTGAAAGAGAAAGGGGTATTACTATAAAATTACAACCAGCCACGATGGAGTATAATGGCTGGCAGTTAAATTTAATTGACACGCCGGGTCATGTAGATTTTTCTTATGAAGTTTCCCGTTCTTTAGCAGCGGTCGAGACGGCTGTTCTTTTAGTTGACGCTAGCCAAGGCATTCAGGCTCAAACCCTAGCTAACCTCTATTTAGCGATTGAACAAGACTTACATATTATCCCTGTTTTAAACAAGATTGATTTGCCAGCCGCCATGGTAGAAAAAGTATCAGCTGAAATCTGTCAACTTTTAGGTTGCCAAAAATCAGAAATAATTTTAGCCTCCGGCAAGACCGGACAAGGAGTTTTAGAGATATTAGAAGCGGTTATTGAATTAGGTAAAGACCCTCAGAAAAGTAGTCTAAATGAAGGGGCCAGGGCCTTGATTTTTGATTCACGCTATGATGACTATAAGGGGGTTTTAGCTTTTGTTCGCGTTTTTGATGGTGAGATTAAAAAAGGAGATAAAATTAAACTACTGGCCACTAAGGCAGTTAGCGAGGTTTTAGATATTGGTATTTTTAAACCTAATTATGTTTCGACTGATATTTTAAAAGCCGGAGAAATTGGTTATGTAGTGACCGGCTTTAAGCAGGTGGCTGATTGTAAGGTGGGTGATACGATGACCTTAAATGCTTACAAGTCAGAGCCACTAGCGGGATATCAGGATGTGAAACCAATGGTTTTTGCTGGCATTTTTCCTAAAGAAGGCAGTGATTTAAATGATTTAAGAGAAGCGGTGGAGAAATTAAAATTAAGCGATTCGGCCTTAATTTATGAACCTGAGCATTCAGATGCTTTAGGCTATGGTTTTCGCTGTGGTTTTTTAGGTCTTCTTCATTTAGAAATTTTTCAAGAAAGACTACGCCGTGAATATAATCTAGATTTAATTGTAACTATGCCCAGCGTGGCTTATCGAGTTAAAACAAAAGATCAAGCTGAAGAAATTATTAGAACCCCGCAGAAATTGCCAGATGCTAATTACCTAGAATCAATTGCCGAGCCTTGGGTGTCCTTAGATATTATTAGCCCCTCAGATTATATTGGCAATGTTATGAATTTAGTTCAAGAAAAAAAAGGAGTTTACAAAAATACTCAGTATATTAGTGGCAGTTCTGAGATTGATAAGAGGGTAATTCTACATTATGAAATGCCCTTAGCTTCGATATTAACTGATTTCTATGATAAACTAAAAAGCGTCACCTCTGGCTATGCTTCAATTAATTATGAATACCTAGATTATCGCTTAGCCGATGTAGTTAAGATGGATATTTTAGTGGCTGAAGAAGCAATTGAAGCCTTAGCAGTAATTGTTTATCGAGATGAAGCTTTTCGCCAGGGCAAGGCGATTGTCAATATCTTAAAAGATAGTTTAGATAAGCAAATGTTTGTTTTAAAAATTCAAGCAGCGATTGGTGGTAAAATTATTGCCTCAGAAAGATTGAGTGCGATGCGTAAAGATGTGACCGCTAAACTCTATGGCGGTGATGTCAGTCGTAAAAGGAAATTACTGGAAAAACAGAAAAAAGGAAAGAAGAAAATGCTTCAAGCCGGCAAGGGGAGCGTTGATATTCCCGCGGATACCTTTGTTAAAATTTTAAAAAGATAAAATTATGAAAAGAAAGAAAGTAATAAAAGCAGT
>CAYZMF010000048.1:0-4314 GCA_964479455.1 uncultured Gammaproteobacteria bacterium | reverse complement strand
ATTATAAATTTGTGTTATAATTAAAAAGATATTAATTAAAAAAATATGACAAGTAATCAAATCCCTTATTTAAACGAATCAGTTTTAAGGGCCTTAGAGTTTTTTAGTCAAGAAAAAAGGTCAAAAATTAAGCTCCCGAAAGACAAGTTGATTTTAGCGGTTGGCAGTGTCAATGCCTTTAATACCGCTAAATTGCTCTTAAGTAAGCAGGCCACTATTTTTGCTGATGAAAGTAATTTAAAAAATACCCTTAATATCTTTAAAGAGCTTATTTCAAATAGAGTCATTAAAAAGGCGGTCCTTATCTCGGCTTCAGGCGAGAAGGATGCCGTCTGGGAGATGAAGGAATTAAAAAAGAGAAAAATTGCCGTCACTTTACTAACTTGCAATTCTCAAGCCAGCACCATTAAACTCGCCGATACTCACTATGTTTTTAAAAAATTAGCCGAACCTTATTCCTACAACTTCTCTAGTTATTTTTCCATGTTGCTTAGTTTAGGGAATGAAAATATTGAAGAAATGATTAAATATTTAAAAAATCTAAAGATAGAAGGTAGGTTAAAAAACTTCTCTTACTTCACTTTTATTTTACCCGATAAATGGCGGGCGGTGGCTGATATGATTAAAGTTAAAGATGATGAATTGTTTGCGGCTAAATCTAGTCTGCGCGCTTTTTCCTATGGCCAGGCCAGACACGCCAAATTTATTTACCAAGATAAAAAAGAATTGGTAATTAGTTTTGGTGATAATGAGTATTTTGCTGATAAGAAAAACAGACTAGAACTTAAACTTCCCCATAAAGTTGGCCCGGCCTTTGCTTTAGCTTTGGGCTACTTTATTGTCGGCTTAATCCAACAACAAAAGCCTAATTATTTCAAAAAATCTTTGAAGGATTACTGTTTAAAAAGAGGGCCACTACCTTATCAGAATAATCAACGCTTTAAAATAATTACTTAATTAAACTCTGACCAGTCATTTCTTTGGCTTTTTTAATATTCAATAACTTTAAAACAGTCGGTGCTATATCTGCTAAACTAGACTGCTTAGTAAATTTAGTCTGATTTTTTTTGATATCTGAGCCTACAATAATACATTTAACTGGATTGGTGGTGTGAGCGGTGTATTTTTTTCCATTTTTATCAGCTAGCATTTCTGCATTGCCATGATCAGCGCTAATAATTAAAACCCCCTTTAAAGCTAAAACCTTTTTAACAATCTGTTCTACTTGTCGATCAACTACTTCAACTGCTTTAATGGTCGGCCTCATTAAACCACTATGACCGACCATATCGCAATTGGCGTAATTTACTAAAACAAAGTCATATTTCTTCTTGTCTAAAGCTTTTAGTAATTTTTTAGTAATTAAAGGGGCACTCATTTCTGGTTTCAGGTCATAAGTAGCCACCCCTTTAGGTGAGGGTACTAAAATTCTATCTTCTCCTTTATAGGGCTGATCTTTTCCTGAGTTAAAGAAGAAAGTAACATGGGCATATTTTTCTGTCTCGGCAATCCGCAATTGCTTTAAGTTCTTCTTGCTAACAATTTCGGCTAAATTATTTTTTATCTTCAACGGCAAAAAAACTGACTTGATATTTAATTTTTCATCATAGCTTGTCATTCCTAATATATTGATTTTTTTAAATTCTTCTTTTATTAAGCTAATTATCTGCCGAACTCGATCAGCTCGAAAATTTAAACATAATAATGAATCACCAGCTTTTATCCTTAAGTCTTTATTAAAACAGATTGGTTTAACAAATTCATCACTAACTCCTTTCAGATAATTAGTTTTAATGTATTCTAAAGGGCTTTGCTGGCTATAAGGTAGGCCATTAGTTAAGGCCTTAAGAGCTAATTTTGTTCTTGACCACCTTTTATCTCTATCCATGCTGTAGTAACGACCACTAAGAGTGGCAATTTCTCCCAGTTGATATTTTTTAATCATTTTCAATAATTGCTTAAGATATATATGGGCAGAACTTGGTAAAGTGTCGCGTCCATCTAAAATAGGGTGTATAACTACTTTTGTTTTATAGTTTTTAGCCATTTTTAAAATGGCCTCAAAATGCGAAATATGAGAATGGACGCCACCGTCTGATAAGAGGCCTAAAAGGTGAATAGTTTTCCTCTTTTTAAACATTTTAATTAATTCTTTATTCCTAAAAAAGCTTTTAGCAAAAATAGCCTCATTTATTCTACTTAAGTCTTGATTAACTACTCGTCCGGCTCCAATATTTAAATGGCCAACTTCAGAATTTCCCATAAAGCCTTTTGGCAAGCCCACTTCTTCTCCGCTACACCGTAAAAGACCCCAAGGATGCTCATTTAAAAGCTCATCTAAAAATGGTGTTTTAGCTTGACTAATGGCATTGTAGAGAGCATCCTGGCGATGTCCCCAGCCATCTAATATCATTAAAACAATTGGACTACATTTACTCATAAGTTTATTATTATATGTACAAATATAGCAAAGATTACTATTATTGTCTAAAAAATGATATTATTGTAAGATAAGTTTTTATGAAGCAAATTTTAGTAGATATATTATTATTCTTCTTCAAAATTTTAAATTGGCTGAAAATTTTTATCAGTCAGGTATTTTTATTTATTTTTAAAATTATTCAAATAATCTTTAAGTTTTTATTTTACAAAATATTAATTCAATTATATTATTTAATATTTCGCATTAAAACATATGAAATGAAAGAAAAGGGGGCTAATACTTTTTTCCACCAAAAAGCAATCCACGCCTTAGCCATTTTTTTAAGTATTATCTTCATATTTTTTAGTCTTAGCACCAAAGGTCAGGCCAATACTAATACTGAGAGAATGAAAAAGAGCATTATGGCTAATGCTGTTATGGACGATTTAGAAAAATTAAATCAAGAAACTTTTATCACCCAAGGAACTTTAATTTATGCTGACTTAAGTGAATTAAATACTAGGAGATATGCTAGTGAAAGTCAATTTAATGAATCCCTGACTAAAAGAGACGATACCGCTAATATTCCGGCCTCATTTAATGATTTTAGTTTAAATAAAAGGCAGGTTGCTATAAATCTATCTGAGGGCGTAAATGATAACAGTAATCTAAGTCAGCGATCAGAGATTATAGAATATGAAATTCAAAGTGGAGATACAGTTAGCGCGATTGCTCGAAAATTTAACCTAAGGGTTAACACGATTTTATGGGCTAATAATTTGAGTGCTTTCAGTTTAATTAAGCCCGGCAAAAAATTAACAATTTTGCCAACAGATGGAATTTTACACGAGGTTAAAAAAAATGAAACTATAGGATCAATTGCTAATCTTTATGGAGTTGATAATGATCAAATTTCTGCGTATAATAATATTAGGGGTGATATAATTTCTATTAAACAACAATTGATTGTTCCTGGTGGTCAAAAAACAGCCCCCACCCCTGCTCGACAAGTAGCTCAAGTCCCTAAAAGGCCAAGTACAGAAACTATTAAAAATACTGACAGGCCCGCCATTAATATTCCTAGCGATGGAAAAATGCTTTGGCCAACTCAAGGTCATCGCATTACTCAATACTATTCATGGCGACATACCGGACTAGATATTGCTAATAAGACGGGAACACCACTTTATTCCTCTGAAGCCGGTACGGTTGAATTTGCTGGTTGGAGCACTGGCTATGGCTATAATATCATTATCAATCACGGCGGAGGTAAAAAAACTCGCTATGCTCATGCTTCAGAATTATTTGTCAATGTCGGTCAAGAGGTTGTTAAAGGGGCTCACATTGCCGCTATGGGGTCAACCGGTTGGTCAACTGGCCCTCATATTCACTTTGAAGTAATTATAAATGGAGTTAAACAAAATCCTTTAAATTATATTAGATAAAATTATGAACATTATTTTAGGTTTAATCGTCTTGGCCGTTGGCGCATTTATGGTCATTAAAACTGAATGGCTAATCCAAAATTTTGGCAGAGTAGAGTGGTTTGATAGAAACCTGGGAACAGAGGGTGGCTCTCGTCTCGGCTACAAGTTAATTGGCATGCTTATTATCTTTGGTGGCATCTTGACTGTCAGTGGAAACTTTGGTACCTTTTTTACATGGATGATGAGCCCCTTAATTAACGCTGGCGCACCAAGGTAAGATAAAAACAATATGGGCCTTTAGCTCAGTTGGCTAGAGCACCTGCTTTGCAAGCAGGGGGTCAAGGGTTCGAGTCCCTTAAGGTCCACCAAAGTTGATTAGTTGCCTCGCTCGGTGCTTCGCGCGGCAGAGCCAAAACTGAACGCTCGGGCGGGCAAAAAAGAAGGGGGCTGGGGGGAAGGAATTTT
>CAYZMF010000047.1:0-4335 GCA_964479455.1 uncultured Gammaproteobacteria bacterium | reverse complement strand
GTCTCACAAAAGAGGGCAATTTTAAAAGAGGTGATAGTATGGAAATTAAAAAAAATAAGGAAAAAAATAATATTGACTTGGAAGTAGTCATTTCAAGTAGTGATTTCAAGGAGTATATCGAAAAAGGGGCTAAATCGGTGGCTGAGCAATTGAAAATTGAAGGCTTTAGGCCGGGCAAGGTGCCAGTTGAGGTAGCTAAACAAAAAGTAGGGGAGATGAGTATTTTAGAAGAAGCGGCCCAAATTGCCATTAAAAAAACGGTTAATGATGCCATTTCTAAAAATATTGAAGATGGTGAGAATATTGCTAGTCAACCCCAGGTAGAAATTGTTAAATTAGCTCCTGAAAATGATTTTATCTATAAGATAAAAATAGAATTACTGCCAAAGATAAGTCTAGGAGATTATAAAGGATTAAATATTAAAACCAAAGAGGTGGCAGTAAAAGACGAGGAAATTGAGGCTAGTTTAAAAAAAATTCAAGAAACGCGTGCCAAGGAAACTATAAAGTTAAGTCCAGCTAAAAAAGATGACAAATTGATAGTAGACATTGCCTTGTTTTTTGATAAGGTGCCAGTTGATGGCGGGCAGTCAAAGAATGTTCAAATAATCCTTGGTCAAGAATTTTTTATCAAAGGATTTGATCAGCAATTAATGGGAGCGAGTAAAGGAGAGATAAAGGAATTTGTACTAGATTATCCCTCCGATCATCATCAAGCTCATTTAGCGGGCAAGAAGGTTAATTTTAAAGTGGAGATTAAGGAGGTTTATAATCGAGAAATACCGGAATTAAATGATGATTTAGCCAAGTCCTGGCAACTAGAGAACCTAGAGGCTTTAAAAAAAGCAGTGGCTGATAATCTAAAGCAAGAAAAACAAAAAAGGCTAGAGATGGAGAGTGAAAAAGATCTAGCCGATCAATTAGTGGCTAAGAGTAGCTTTGATGATATTCCAGCTAGTTTAATTGAAAGAGAGTCAAGAGCGATGGTTGAGGAGATGAAAAAGAATTTAGAATCTCAAGGGGCTAAATTCACTGATTATCTAAATCATATTAAGAAAACAGAAGAAGAGTTAATCTTAGAATTCGCTCCAGAAGCGACTAAAAGAATTAAATTTGCCTTATTACTTCAAGAACTTATTAAAAAAGAAAATATTAGCGTTAGCGATGATGAGCTAAGTAAAATCATAGAAGATTTAAAAAAGCAATACGCTGATAAACCCGAGGCCTTAAAAACTATTGAAAGCAAGGAGTATCAGAGAAGTTTAAAGCATAATTTATTAAATGATAAGGTGATAAAAAAATTAAAAGAGTGGAATTATGAGAGTTTTGGGGATAAACAAAAAAGCTAGTCATAGCTATCACTTACTGGAAAAATATGAGCTTGGTTTAATGTTGTTGGGGCACGAGGTTAAGTCAGTGAAAAGTGGTCAAATTAATTTAAAGGGTTCATATGTTTCTTGGCGTTTTAAAGACAAAAAGGCAGAGCTTTATTTAATTAAAGCCTATATTCCACCTTATAAACTAGCCGGAGAAATGCCAGACTATAATCCAGAAAGAGATCGAAAATTATTACTTAAAAAAGCAGAAATTAATAAATTAATTGGCAAAACCCAGGAAGCAGGCTTGACATTAATTCCAGTAAAAATGTATACTAAACGTGGTTTAGTGAAGCTAGAAATAGCTTTAGCCAAAGGAAAGAAAAAAATAGACAAGAGAGAGTCTATAAAAAAAAGAGATATTGACAGAAGGATAAGAACTTTAACAAAAAGCAATATTAAGGGGATGTCGGGCTTCGATAGTTAGTGTAAATTTAGGCATTCAAAACGGGTTTAGTCTAAACCGTAAAAATAGACCACAACAAACAAATGCCAAAAAAGGCACAGCGTTTACTTGGAAAGTTCCAAGTTTCGCTCCAGTTATGGCTTAAAATTTAGACCATAACCATCGGCCTAGTTTTGTCTCAGGACTAGACCCCGGTGTTATATTTGAGACTTAGAAACTATTAGGGCTTCAATGATAGTTTTGAAACCAATAGAAGCTAGCTTTATTCGCTTTTGTTTGGTTTCTGATGAATAAAGCGAAATACAAAAAACCAAACTATTTTTGTAAATGTGCTTAAAGGAACTGACTAGACATGGGTTCAACTCCCATCATCTCCACAAGACTGTTAGCCGCGGTGGCGGAATTGGTAGACGCGTTGGACTTAAAATCCAATGGTAGCAATATCGTGGGAGTTCGATTCTCCCCCGCGGCACAGTTAAGCGGGTATAATATAATGGTTAATATACGTGCTTGCCAAGCACGAGATACGGGTTCGATTCCCGTTACCCGCTCAAAGACACAAGAACAACTTCGAAAGAGGTTTTTTTAGGTAAAAACAAAAAATTTAACCAATATATGCTGAACTAATATACTAACTTGATTATTTTATAAAATAGTGTATACTATAAATATACTACTTCTGTCGCTTCGGTGGCAGAACGCGGGACTGCCTTGGCAGTCCTTGCTTTTTATCTAAATTTTATGAGCAAAACATCAAAGAAAAAAGCCTATGTTTATATTGATGGGTTTAATATATTTTATGGCATCTTAAAAGGCTCTAAATACAAATGGTTAAATCTTAAAGAGTTATGCAAATTCTATTTTCCGAAATACGATATAATAAAAATCAAATACTTTACCGCTTTAATAAAAGAAAGAAAATATGATACCAAAAGTCCAATTAATCAACAAATATATTTAAGAGCTTTACGAACTCTAGCAAATACAGAAATCATATACGGAACATTTTTAGAAAAAGAATTTAAAGCGCGAGTCGAAGAAAAAGATAAAAATGAGAAAATTCAAAAAGCGAAAGTTTGGGTAAATAAATTAATTTCAAAACTGTTACCACTTAAAGGCGTTAATTATTTCTTAGTTAGTAAATATGAGGAAAAAGGTTCAGATGTTAATCTTGGGATACAACTAGTAAACGACGCTCATAAAAATAAATTTGATGTAGCAATAATCATATCTAACGATTCAGATTTAGCTGGCGGACTGCGAATTGTAAAAAATGAACTAAAAAAACAAGTAGAAATATTAAATCCTTATCTAAGAACTAATAAAAAATTACAAAGAGCATCTTCTAATATAAAATATATCTTAAAAGAAAAATTATCTAATTTTCAGTTTCCCGATAACTTAATAGATAAAATTGGAAATTTTCATAAACCTAAAAATTGGTAATTAAATTTTTCTTAACTTCTTCTAATAACCTAATCTTAAAACAGGTTTGACTACCGTCTATGTAGGAACTCATTAAGTAAAAACAGACTGAAAGGTCTGTTTTATTCATTATTAGTCATAATACCAACAGCAGTGGGAGCGAAAATTTGAGCCTTTTTAAATCCAAATTCGTTGACTGTGGCCATATTGTTTCCAAAATTTATAGACTTAATTACTTTTAATTCTAAGTGTTAATCGCACCTATTAAAATTATTGGACTTAAGTGATCATATTGCATGATTGTTCTAATATCTGAATGATCTATGATGCCCCCTAAAACCTTGTTATCATATATCTAGCTACAACCCTTTAACGACCTAGCTCAACTTAGATTAAGTTAACTGTCAGCACCACCATTACTTTAAGGATGGTCCAATAGGCATTTGTTCTAGTTATTTAAATATTAATAATTTTTTTATCTACTTTATGCTATACTTAAAAATATGAAGCAGCAACTAGGACAATTTTTTACCACAAACGCAGATTATATTTTACAAGGTCTAGAAAAATACATCAAAGGCAAAAATGTTCATGACCCCTTTGCTGGAGGTGGAGATTTAATGAAGTGGGCTAAAAAAAATAAGTGTAAAAAACTTATTGGTTTTGATTGTGATAAAAATTATGTAAACAATAAAAACATTTTTTTTAATGACTCAATTAACAAAATTAAGAAATATCAGTTTGTTTGCACAAATCCCCCCTATTTACATAAAAATAAGGCTGACAAAAAAACGAAAGAAGAATTTTTTTCTGGAGAAATGGCAAATTTTGAAGATTTATATCAAGTTTCTCTTTTTTCTCTTTTAAATTCTGAAGAAGGGATTGTAATTGTTCCTCTAAATTTTCTATGTGCTGAGAACTCTAGGAGAATAAGAAATATATTTTTTGAAAAATTTGAAATACTTAGGCTAAATATTTTTTCAGAAAAAGTTTTTAATGATACCACTTATAATGTAATATCATTTTATTATCGAAAAAAGAAAAAAAGTACCGATGTAAATAAGATTGAGGCAATAATTTTTCCGGAAAATAAAAAAATAAGCTTTCCAATTGAAAAACAATATAATT
>CAYZMF010000046.1:0-4336 GCA_964479455.1 uncultured Gammaproteobacteria bacterium | reverse complement strand
AAAATAATCTTATGAAATTTAAAAAATTTTGTTATCTACTAGCTGCCTTATTTTTCTTGTTTAATTTTAATTTTGTTTATTCTGAAGATGGAAGCAATGTAGAAAATCAAGAGCAAGGGGGGGACAATTCTCCTGATACAGTCAATCTAGTCAATCCCTTAGGAGATAATGTTGAGGCGGAAACGATCATTGCTAGGGTGATAAATTCGATATTTGGGATTGTTGGATCCTTGGCTTTACTGATGTTTATTTACGGTGGTTTAATCTGGATGACCTCTGGAGGCAGCCAAGAGAAAATTAAACAAGGACGGGGGGCAATAGTTTGGGCATCAATTGGTTTAGCGGTAATCTTTATGTCTTATATGCTAGTTCGTTTTGTAATTACCACGATTAGTTGACATAAGTTTTCCTTTCTATATAATATAAATTATTACTTGGGTCGGTACCGAAGCGGTCAAACGGGGCAGACTGTAAATCTGCTGGCATCAGCCTTCGTTGGTTCGAATCCAGCCCGGCCCACATTTATCTAAGACTTTTTAAAAAGTCTTTTTGTTTAATTGCTCCATTTTCATTAATCTGTTAGTATATAGCTATATGAGATTAATTAATCCTGACAAAATTGGTGTCAGCTTGTTTAAAATATATATTGTTGAAATTTTAATTTTAGCCATTTTAGTCTTTTTAATTTTATATATTTAATATGCCTGAGCTACCTGAAGTGGAAACAGTGCGTCGAGATTTAAAACAAGCTCTAGCGACTAAAGTATTTACAGAGATTAAAGTATTTGACTTTAAAAATATTTTTCCTAGTGAAAATTTTTTTAAAAAGAAATTATTGAATAAGGAAATAGTTGACATCAAAAGGCGGGGCAAGTTGCTGATTGTTGAATTAGCAGATTCTAATTACTCTCTCCTTATTCATTTAAAAATGACTGGTCAATTAATTTACAAGGAGATTATTGGTGGTCACAGTTTATCTAATGTATCTAAATTAGAAGCATTTGGTGGTCATTTGCCTAATCGCTTTACCAGAGTGGCTTTTGTCTTTAATGATAAAAGCATTTTGCATTTTAATGATCTTCGGAAATTTGGCTATTTAAAAATAGTTAAACAAATTGAGCTGGATGATATTTTAGAGAAAAATTATGGACCAGAGCCTCTTAGTCCATCTTTTACAGTTGAATATTTAATTGATTTATTTAAAAAACATCAAATTAGTATTAAAGCCTTGCTTTTGAATCAGACAAAGATTGCTGGTTTAGGTAATATTTATGTTGATGAGGCTTTATTTTTAAGTGGTATTAGGCCAGAGAGAAGGGCTAATAGTTTAAAAAGAAGGGAGGTGCTTAGTCTTTTTAAAACGGTTAATGAAATTATTAAAAAAGCAATTCTTAAGCGGGGCACGACTTTTAGCAGCTTTGTTGATGGGCAAGGTAAGCGAGGAAACTTTAGTCAGCATTTAAAGGTTTATGGTCGAGGAGGGCAAGAGTGTCTAGTATGTCGGTCGGAGATAAAAAAGATTAAATTAGCTGGACGAGGGACGCATTATTGCCCAAAATGTCAAAAATGATTGACTTTTATCTTTTTTTCTTATACCTTATAGTTATTATTATTAAAGAATATTTAAAAATATGTCCCAAGACAACATGATTAAGTTAGAGTGTACGGAATGTAAGCAAATTACTCATTATTCAAGGAAGAATAAGAAGACTTTAAAAGAAAGATTGCAGTTAATGAAGTTTTGTAAATTTTGTGCTAAACATACATTACACAAAGAGACTAAGTAATTAATTTTTATGGCCCAAAAATTAACTAAGCCATTTTTAATTGTCTTACTTTCAATCGCAATTTTTGCTTTGTATTTTATCCTTAAACCCTTTCTAACGGAAATACTGGTAGCTGCTATTTTAGCCTCTATTTTCTATAAACTATATTTGCGTTTAGTTAAATTTCTAAAAGGCAGAAGACAAATAGCGGCTTTAATAATGTGCTTAGCCCTTCTTTTGCTCATAATAATTCCAGTTAGTCGTTTAATTGTTTATGGTGGTCAACAATCAGGCCCCGCTTATATCCAAGCAGTTGAATTTTTTAACAATAATAATCCTGATCAAATTTTTGAAATGCCGATCTTTACCACTGGATCATTATCGTTTTTAAATATCAGTGATGACGGGGGTGCTCTAAAAAATGTTTTTTTAGATATTATGAAGGGAGCTAGTAATTGGTTGATGGCGGGAGCGACTATCTTTGTTAAAGAAACAACTAACTTTATAATCTCTCTTATCTTCATAATTATTACCATGTTCTTTTTCTTTTTAGATGGTCAGAAAATGTTAAATAAATTAATGTATCTCTCGCCCTTACCTAACAAATATGATCGAGAAATTTTTCGGAAATTTAAAGAAGTTAGCTATACAGGTTTAGTCTCTACTTTTGTAACAGCTGGTGCTCAAGGTATAGTCGGGGCAATTGGCTTTGCAATCGTCGGCTTTCCCGCCCTTTTAGCTGGCATCTTAGTCGCTTTATTATCCCTTCTCCCCTATATCGGTTCCATGATTTTCTATATCCCCGTTAGCATCTATTACCTACTGATCGGTCAAATCTGGCAGGGTATATTTGTCCTTTTATGGGGGCTAGTCTTAATTGGCAATACTGATAACATTATTCGTGCCTATATGCTTAAAGACAAGGCCCAGGTTAATCCTATCTTTATTATCTTTTCAATTCTTGGCGGAGTAATGATGTTTGGTTTCTGGGGGGTAATAATTGGACCACTGATCATTGCCATTGTCGCTACAATATTTCATATTTATGAACTTGAATATTGTCAGGAATTAGATAAGAGAAATTGCGAAGAGATATACAAAGAGGTGAAGGAGGGTAAGAAAAAAATTGTTTAATAATTAATCTAATAATATATGCTAGGAGAAAAAACAAAAAAAAATTTAGAAGAAGCTTTTGCTGGCGAATCAATGGCCAGGACTAAATATGATTATTGGGCAAAAACAGCTCGAAAAAACGGTTATGTTCAAATTGCCAATATTTTTCAGGAAACTGCACTTAATGAAAAAGAACACGCTAAAATGTGGGCCAAACAATTAGGTCTAGTTAGCGGCAATACGGAAACAGACCTGAAGGAAGCCATTAAAGGCGAGGTTTATGAATATAGCGACATGTATCAAAGAATGGCTAATGAGGCTGAGGAGGAAGGCCATCAAGACATCGCTACGCTCTTTAGAAAGGTAGCCGAGGCCGAAGTAGCTCATGCCAATCGTTATAAGAAACTTTTGAAAAATATCGAAGAGGGAACTGTTTTTAAGAAAAAAGAGACAAAGAGGTGGAAGTGTAATAATTGTGGCTATGTTCATGAAGGGCTAGAAGCAGTTGCTGTTTGCCCATCTTGCCTTCATAAACAGGAACATTTTGAAGTATTTGTGGAGACTTATTAGGACTTATCGTCTGATTTATTAGTAATTTTTATTTTTATTTATAGTAAATTTTATTTGTTTTATTATAATTAATCGTTTTAATAAATATTGCGGGATTAGTTAAGTGGCATAATGGATGGCTCCAAACCATCAGTCGGGGGTTCGATTCCCTCATCCCGTGCAAATAAAAAAACCAAGTCTGATTAACTTGGTTTTTTGTATTTTATGTATTGCCAGAGAATGATTATAAAAAATATTAATCCAATTGCATCCGGGACAAAGATAAAATAACTTTTAATTGTGAGAGAATAAGCTGATCTTGAAATATAGACCAGCAGAGGTAGAATTACCATAGGAAAAGAGAATTCACATCTTTTATTCCGATAGTTTTTAATTACTTGTGACGGCACTGCTATTAAAACCATCAAGGTTGCAAGTACCATTGTTGATGACCCAAGAAAGCTTTGTAAATTTACCATTGTCATTTTCTTTTTTTGAATTTCAAATAGGAAAATAATAAAACAAACCAGATAAAAAGAAAGAGGGAATTAGTTATTTCCATCGCCCAAATATTCATAATGATTGAATAAATCAACCAAAATGTGCAAGAAACGATGCTTACAAAAATTTGGGTTGGATGATAAGAACCAGAACTTTTATTTTTCCAGATTTCAAGAATCTGAATTCCTATAGTTACTCCGATAATAATCCCTAGGGTAAGAAAAATTACATCTCTATTGGGGCTAAAAATCATAGCGGGTAAAGCTAGCACCGAAACACCTCCTACAATTATTGCTTTCTTGGTAATTTTTTTAAACCTTAAAAGGTTTATAGTAATCACAAGAGACAGAATTCCTAGGAGGCCGTTGATACTTAAAGCTAAACTTTGATTAGTTAAGCCGAATACA
>CAYZMF010000045.1:0-4342 GCA_964479455.1 uncultured Gammaproteobacteria bacterium | reverse complement strand
TAATAAGGGGTGTGGATATGTTAACAAGTTAATTTTTTTAATATTTTTAGCCATTTAAGTGATTTTTGTTTGTTAAGAAGTTTGTGTTTAGTGTATTTAAGAAATGTTTAAAATAATCTTTTTTACTTTTTTCCACAAATAACTAAATCATTAAACACAAGATATTAACAGTTAGTATGCTTCATTATTTAAAAGCTGTTTAATTGACTCTATCTCTTGCCTTACACGGCCATTATTATTCCCTGTAAGTTCCTTCTTAATTTTATTGTAAGCGTGCATAGCGGTTGTGTGATCGCGCCCCCCAAGGGCTTCTCCAATGTTAGGATATGAAGACTCTAGCTCTTCTCTTATTAAATAAATAGAAACCTGTCTTGGCCAAACTAACTCCTTTTTTCTGCTATTACCCACTATTTCCTTATAAGAGATGTCATAAAATTTAGCACTTGCCTCTATTATGTCCTTGGCACTTAAAGAGCGTAGCTGGATTGTAGATATATAATCACCTAAAACTTTTGAAACGCTATCAATGGTGGGAATTGAATTATTCATTTGGTGAAAAACAATAATTTTATTTAAGGCTCCCTCTAATTCTCTTATATTATTTTGAACATTTTTTGAAATATAATTAATTATTTCAGTATCTAAAGAAAAGTTTCTCTCTTTAGCTTTATTTTCTAAAATAGCAATTTTTGTTTCTAGGTCAGGTTTACCGATATCAGCTACCATACCCGATTCAAATCTTGATATTAATCTTTTTTCAATAGCCGGCATTGATTTAGGTGGTCTATCAGAACTTAGAACTATTTGCTTATCATCTTGTTGTAATTCATTGAAGGTATGAAAAAATTCTTCTTGTGTTCCGTCTTTCCCTCCCATAAACTGAACATCATCAACTAACAAAAGATCAACCTTCCTATACATACTCTTAAAATCTTTAGCTTTTCCGGTGTGAACAGCCTGAATATAATTGTTTGTAAATTTTTCACTACTAGTATACAGGACTTTTTTATTTTGACTAATTACTTCATTACCAAGCGCCTGTAAAAGATGGGTCTTTCCTAAGCCAACACCACCGTATATAAATAAAGGGTTATAGGCCTTACCTAGGCTGTTGACAACTGCTTTACAGGCCGCATAAGCTAATTCATTGGCCTTACCAACCACAAAACTATCAAAGCTATATTTTTCATTTAAGCCACATTCACTAAGCTCTGTTTTATTTGGCGCCCCTGCTTGAGTTTTGAGTGAAAAAACGTTAATAGGTCTATCCTTTAAGTTATCACTATCATTTGTATTGGTTTTCCTTAATTCAACCTTAAAATGTAATTCACTAATTTTTTTATTGACAATTTTTTCTAAGGACTTTGCTATATTTTTATAGTATTTCTCCTCTAACCACTTCTTAACAAAAGCGCTTGGCACGCCAATTACGGCTACTTGATCATCAAATGAAATTAGAAAAGTATCTTTAAACCAAGTATTAAAATTAATACGAGATAAACCAACTTCAAGTTCAGCTAATACAGCTTGCCAAATTTTTTCATTATCCATATAATACTAATTAGAGTATTATAATTATAGGTTAATATTAGACAATAAGCAAGATGGAGCCTTGTTGCTTTATTGTTAATAAAAAGTGGAAAAAAATTTGACTCAATAAAAGCTTAATGCTAAGCTAGTTTAATATTATATTGTATTATAAAATAAATTTATGCCGAAAAGAACCTATCAACCAAATAAAAGAAGAGCAAAAAAAAAGCACGGCTTTAGAAAAAGAATGAGCACGCAAACCGGGCGAGCTGTTTTAAAAAAAAGGAGAGATAAGCAAAGAAAAAGTCTGTCAAAATAGTAATGATAAATAAACAGAATAAATTAAATAAAGACCAGGAAATCAATGATGTTTTTAAAAACAAAAAAAAGTGTTATAATAGATATGTTGGTGTTTTAATTAAGGAAAACAGTATCGGATTTCAACGCTTTGTTATTATTATTTCTAGAAAAACCCTAAAAGGAGCAGTTGTAAGAAATAAAATTAGGAGACAAGTAAAAGATATTATAACCAAGCACCAAAAAGACTTTAAGTTTTATGCTGATATGGTTTTAATTATAAAAAGTGAAATAGAGGTCGCAGATTATGTTCAAATAGAAGAAGATATTCTTTTTTGTCTTAGAAAATTAAAAATTACAAAATGATAAAAAATCCCTTCCGTTATTTTCCTAGATATTTAGCCGTAAAAATAATAAAATTATATCAAAAAACTCTTTCACTTGATCACGGTCCATTGAAATACATGTATCCACACGGTTTTTGTCGTTTTCACCCAACTTGTTCAGACTATGGCATACAAGCTATTAGTAAATATGGTATTTTTAAAGGAAGTTATCTAACCATTAAAAGGGTTTTAAGGTGTAATCCATTTAACAAAGGAGGCTTTGATCCTCTCAAATAATATATGATTCAAATTTTTCAAACATTTTTTTATGAACCAATCCTAAATTTAGTTGTTTTTTTGTATAGCACAATTGCCTTCCAAGACTTGGGAATTGCCATTATTTTTCTAACAATTATAATTAAGGTCTTGTTGCTCCCCTTATCTAAACAAGCGATTAAGTCGCAAAAGGCAATGCAAGATATTCAGCCTAAGATTAGCCAAATAAAGAAGGAATACGTCGGCAAAAAAGAAGAAATGGGCCAAGCTTTAATGAAGTTGTATAAAGAGAATAAGGTTAATCCTTTTTCCTCTTGTCTACCTCTTTTAATACAATTACCATTTTTATGGGCAGTTTTTAGGGTATTTAAAGATGATCCAGGCCAGCACTTAAATCTTGTTTATGGATTTTTGTCAAGGTTTAAACCTGAAACCATTGACTCTATTTCTCTAGGACTTATTAATCTAGCTCAACCAAATATATTATTAGCCATTTTAGCTGGTGGTGCTCAATTTTGGCAAGCAAAAATGATGCTGGATAAGAAGAAGAACGAGAAAGCAGAAAACAGTAGTAAAGAAGAGGGTATGGCTAATATGATGGGCAAGCAGATGGTTTATTTCATGCCAATTATAACAATTGTAATTGGAGCGACATTGCCTGGGGGAGTCACTCTTTATTGGTTTATGTTTACACTTTTAACCGCTCTACAGCAGATTTATGTCATGAAAAATACTAAAGTAAAACAAGAAATAAACTAAAAAGAGCGATTTTTGCTGACAATAAATTTTACTTGGGCGTCTAATAATTGTACTAATTTAGGATTTTTTATAACAAGATGACTATCCACGAGGGCCTCAAAGGCTCCTTTTATTTTTGCCTTTTTAAAATTAATATAAGTAATTTCTGCTTTTTTATTTATAATTAAGTCTAGATAATTATCATCGCTCAATATATTGGTGTTTTTTATATAATTAACATTATCAGGTACATTTATTATCTTAATATCTGATTTTTTAATTACATTGAAGCTGTAATCAGTAAATAGGTCTAATTCGATTTTTGAGTTAAAAATCTCTATTTTATTTACAAACATTAGATCATCAATAATGCCTAGATTTATTTTTTTTATTAGCCTAGCTAAAATTATATTGCAGGCAAGTTGTGAGTCGTAAATTCCCATTGACCTAGCGATAGATTGTTTAACTCCTCCAATCGGGATTATCG
Organism: uncultured Gammaproteobacteria bacterium; assembly: GCA_964479455.1. Taxonomy (GTDB): domain Bacteria; phylum Patescibacteriota; class Patescibacteriia; order Patescibacteriales; family UBA12465; genus PWHG01. The sequence goes on along the minus strand of CAYZMF010000045.1, from coordinate 688 downwards.
CTAAAACAAGATCTTTTCTTAATGGCTCTGGAATATTAGCACTAAACAATGCTGTGATAATTTTTACCAAACTTTCATTATTACCAACAACATATATATTTCTTATACCAGCCTTAATTTCCTGATCGATTAGATTTTTAATATTCCTAATATTATTCAATCTAATTATTTTACCTCCTAAACCTAAATCAGTTAACCTTGTTTCAAGTTTATTAAGGGTCTTTTTATGGCGGGCAGTATTAACATAGTCGTCATAGACAAACAAATGCATAGATTATCTATTAGCCTTTAACAAGCTCTTTTTTATCTTTATTTTCTTGTTCTGAGCTTATTATTAACTTGCCATTAATATGTGCTCCTCTGGCAATCGAAATCTCTGAGCAAACAATATCCCCGGTTATTTTTGCAGTTTTACCTAGGGCTAAATACTTTTTTATCATAATATTCCCACTAACTGTTCCATTAATATTAGCTTCAAGTGCTTCAATGTTTGCATTTAAATTAGCTTTTTCCCCAATTAATAAATTAGAGGAGGTTTTTAAGGAGCCTTCTAGTTGCCCGTCTACTATAATATTGCCCTTCCCTTGAAAATTTCCTTTTACTTTAACGGATAAACCGATAATAGTTTCGGCATCTTTAATATTTTGAATTTTAGTTTCCTTGTTAAACATATAGTTAATAATTATAG
>CAYZMF010000044.1:0-4436 GCA_964479455.1 uncultured Gammaproteobacteria bacterium | reverse complement strand
TAAATTTATGTTTAAATCTTTGGATAATTTCAACAGCGCTCCAGCCAAGCCTAAATTGGAAAAAGAGGCCCTAAAGGAGCTTATGGCTAGAATGATTGACCAGATTAGTGAGGGCGATTTTGATTTAGAGGAAATGGAAACAATCACTGGGATACCAATGGAGCAGTTAATCCTTGAGCTAAAATTAATTGATCCCAGTCTATCTTTAACTCTTGATCAAATACAGGCTTCAATTCTTAAAAAAATTGAAGAGAAGCCAGGGAATGACTCTAATATCTTAACAATTATTAGAGACAAATTTAAAAGCCCGACCCTTAAATTTGTTTTTGCTGCTTTAATGATGTTTGCTAAATTTGCCCCTGAGCTACAAGCCAAAGAAGGGACGGCCTTAGATAAAGAAAGATCAGAGGACAAAACGGAATTAGTTAAAGAAAAAAGTGAAGTGGATGATGGTAAAACCTATTATAGTGGGGATAAATTAGACTCTAAAATAAGTTTTGAAGACTTTCAAAGACATGCTCAGTTAGATCTATCCAACTATTTTGATACGGACTTAGCCGATATTTCTGAGGAAAATAGAACAGAAATAATTAATTCTTTCATCAAATTTTTAGAGACGATAAATAATGACAATTTTTCTAAAATTAGTGAGACTGATTTTAAAATCTTAGCTTCATGTGATGAGAGAGCTACTAACAAAGAGCAGTGGCAGGGACAAAATAAGTATTTAGCTTTAGCCCGAGGGGAGGCAGTGGTTCAAGCTTTTTATCAAGCTTTAGTTGATTATGATTTTTCTCAAAGCGGTCTAAACAAAGAGCAAATAGAAATTTTGAAAAATAAGGAATTTAAAATTGAAATACCCAGGGAAGGCGAAGAGGAGGGCGTTACTTATATTAGTAATTTAATTAACCCAGATAGCAATGAAAAATACAGTGCTGAGGAAATTGAAGATATTAAAAATAATGACTCTGATTTATATCAAAAACTTTTAGCTCAGTGTCGTTACGTTAAAGCCGATTTCCTAAGTGAAAAAGTTGATAATTTAGAAAAAATAGCAACAATCCCGGCTGAATTTAAAATCGAACTTAAGGGAGAGTTAAAAACTATTGATAATCCTTTGCTTAATTTCAACGATTATGAGCAAGTTATTCTAGCTTTTGATAATAGCCAGTCAATGAAGGCGTCGGCTGAGACCTTAGCGAAGTTTATCGCTCAACAAGAGCCTTTACAGGAGACCAAATTAAGCTTTAAAACCTATAGCAAAACTCTTGACCCAGGTGAGATTATTGTTAATGATTTAAAGGAGATAACGGATTTAGTAAAGACTATGGAAAAAACTGGTGACAGCCAAGAGCGAGCCGTTCAGAGTGCTCTTGAGATATTAGAAAGCTTGGAAAATGGTGAAAAAAAATTACTTGTGATAGCTGGTGATGAAGCAATTCAAGGTTTGAACTATAAACTAATCCAAAAACTAAAAGCGGAGGCATTAGAAAAAAACGCTGAGCTAATTTTTGCGATCGCTCATAAAAGAGGACTTGGCAACTCAGAGTTAATTAAAATTACTGATTTAGAGAAAGCCTATTTCAATCAATTCTGGGAAGAAATGAATCATGCTGTTCAAGTTAAATTAAATCAACAAGAAAGTCAGTTACTTACTTTAAAGAATACTTTAGATAGAAATATTAAAGTTTTAGATTATGAAAGGCAGCGATTAGAGAAAAGTGGGGACAAACAAATGGAGGCAAAAGTAGCCGCTAGGAATGACAAGATCAATGATTGTGAAAGCCAAATTAAAGAGATTCAGTTAATTGTCGAGTCACTAAAAACAGCTCAGGAGCAGGCCGACCCAGTGGCTTTAAATAATATTTTAGAAAAATTAGGTTTTAGATATAGCTCCAGACTCTTTAAGGTTGGTGGTGGCCTTGGCCAGAGATTTGCCACAATTGATTAATATAAATGATAATAAGCAAAAGATAAAGCGACAACTTCCCTAGTTGTTGCTTTTTCTATATAATAAAGACATGAACTTGCTTAAAAAAATAATACCCCATAGGTATCACTATATCTTAGAGCATAGTGGCTTTAAAAGGTATTTTTTAAATACCGGCTGGATGTTTATGGGTCAATTTCTCTCTCTAATAGTGGCCTTTTTTATTGGTGCTTGGATTGCTCGCTACTTAGGCCCTAGTCAATATGGCATCTTTCAATACGCGATTGCCTTTGTCAGCCTTTTTAGTGTAGTGGCTAATTTAGGAATAGATGTAATTTTAAATCGGGAACTGGTTAAACAACCAGAGAGGAGAGATGAGCTTTTAGGAACGGGCTTTAGACTGAAATTAGTTGGTGGTCTAATCACTATTCTTTTAATTCTAGGAGCAGTTTTTCTAATTGATTTTGATGCCTTAACTCGCCTTTTAATCATTATCTATTCCTTCTCTTTCATCTTTCAAGCCATTAATGTGATTGGCATCTATTTCCAGGCCAAGGTTGAAGCCAAAAACAATGTTAAGGCCCATATTTTTACTATCATTATTTCCTCTATTTTAAAAGTATTGTTTATCACCCTTGCTTTTCCTCTTTACTATCTAATAATCATTTACACCCTAGACTCTCTCTGGCAAGGGATAGGCCTTTACTACACCTACAAAAGAAAGAAACTTAAATTTACTAATTGGCGTTTTAAGCCAAAATTAGCCCTCAGTCTTTTTAAAGACTCCTGGCCTTTAATTTTAGCCAATGCGGCTGCTTTCATCTATCTACGAATAGATCAGGTAATGATTGAGTACTTCTTAGACCCAAGAGCGGTCGGTCTTTACGCCGCCGCCGTTAAATTCGCCGAAGTCTGGTACTTTGTCCCTGGCATCATTTGTGCCTCACTTTTCCCAGCCATTGTCAATGCTAAATCTACCAATCAAGCTGTCTACAAACAGAGATTAAGACATCTTTATCTCTTAATGCTGATAGTGGCGGTAGTGATTGCTATTCCCACCACCTTCCTTGCTCCAATCTTTTTGCCGGCTATATTTGGTCTCGAGTATTTAGCCTCTGTGCCTATCTTACAGATTTACATCTGGTCGGGACTTGGCCTCTTTCTCGGTTGGGCGATAAATCAATACTTAATCTCGGAAAACAAAGCTAAGCTCTTATTTAAGCTAAATGCCTTAGCAATGTTAGCTAATATCGCTTTAAACCTAATCCTCATCCCCATCATCGGCTTAAACGGCGCCGCCTGGACCACTCTCATCTCCTATATGATTTTGCCCTTGGTGGTGTTTTTGAGGAAGAAATAGTTTATTATTTAAAAATATATTGTGAGATTTTAAATATGATTCTTCTAAGAATAAAGAGTCTTGGGGCTTTTAAATTATTTACTCTCCAGGCTTTTTTTAATTCTCTCCAACCAGTCAGCCTATTGTTAGCGCTAGTGCCCTGATTGTACATTCTAACGCAAATCAGTGGCAAGTAAAAAGAATTAATTTTGTGTATTTTTAAAATTCTTAAGACGAACTCATAGTCAGCTGCAATTTTAAAGCTCAGATTAAATCCCCCATGTTTTTGATATACTGATTTTCTTACAAATAGGGCGGGATGGGGAATTGTCCAGCCACTATTTAGTTTTTTTTCATTATAGTTGCCTGCCTTCCAATAACGAGTGGTCTGATTAGGATTATTTGAAAAATATTTTATATCACCATAGACAATTTCAGCTTTATTATTTTCTTTGAAAGCAGATTGTATATTATTTAAAACATTAGAATTGTCATATATGTCATCTGAATTTAAAATACTAATTATTTCCCCTGCGGATAATTTAATTCCTTTATTCATAGCATCATAAACGCCTAAGTCTTTTTCGGAAACTAATTTAATAGGAATTTTTTTTCTATACTCTTTGATTATAGCCAAGGTTTTATCAGTTGAATTACCATCAATAATAATATATTCAAAATCCTTATAATCTTGGTTTATAATACTTTCTATTGTCTGCGTAATTGTTTTTTCACTATTATAGCTTGGCGTTATTATTGATATTTTCATTTAGTATTTTTTTATAGATTTTATAAGTATCTTCTACTGTCTTATTCCAATTAAAGTAAGCAGCCCTTGCAATTGAGTGTGATTTTTTACTATATTTTTCATTATTTATAATATAAAAACATTTTAGTAATTGACCTCGATTATTAATATCGAAAAATAAGGGTATATTTTTTCCAATTTCTCTAAATACTTTTATATTAGAGCATATGACGGGGACTCCACAAGCCATCGCTTCAATAATTGGGATCCCAAATCCTTCATACAAGGACGGGTATATTAAGGCACAACTATTGTTATAATAAATATTTAATTCATGGTCGCTATTTATCTTTGATTGTATTACATTATTTAATAAATTATTTTTTTTAATTGTGTTCAATTCATTTTTATTAAAAGCC
>CAYZMF010000043.1:0-4470 GCA_964479455.1 uncultured Gammaproteobacteria bacterium | reverse complement strand
CCATTAATCTGCCTGGAGTGGCAATAATAATATGAGGCTTAGCCTTTAAGCTTTTAAACTGCCGGCTAATCGCTTCACCACCAATTAAAACGGCCGTTCTTAAACCTATTTTCTTGCCAATCACCTTTAGGTGTTGATCAACTTGTAGAGCTAATTCACGAGTTGGTAAAATAACTAGACCCATTCCTTTGTGAATAGCTAAAAGTTGAAGCATAGGAATACCAAAAGCTAAAGTTTTTCCCGTCCCAGTTTGAGCAATGCCCACTAAATCTTTTCCTTCTAAACTCAAAGGAATTGATTGGATTTGAATGGGAGTGGGGCTTAAATACCCTAATTCCGTTAAAATCTCTAGAAGCTTAGGAGCAATCCCTAGACCCGTAAAACTTAAACTAGTCCTGGCTATTTCATTTCTCATAGTAGTTTATCTAAATCTAAATTACTATCAACTCTAATTTTTTCTAAAAATTCAGACATATGACTAATTAAGATAATTGCTCCTTGGTACTCATTAATCGCTTTAGCAATTACCGGGATATGTCGGAAGTTTATATGATTAGTTGGTTCATCTAAAATTAACAGCCCCGGTTCCATTAAAACTAAGCGAGCAAATGATAATAGTCCTTTTTGACCTTCAGATAGCTCCGCTACTTTATGACCCATTAACTCTCCAGTGATCAAAAAGCCAGCGGCCACAGAGCGCATTTGTTGAGTGTCAATATTATTAGCTAAAATACTCTCAAGGGAATCAAAAACAGTTTGCTTATAATCTAAACTAGCAAAATCCTGGCTATAATAGCCGACTTTAACTCCTTCCTTAATATTTACTCCCTCACTACTATTATCTACTAAGGTTCTCAGTAAAGTGCTCTTACCAATGCCATTGGGTCCAGTAATTAAAAGACGCGATTGTCGGCCTAAATTAATCTCTACTTTTTTTAAAACTGCTTCGTGCTTTCTAATAATTTTTACTTGACTAATACTAGCAATATTGCCACTCAGCTCTTGAGCGGGAATGCTAAAGTCTCTAATGGTTCTATCTTCCCTTCTCAGCTCTACCTTGCTTTCCTCTAAATCACTGGTTTGTTCCTTCATCTTCTTGGCTAACTTTCTCATCTTACCGCCCTTATGAGCAAAGAAATTAACTTTTTCTTTACGATCTTGGATTAACTTTTCTAGTTGGGCATTCTTCTTGCGTTCTCTTTCAAGCCTCGCTTCAATCTCAGCTACCACTGAATAATAATCACCGACATAAACTTCAACTTGTTTAGTGAAAGAATCTAGGTAAAGAACTCCTTCAGTAAAGCAATTTAAAAAGTCGGCATCATGGGAGATAACAATCACCGTTTTTTCATACATTACTAAAAACTCAATTAAATGATCAATTCCCGCCTTGTCAAGATTATTAGTTGGCTCATCTAAAAGCAAGATATCTGGTTTTTGAATTAAGGCCTGAGCTAAAAGCAGACGAGCCTGTTGTCCACCAGATAGACTGCCCACTAAAGTATCAATTGGTACTTCTAAATTTACTGCTGTCATTACTTTAGCAATCTCACTTTTTAAATTAGGCACGACCACTTCAAAAACAGAGGCAAAATACTCTTCTAGTGTTTTTTCAAAATCACTTCGTTTAATAACCTGCAAGGCAGTAGCGATGCTTGCCTTATTAGTAATTAAGACTTTTCCTTCCTTGGGCTTCCTTTCGCCGGTAATTAAACTAAACAAGCTACTTTTACCAGCTCCATTTTGACCCATTAAGGTCATTTTTAGCCCAGTGCGTACACTAAAATTAACCTCACTTAAAATTGGCCTTTTCTCTAAATACTCAAAACTAACATTTTCGAACCTTAATATTACTTCATTTTTCATAATTAAAAAATACTTAAATCATTTAGATTGCTTGACTATAGTACAAGTAATAAATAAAAAAGTCAAAGTTAAATGAAAAAGGAAGCCATTTTTGACTTCCATCTTTTCTTTTTATAGTCTTTTTAGAGGCTCGAAGTTTCCTGCCTTAATGTCTAATATAAAGGCAAATAAATAAATAAGTGCACCCATTAAGGTCGCCCAGAACAAGGCACCCTTTATTTCTCCTTGAACAATATTTAAAGCACTAATAACTGCCATGCCCGACAAAGCACCAAAATATGGCAGGTGGGTCAATCCTCCCAAGCTTATTTTACCTGGCAACGGATACCCCCAATCAGGCTTATGCTCAGGGCTTAAGCACGAAAGGAGGAAGACAAGAATAGAGCCCACACAAACAATGACAAAAATAACCCACTCTAAATGGTCAATCTTGCCACTTATAATTAAGTGAGCAAAAGTATTCATTATCCACAGCAACCCTAATAAATCTCCATAGGTTTGGGTGTAAAAATCCTCCCAATATAGAAACTTTTGCCTTGTCCCGGGAATAATTGAATGCCGCGGAGCAATTCTACCTCTTAAGCTGTCTATTTGCCCCATCAAATATTGGAGCAAACAGAGCAGTGAATTTAAAAGAACTACAAATAATAAAACTTTCCAATTCATCACTACCTCCGTTTTTTAACAAGTTAATAATCTACTTTATAAAAAGTATACTAGAAAAATATATTTTTGTCAATTATTTTTAAAAATACCTTCTAAAAGATACTAAAACAGGGAAAGCAAGGCTGACTATTTAAATAAAAATCTAATTATAGATTAGCTTTCAAAATTAATTGGCCTTTCTTCTTAGCTACATAATAACTTTTCTCTCTAATTTCTTTAGAAAAATAGATGACTTTAAAATCTCCCTTCAGCAAATCATCCGCCTTTATAACCCGACGAATTCGTGAAAAAATTCTAAATCTCCCTTTTTTATTTTTACACTGAGAGCTGATCTTTAAATCAATCCCTGACTCTAAAAAAGAGCTTTCTATTAACTGAGTACAGATATAGCGATCCTGGCGATGCTCAAAATAGAAATTATAGGCCAAGCCAATTTTTCGCTTAGCAAATTCAATTGCTTTATTTATAGTCTCTTTAAAATCACCTTTTATATTAGCCCTGATGATCAGGAGGCTATCATATTCTTCAAAAAGTTTTTCAAATAAAATTGTATTTACCCCATCAATATTGGCATGGATGCATGTATCTTCACCGATATACAATAGAGCGTGGCTAAAATATTTACCACTAAAAAATCTAAAGACCCTGCTAGAATCTCGGACTAAAATAACATCGCCTTTTTGAATTATTTCTTTAGCGGAAACAAAGTCGGCTTTAGTAAGGAGATTTAGTCGCCCAGTTGTCTTTGTGTTTAAAATAAAAAAGACCAGATTACTCAAAGCTTTTCTAAAAATGGAAAAATCTTTAGGAAAATTATTAAGCAAACGATAATTACTTAGTTTTATTATTTTAGAAACAGAAGATAACATATATATATTATAGCGTAAATGTCAAAATTGACAATAGATTTAAGGTTTTAAGAAAGGCGCCGACTTTAACAGCTAAGACTTTTTTTCTGATATTTGCTCATTGGCGTATTTTAAAAAATTGTTTTTGAACAAAAGTTTTTAACTGTTTCTGCAACCAAGGCAGCTAATGACTGTTAGAGAGTGATGGGTATTTATTGCTAAAATATTTTTTTTTACTACAAGCTCCATGGATAATTATAGAGCTTTTCCTATTATTTAAAATAATTATTAACCGCGTCTTCAAATTGATCAATAAATATTTACTTGAAATAGGATAGATTATTTAGCTCATAAAATAATATGACAGCCTTTTTATATTCTTCAACATCTACAATTCTATAAGAAAGCGGTATGGAATTATGCGCTAATAAAATTGAATTGGAAATCATCCTTGATGTCCTTTTATTCCCATCTTCAAAAACTTGGATATAGGCGATAAGGATTAAAATTAAAAGAGCTTTTTCAAAAAATAACTCCTTCTTATTAATCAAATCAACCATATTTTGCAGAGCCTCTTTTATTTGCGACTCATTGTCTAAGGGTCTATATCTTGTGCCAGTAATACCCACCCCAGCTCTTCGTATATTTTTTCCTATTCCAAGTTTTTTGGTTAAAACAGAGTGAATATGTTCAACATCTGCCAATTGTAATTTAAGAAAACGCTCTCTATTGTGAATTGTCTCATTAAAAGCATCTTTATGATTTAAAATCATTTGCGTTTCTTCTCTAGTCTGACCTTCTCCAATGATATTATTCTTAATTAAAGCTTCGGTGCCTAACAATGAATAAGTATTACCCTCTATCACTGATGATTTCCAAGAGAATTCAATCATTATTCTCTCAAATTCCTTATTAACAAGAGTCTGACTGTCATATTTAGAAAAGTTTTTAATAAACTCTATTTAAAAACTTTCTAACTTAGCTCTCTCTCTTCAGCTGTAAAAATATTATTTTCTAAAATAGTAAAAATCTCAAAATTAAAATTTTCTTTTATTTCTCTTTTTAAATATGGTATTTTAAAATATTCTTT
>CAYZMF010000042.1:0-4607 GCA_964479455.1 uncultured Gammaproteobacteria bacterium | reverse complement strand
TCATCTAGTTTCAGTTGATATGGGATACGGACACCAAAGAGCCGCTTATCCTTTAGTTTTTTTGAGCAACGAGGGAGTAATAGCTGTGAATGATTATCCAGGAATTAGCCTTAAAGAAAAAAAGTATTGGCAAAAAAGTCGTCAAGCTTATGAAAAAATTTCTTATTTCAAACGAGTTCCTTTTATTGGACAAGCCGCTTTCAATATAATGGATTATTTTCAAAGAATAGACGATTTATATCCCTTGAGAGATTTAAGTAAAAAAAGTTTGCAACAACTTAACTTTTATAATCAAGTAAAAAAAGGTTTAGGAAAAAATTTAATTGAGAGCTTAAATAAGAATCCCTTGCCACTAGTTAGCACCTTCTTTATTGGTGCTTATATAGCTGAATATAATAATTATAAAGGGGATATTTATTGTTTGTTATGCGATGCAGATATTTCTAGGGCCTGGGCCATGCCAAACGCAACTAAAAGCCGGGTAAAATATTTAGTACCAACCAATTTATCAGCTAAACGCTTACAAATGTATGGTGTAAAAGATAAAAATATTATCTTAACAGGTTTTCCATTGCCAAAGGAAAACATAGGATCGATTAATAAGGAGATAATAAAAGGAGATTTAGTAAAAAGATTGCCAAGTTTAGACCCCCAGGGGGTGTATAGGGAAAAATATGGTGGCCTGCTAGCTGACTTAGACCTGAGTTATGAACCAGATACTAATAATGTTTTAGAAATAAGCTTTGTAGTTGGTGGGGCTGGTGCTCAGAGGCAAAAGGGTATTGAAATAGTAAAAAGTTTAAAAAGCCTAATTGTTGAAGCTTCACTTAAATTGAACTTAGTGGCTGGATTTAGGGAAGATGTGAATGATTATTTTTTAGAGGAACTACATAAGATCGGTTTAGACAAAAATATGGTTGAAGTCGTTTTTCATAAAAATAAAGCTCAATATTTTAATTTATTTAATAAAATAATGAGAAATACGGATATTTTATGGACTAAACCATCTGAGTTAAGCTTTTATTCGGGCCTAGGAATCCCTTTAATTTTAAATGAGCCAATTGGTGCTCAGGAATTTAAAAATAGAGATTGGTTATTTTCTTTTGGCGGTGCTTATATGGCAGACAACTTAAAATATACAAATGAATGGTTGACAGATTGGCTTTCAGATGGCCGGTTAGCTAGAAGCGCGGTTAATGCATATTTATCAGCTGAGAGCCTAGGGACTTATAAAATTGAAAAATATTTTACACAATAAAAAAATATGTCTTGGATTTATCCAGCTATAGCGGCTTATTTTATTTTAGCTTTTACTAATTTATTAGATAAATTTCTAGTTGACAATGTTTTGAAAAGCAGTCGAGTCTATGCCTTTTTAGTATCCACCTTGGGCTTATTGGCGCTTATTTTTTCACCTTGGTTTTTAACCTGGCCAGGTTTGTCTTGGTTTATTTTTCTTGTTTTAATTGGGGCCATGTTTTCTTTAGCCCTTCTTTTTTTATTTGAATCATTAATAAGAGGTGAGGCTTCACGGGTTTTATTAATCATTGGCGGATCAACTGCAATTTTTTCTTTATTTTTTTCTTTGATATTTTTTAGAGAATTAATTGTCGGTAAACAACTACTTGGCTTTATTTGTCTGATTTTAGGGATTTTTATAATAGCTTTTTTGCCAATTAAAAAAAAGTGGTGGGATTTAATTTTTACAAAATTAGGCTTTACAAGTGACAAAAGAGAGGGTGGATATTTGATTGCAATTTTAGCAGGATTATTTTATTCTCTATATTTTATAGGAGCAAAATATGCCTATAATCATTTTAATTTCTTTAATGTTTTTTTATGGACACGGTTAGGGGCATTTTTTCTAGTTTTATTATTCCTATTAAATAAAGACACCAGAGACAAGCTAATTAAAGTATTTAAAGGAAAAAAGAAGAAAACAGGCGGTTACTTAGTCTTTATCAATCAGGGCTTAGGGTCATTGGGTTTTGTTTTGCAAAATTATGCTATCTCTTTAGGGTCAGTTGCTATTATAAATGCAATGCAAGGTCTTCAATATGCCCTTATATTAATTTTAGGTTATATAGCAACTCTTTTTTTCCCAAAAGTAATAAAAGAAGACTTTTCTAAACCTGTTTTGATAAAAAAAGGAATTGCTATTTTAGTAGTTGGTCTTGGTTTATATTTAATAAGTAGTTAGCCTATGCTAAAAAAGCAAAATAGAATTTTTATCCTAGTAATCTTTATCATTATGCTTGCAATTTTATATCTCTCTAAGATAAAGCCGGGACAAAGGATCGACAATTTAGTGATTAATGATAAGACCAGCCTTGGAATTACCTTTTCCACTAAATACGCCAAGCAACTAGGCCTAGATTGGCAAGAAGTTTATTTAAAAATACTTGACGATTTAAAAGTAAAAAAAATTAGAATTCCTATTTATTGGGATGAAATTGAGCTAGAAAAAGATTCTTTCAACTTTGAATATTATGATTTTATATTCCAAGAAGGAGAAAAAAGAGATATTGAATTTATTGCTAGCATTGGCTGGCGTTTGCCTAGGTGGCCAGAATGTCATGCACCTGACTGGGCAATGCAAAAAAAATTAGGTGAAACGCAAGACAGAGTTTTGGTTATGCTTGAAAAAGTAGTTAGTCATTATAAAAATTATGACTCAATTAAGATATGGCAATTAGAAAACGAGCCCTTTTTTGATGCCTTTGGAATTTGCCCACCTAGCGACGAAGCCTTTTTTGAAAAAGAATTAAAATTACTCAAAAGTTTGGATGATAGACCGATACTGATATCAGCGACCGGCGAGCTTAGTTTGTGGAAAAAAGAAGCAAAACATGCAGATATTTTTGGCACTACTCTTTATAGGATAGTTTGGGGACCACTAACTGGTTATGTCAAATATCCGCTTCCCCCTTGGTTTTATCGTTTTAAGGCTGATTTAGTCAAGATTAAGCCTGAGAACAGAATTATAATAGAACTGCAAGCAGAACCATGGGTACCAAAGGGAAGTATCGTTCATTTGAGTCCTAAAGAAGCTTCCAAATCATTTAATCTTTACCAATTCAAAGAGAATATAAAATATGCTCAAAAACTAGAATTTAAAGATATATATTTTTGGGGTACTGAGTGGTGGTATTTTAAGCAGAAACAAGGTGATAAGGAATACTGGGATTATGCTAAAAAAATATTTAATTAATATGCTATCCATCATCATACCAACATTAAATGAAGAAAAATATTTACCAGTCTTGTTAAATAGTCTTAAAAAACAGAATTTTCAAGACTTTGAAATTATAGTTTCTGATGCCAATTCTAGTGATAAGACAAAAGAAATTGCTTTAAATAATAATTGTCTATATATTAGCAGTTCAACTAAAAAACCAGCTCATCAGAGAAATGAGGGGGCCAAGCAAGCAAAGCACGACATACTTCTTTTTTTAGATGCTGATGTTGTTTTGCCAGAGGATTTTTTAAATAGAGCGCATCAAGAGTTTGTTAAAAGAAAGCTAGGAATTGCCAGTATTTATTTAAAATTTAATTCTAAAAAAATAAGTTATAGACTATACTCCTTGCTTTACAAGCTCGTTTGTCGTATAGCTCAATATATTAAACCAGCTAGCAACGGGGCGGCCATTATAATTAAAAAAGAGAATCATTTTAAGATTGGAGGTTTTAGAGAGGATTTATATGTAGCCGAAGATTATGATTATGGACTTAGAGCCTCTAAAGTAAGTAAATTTAGAATGCTCAAATCTACTTTTTTTTATTACTCTAACCGGCGCTGGGAAAAAGAAGGGCAAATAAAAACTATAGTGAATATAGCTAAACTATTATTTCATTATATAAGAAAGGGACCAATTAAAGATAAATTAGTTGATTATGAGTTTGGTAAGTATTAATATGAGCGGGTGAGCGGAATCGAACCGCCATCTTCAGCTTGGAAGGCTGACATAATAAGCCATTATACGACACCCGCAATGATAAAATTATAACTAATTAATTTTTTTTAGTCAATTTGTGAGCTTTAAAAACCTTAATATATAAACAAAAGGCAATTGCTATTAGGAACAAACTAAATATTTGTGGCCAACGGATCCCCAGAAATTCTGGTGTTTCATCAACTTTAATAAATTCTAAAGAAAATCGCAAAATAGAATAGAGCATTAAATAGCTAGCTAAAATTATTTGAGCTAGTTTTTTCTTTTTCAAAATGTTTTTCAATTTGAAAATAAGAAATAATAGAATTAAAAAGATTAACAAATTTCCCAAACTTTCATAAAGAAAGGTGGGATGAAAATATTCAAATTGAAGATAAGCGAGTGGTCGATTACTTGGACTAATCGGAATTGACCAGCTTAAATCACTAGGTAGCCCAAAAAGTTCTTGGTTAAACCAATTACCAAAACGACCTATGGCTTGACCTAGAGCTAAAGCGGGTACAAATATGATTAATAAATTCCAAAAACCTATTTTCTTTTTTTTGGCGAATAAATATATAGTTAAAAGGCCAGCTATGATGGCTCCATGAATTGCTAGACCGCCTTCCCAAACTTTAAAAATATTTAATAAATTGTTTTTATAATAACTCCATT
>CAYZMF010000041.1:0-4940 GCA_964479455.1 uncultured Gammaproteobacteria bacterium | reverse complement strand
TGGTATCAAAATAATCGTTGGCACTTCGCTTTAGATATTAGTTTATCAATATTAATTCTCTTGATGCTTACTGTATTAATTAATCTAATCCTCTTTCAACCCAGAATAGACAGCTCCAATCTATTTTTAAAAGACAAGGGGGCGATGACTGAGCCAGTAGTAATAGAAGACCCTCTAATAATTGAAGCTAGTTTAAATAAAAACTTATTAAACGAGAATGAGGCTGTAATTATTTATTTAAAACTTAAAAATAATGGATCAGAGGAAATTAAAAATCTTAAGATTAAAGCTTTAAGCCAAAGTAATGATTTTAGCTTAACTAATAATTCCTATAATCTAGAAAAATTGGCTGCCGCTGAGAGTCTTGAGCTTGAGATAAGACCTGAAATTTTAATCGATAATCCCCTAGTCAGACAAATAGCTTGGCATTTAGAGTTTAATTTTAACTATTTAGAAAAAGAATTTAGACAAGATAAGGAACTACTTAATCTATTTTACAATTCTCAAACTAAAGTCTCAGCTACCGCCTATTACCATAATCTGCGGGGAGATCAGCTTGGTCTTGGGCCTATTCCTCCAATTGTTGGCATCCCAACTAGTTATTTTGTTTTCTTTGAAATTGCTAATTTAGGCAATAATTTAAATAACTTTGTTTTGAGTGCTAATTTAGCTAAAGGGGTAGAGCTAACTAATAATCTCAGCTTACTAGCTGGTGCCTATAACTACGATGAAGATAATCATCGAATTATCTGGCAAGTAAATACTATCAGTCAAAAAGGTGGAAATTACCAAGCTGCCTTTGAACTTAAAGTAATCCCTCAGATGAAAGATTTAGATAAAAATCTTGATTTAATAACTAGTCTGGTCTATAGCTACCAAGATAATTTAACAAAGAAGCAAATTAGTGGTAGTTTAGCAGCAATTGATAATAGCTTGCCTTTTGATTTGATTAATAAAAACCAAGGAAAGGTAAGAAAATAAATTATGCCTTTAATTGACCTTATAAAAAAAATATATCGTCCTAAATATGATAGTTTAAATTACCTAGAAATCGATCAGGCTAAAATAATATCTAATTTAAACTATTTAAGAAAAATAAGTCATGGCGAAATTATGCCTGTCTTAAAGTCTAATGCTTATGGCCACGGCATAAAGGAAATTGCTGATATTTTAAATAAGCAGAAAGTTAATTATTTATTAGTTGATTCCTTTCCTGAATATTTAATTGCTAGAAAATATTTTAAGGGCAAAATAATTATAATCAGTGAAATGCCCAATAAAACCTATCAATACCTTAATTGGTCAAAAGTCGAGCTAGTTGTTTATAACCAAGAAAAACTAAGATACTTGAGTAAATTTGGCAAAAGAGTTAAAATCCATCTTTTTGTCAATACCGGTATGAACAGGGAAGGGCTCAATGACTTAAACTCTTTTATTCTCAGTAATTCCAAATATCTAGACAGACTTACTGTTCAAGGATTTTGTTCACATCTCGCCTGTGCTGAATTAGGCCCCAGCAATAATTATAATCAAAAACAATTGAATTTATTTTGGCAAGCCTATAACATCCTCAGAAAACACAAGTTTAATCCTCAGTCAATTCATTTAGCCAACAGTGCTGGCTCTTTCTATCTTAAAGATAAACTACTAAGCGCCGTCCGCTCTGGCTTGGCTTTCTATGGCTATAATCCCTTTGACAAGAATTCTCCATATTACCAAGCCGCTTTTGAAAATTTACAGCCGGCTATAAATATTTTTAGTCAGATAGTCGCTATTTCTCAAGTCAAGGCTAACGAAATGGTTTCTTATAAAGCTAGTTATATTGCTAAGAAGGATACCAATATCGCCATTATTCCTTTTGGCTACTGTGAAGGCCTTAAACGAGCCTGGTCAAATAGTCCTAATTTAATTTTTGAAGTCTATGCTAAAAAGAAAAGATTTAAAGCTAAAGTGGTTGGCACCATCTCGATGAACCTGGCCTGCCTCGATTTAGGGGCTAATAAAGCTGAAGTTGGTGATCGAGTTAAAGTAATTTCTAGTAATAAAAATGAGGCTAATTCAATTGAAAATTTAGCTAAGATAAGCCAACAAATTCCTTATGAACTACTGCTTTCCTGGCCAGCTAATTTACGAAGAATAATAAAAAAATGAAAAAAGATTTTCAAGAAAAAAATTTAAAAAATCCTTTTTACAGGAAAAAGAAAGCTAAGCGTTATTGCTTATTAACGATAGTTTTTGTGGGAATCATTTTTTTTCTAACTGCTTTAATTTACATTATCTACTTTAGTCCTTTGTTTCTAATTAAAAACATAGAAGTAGGCAGGGAAGATATAAGAAATTATGTCTCCGAAGAAATCGTAAACAGTAATCTAATAAAATTAAAGAAAAGGGAAGTGGAAAATAATTTAATAGACAAATACCAATTAAAAGAAGTGGTGGTTAGCAAAATCTTCCCAAATGGTTTAAAAATAGCTATAATAGAAAGACAGCCATATTTTCTTTTAAGGGTCAATGATGATTTAGAGTTTAGAGATAAAAATGCCTGTTCAATTCCTAGTCAGGATTTTCAAAATGAAGGCGATTTTCCGGTTATTATTAAAGAGGGTCTTGAGCTAGATAATCCAAAGAAGTGCTTGGACATTAAAACATCCCTCCTTGACAAAATACTGTTAATATTTCAATTATCAAAAAATAAGGAAATAGAGCTAAGCCACTTTGAAATTGATCTTAACAACAATCTTAAGCTGGTCTTAAAGGAAGGAGCTCTGGTCTATTTCAGTCTTAGAGAGGATATTGACAAGCAATTATTCAAATTAGAACAAGTCTATTTTAAAAAATTAGAAGACCTTAAGAGCATAAATTATATTGATGTTCGTTATGGTGACCGTGCCTTTATAAATTATAAATAACAATATATGGAAGGACTATTTAAATTCTTATTCTTTCTAGCTGTCTTAATGTATAGCTTAATTAGCATTGCCTTGTTTCTCCTAGTCATTAAAATACTGCTAATTTGGCAACCACAGCTTAGTATACTTGGCTTGATTATTAGATCATAAAAGAGTATAATATAACCGAGTATAAGGGTTATTATACTCAGTTAACATATGAGCAAAAACTTACCTCTACTTGATGATTTTCTCTTAAATCTCAAGGTTAACAACTATTCCCCCAAAACCCTCTACAATTATGAGCGCGACCTTAAAGTCTTCGCTGATTTTTTAGTTGAGGCAAAACTAAGTTTTAAATCTCTCAGTAAAAAAGATATTTTAAATTACAAGGCCTCTTTAACTTCACTTGATCGCTTAACGGCCAAGAGCAATAAAAGTAAAAAACAACTTAATCCCTACTCTATTAATCGCATGCTCTCAGTCCTGAGAAGTTATTTAAAATACTTAATTGATATGGACTACCCTTCTCCTCTATCTCCAGAAATGATTAAAATGACCAAAGTCATCAAGAAAAAACCCCAAATAACAGAATTAAATGAACTTGTCAAATTAATCGAATCACCAACAACAATAGAAAAAGCCCCCCTTGTTGGCTTAAGAAACCGAGCCATGCTTGAAGTTCTCTTCTCTACCGGTCTGAGAATTTCGGAATTAATTAATTTAAAGATCAAGCAGATTGATAAAGAAGGGCGAATTTTCGTTTTAGGTAAGGGCAAAAAAGAACGCTTTGTCTATTTAACTCCTCGAGCCCTTAAAATCCTAAAAAAATACCTTGATACACGCCATGATGACTCCCCCTTCACCTTTATTCCCTACCGCGGGCTTAATTCAAGTGATATGAAGAATAAGAAGATATCGCCCAACTATTTACAAGCGAAAATAAAACAATATCGGGAAATTTTAGGGATTAATGTGCCTACTTCGGCTCATTCTCTGCGCCATGGCTTTGCTACCTACCTAGCTGAGGCTGGAGCTAATCCAGCCGCTATTCAGGTTCTCTTAGGCCACGAGTCATTAGACACCACTACTCGCTATGTCCACGCCAGCGACCTCTATGCCCAAAGAATTCAAAAGAAGTTTCACCCTTTGAAAGATTGATTAATTTGACAAAATTTACATTTTTGATATAATCTAGGTACATGAATGCGTATTCTTGTTCTATAATGCTAAAAAAACGATTAATAAACAAACAAATAGGCAAATTCCTAGAACATAAAAATGCTATTATTATCACAGGCATGAGACAGGTAGGAAAAACTAGCTTAATGAAGCAAATTTATGAAACAACCAGTCAGCCAAAATATTGGTTTGATTTTGAAAATCCTTTAGATCTTAAAATATTTGAGGAACTGGATTACAATAATATATATAAACATTTATACACTTTAGCCAAGTCAAAGGAAGGCAAAAATCTTTATATCTTTATAAATGAAATTCAAAATTTTCCGGAGATTACTAAAATCGTAAAGTACTTAATAGATCACCACCAGGTTAAATTCTTTTTAACTGGCTCGTCTAATTTTTATCTCAAAAATCTTTTCCCTGAATCATTATCTGGTCGAAAATTTATTTTTCAATTAGAGCCTTTAAATTTTCAGGAATACTTATATTGGCATGGTAAAATTAATTACAAGGACTTAGGTGATTTTAGGATTAAGAAAGCTCTAGCTAATCAAAGCCTAATTAAGGCCCAAGAATATAAATTAGACTACCAAGAGTATTTGGATTATGGTGGCTTCCCTGAAGTAGTCTTAACTAAGGACAGAGAGATTAAGCTTGAAATATTAAAAAATATTTTCGCATCTTTTTTTGAAAAAGATTTAAAGATTTTAAGTGATTATAAGGATATTCAAGAATTAAGAGATTTAATTATTCTACTAGCCCCCCGCGTCGGTTCCCTGCTCGATGTTAGTAAAATAGCCTCCGAATTGTCTTTATCAAGAAAAAAAATATATAGCAGAATGAAAAATATATAGCATGATAGAAATA
>CAYZMF010000040.1:0-5335 GCA_964479455.1 uncultured Gammaproteobacteria bacterium | reverse complement strand
ATGGAAGAGTTCTTAAGATTATTAGAACTTCAGTCTAAAATGATTGAAGGAAAAATTAAAGGAAAAAAAGTTAGAAAAACCGTAATTAACCCATTAACGGGTCTAGAGCAGAAAGTAATAACAATTTTTGCAAAGGATATGCAAAAATCTTTACCGTCTATACTATAATAGGCGGTTTTTTAAAAATTAATTAAGTATATAATAGATTAAAAACTATGTCGCCAGACACACAAAATTTGACAGTACCTCAAAACAGAGCCAAATATGGCATAGTAATTGGCAGTAAAGAGTTAGAGTTAGTAAACAATATAGTTAAAATTCCTTTAAACTATTTTTTATTAATTTAGTGAAAAAATAAATATCCAAAATAACTAACCAAGAAGCCAATTAAAGCCCCAGCCATTACTTGAAGGGGCGTATGTCCAATTCTTTCAAGTAGTTTAGGATAGAAGTCGTCTAAGAAGTCATCTTCTTTTAGGTCCTTAACTAAAATATTTAAAGTTTTTCCGTGCTGACCTAAATAATTTCTCAGTCCAATTGCATCAGTAATAACAATAGCAGTAAAAACGAAGCTGATGGCAAAAGCGGCGGAATCTAGACCATTTATTAAGGCAATCACTGTCAGCAGGGAAACAACAACAGCGCTATGGCCAGAAGGCATGTCAGCGTAGGAAAAAATATTTCTCCAAATGAGTTCTCTTTGTTTATAGCTTCTAATTAAAAATTTAGTTCCTTGGGCGATAGAGAAAGCAATGACGGGTAGAATAATTTGTAAGTACATATTTATATATCTAAATTTTGAACTTTTTTAGCGTGAGTTTGAATAAAATGTTTACGAGGGGCAACATTACTACCCATCAACATATCAAAAACTTGGTCAGCTCGAGCTGCATCTTGAACAGTGACTCTCTTTAAAACTCTAGTCTCTGGGTTCATAGTGGTTTCCCAAAGCTGAGTGGGATTCATTTCACCTAAACCCTTATATCTTTGAATATTAATCTTATTCTCTCCACCGTCTTGATTCATTTTTTTAATAGCCATTTCCTTTTCTTCTTCACTATAGACATAAACGACTTTTTGTCCAGTTTTTAATTGGTATAAAGGAGGTTGGGCAATATAGACATAGCCTTGTTCTATTAAAGCTAAAAAATGACGGAATAAAAGAGTTAGAAGCAGGGTCCGGATATGGGCACCATCAACATCAGCATCAGTCATGATTATAATTCGGTGATATCTAAGTTTAGATATATCTAGTTGTTCAGAAATATTAACCCCAAAAGCAATTACTAAATTCTTTATTTCAATATTGGCTAGCATTTTATCTAAGCGGGCACGCTCGACATTCAATATTTTGCCTCTTAAAGGTAAAATAGCTTGAAATCTTCGATTTCTGCCCTGCTTGGCACTACCGCCAGCAGAATCTCCCTCAACAATATATATTTCTGATTCTTCGGGCTTGCGAGAAGAGCAGTCAGCTAATTTACCGGGTAAAGTACTACCCTCTAAAGCTCCTTTTCGTAAAATAGTGGCTCGAGCACTCCGAGCGGCCAAGCGAGCCTGGGCAGAAAGAAAACACTTGGCGACAATTGATTCCGCTTCTTTCGGGTTTTCCTCTAAAAATATATTAAAATATTCACCCATAACTTGTTCAACATAGCCTTTCATTTCCGCATTACCTAGCTTTCCCTTAGTTTGACCTTCAAATTGGGGGTCTTTTAACTTAACGCTAACAATAGCAGTTAGACCTTCTCTAACATCTTCACCCGTTAGATTTTCATCTTTTTCCTTAATGAGGTTTTGTTTACGCGCATAATTATTTAAAGTTCTAGTTAAGGCCGTTTTAAAGCCGACTAAATGGGTGCCACCTTCATTATTAAAAATATTATTAGCAAAAGAAAGAACTGTCTCATTATATTCGTCATTGTATTGGAGAGCAATTTCTATCCGATTATCGTTAATTTCGCGATCAATATAAAAAATAGTGTCATGCTTGGCTGTCTTGTTTTTATGAAGTGATTTGATATATGACTTAACACCACCTTCAAAATAGAAACGATAATGTTTTGGACTATGACTGGGGCGTTTATCAAGCACATTGATAGTAATTTTCTTAGTTAAATAAGCCTGTTGTCTAAGACGATCTAAAATTTTCCCCCAACTGTATTCTATTTCAGGAAAAATTGTTGGATCTGCCTTAAAGCTAATCACTGTTCCATTTCTTTTAGTTTTTCCAATTTTTTTTATCTTACCCTGTGCTTGCCCCTTTTTATATTCTTGTTGCCAGATAAAGCCATCACGACTAATTTCTGCTTTTAAGTATTCACTGAGGGCATTGACCACTGAAACGCCAACTCCATGCAAGCCGCCACTCACCTTATAACCACCTCCACCAAATTTACCACCGGCGTGGAGTTTAGTTAAAACAGTTTCCAGGGCTGATAAACCCGTTATTTTGTGCTTCTCAACCGGTATACCTCGACCGTTATCTCTAATTTCCACTAAATTATCAGGCAAAAGGGAAACGGTGATTTCACTGGCATATCCAGCCATTGCTTCATCAATAGAGTTGTCAACTACCTCCCAAATTAGATGGTGTAATCCAGTGCTTGAGGTAGAGCCAATATACATACCCGGTCTTTTTCTAACCGGATCAAGCCCTTCTAAGACGGTAATTGAATCAGCCGAATAACTATTTTTCTTTGTTTCTTTAGTCATATTTGAAATAAAAAATACCTTTTATAGTCGGTAAATCGTTTAATTATTAATCCTTAATATATCCTTATTTTAGCAGTTTAAATAAGGCTTGGCAAGCACTTGACAAAAGATTATTATGGGTGTATACTCATAATAGATTATAATTAACAATAAAAATATGCCAAAACTTGACGGAACTGGCCCTAGTGGCCAAGGAAAAATGACTGGAAGAAAAATGGGTAAATGCCAAGGAGCAGTTGCCCAAAATTTCAAGGAAAATGGCCTGGCCACTAGAAGAGGTCGTGGCCAAGGTAGGGCTTTTCCAGCGACAAAAGAAGATTAAAATTATGCCTAGGCCACGACTAGGACGAAGGGTTGATTTTAGCCCAAGAGTTAGATATTTTAAACCTCAAGGAGTTTCTTTAAAAGGACTGGGCTTGATAGAGCTAGACTTAGAGGAGATAGAGGCCTTTCGTTTAAGGCATCTTCACAAATTAGATCAACAAGAATCAGCTAAGCAAATGCAAACATCAGTTAGTACTTATCAAAGGATACTTTATAGCGCTTCTGAGAAAATTGCCGATGCCTTAGTTAATGCTAAAGCATTAAAGATTAATTGATTTTTTTTCAATTAACATAATTTTGTGATATAATTTAAGTCTATGAATATATTAGTAAGTGGCGGGGCTGGCTTTATTGGCTCCAACTTAGTAGATGCTCTAATTGCCTTAAATTATAAGGTGATTGTGCTTGATGATTTAAGTTCAGGTCTAAAATCTTATTTAAACAAAAAAGCTATTTTTTATCATAAGAGCCTGTTAGACGAAGACTTGTCTTTTATTTTTGAAAAAGAAAAGATTGATTTTGTTTTTCATTTAGCTGCTCAAATTGATGTCCGAAAATCAGTTAAGGACCCAGTTTTTGATAATCGGGTTAATGTGCTGGGCTCCTTGAATCTTTTTGAGAATTGCCTTAAGTATGGAATAAAAAAGGTGATTTTCAGTTCAACTGGCGGGGCAATTTATGGTGATACCGACCTACTTCCAAACAAGGAAACGCAAGCCACCTATCCTTTATCACCTTATGGAATTCATAAATTATGCGTAGAAAAATATTTAAATTATTACTATCTAGAGAAAGGTTTAAATTATACAACTTTAAGATTTGCTAATGTCTATGGGCCTCGACAGTATAAGGGGGGAGAGGCAGGCGTGATTGCCATCTTTACAGAGAAGGCTATAAAACAAGAAAAGTGTTTAATGTTTGGTGATGGCAAGCAAACTAGGGATTTTGTTTATGTTGCTGATGTGGTAGCCGCCTTGATTTTAGCGATGAAGATTAATTGCCAAGGAGAGATTAATATTGGTACTGGCCTAGAAACAAATTTGTGGCAGGTAGTGAAAGCAATTGAAGAGGCTCAAGCAGAAAAATTAAAGATTGAAGTCTTGCCGGCTAAATTAGGAGAACAGAGAAGAAGCGTTTTAGATATTAGCCGGGCTCAAGCAGTTTTAAACTGGCAGCCTAAAGTTAACTTAAAAACGGGCATTTTAAAAACTATTAAATGGGCCAAAAAATTATGAAAAAGTACTTCGTAGCTAATTTTAAAATGGAATTATCACTAAAAGATTCCTTAGCCCTGCTTAAAAAATATAATAATCATAGTTTTGATAAACAAAAAACTATTATCATCTGTCCAGACTTCCTAGCTATAGCTAGCTTTAAGAAGACTAAAGAAAATATTCAAATTGGGTCTCAGAATTGTGCTCATTTAAGGCAAGGAGCTTTGACTGGCGAAATTTCTCCGCTTGAATTGAAAAAACTGGGCGTTTCTTATGTTATCATTGGCCATAGCGAGAGGCGTTTTTTAAAAGAAGATAATGCCTTAATAGCTAAAAAAGTAAAACAAGCTCTAGCTAATAATTTAAAGGTTATTCTTTGTTTGGGGGAAACAAAGGAAGATAAAAGAAAAAAAATTACTAAGCAAGTTATCAAAGGGCAATTACTAAAGGCTGTAAAAGATTTAAATAAGACAGAGCTAGAAAATATAATTATTGCTTATGAGCCGCGCTGGGCAATTGGTCAGAGACAAGCCTGCTTGGCCAGTCAAGCGACAATCGTACATCAATATATTAAAGATCTAGTTAAAAAAAGGTATAAGCATAATATCTCAGTTATTTATGGAGGCAGTCTTAATGAGAATAATCTAGTCGATTTTAATTTAGCAGATGAGATTGATGGCTTTTTAATCGGCCGGGCCTCACTTAATTTTAACCAGTTTAAGAAAATGGTAAATCTATGTTAATTTGGTTGGCCATTAGTATTATTATTATTTCTCTCTTCATCATTCTTTTTATTATTCTTAAAAAGTTTCCCGCCTTAGCAATTTTAGATCTTGATAAGATGCCTCAGGAAAAAGAGTCGCAATTTAAAGAAAAAATAATTAGACAAAGATTGGAAAGAGATTTATCCAAAGTTTCTGTTTTAATTGCTAGATTATGGTTTTATTTAAATAAATTTTTTTCTGCCATTTTTTTTAGTGCTTATCAAAAATTAAAAAAGTTAAAAGAAAATTATTTAAAAAATAAGAAAATGAGCCTAAGTGACCGTAAAGAAAGAGTTGATCGCCTAATTAATAATGCTA
>CAYZMF010000039.1:0-5537 GCA_964479455.1 uncultured Gammaproteobacteria bacterium | reverse complement strand
TTTAAATTTCATAAGATTATTTTTATATATAGATTATATCATCAATTGGAAAATAAAAAAAGGGAGGCTATTGTAGCACTCCCTATAATATTATCTTTGAGTTATTGTAATATTTATATACTGGTTTGGTTTGGTTGCCTTTATATAGACAACCGCATGTCTTTTGTCTGGGATCTTAATTTCAGGGCCACCAGGATAACTAGTTCCGTCATTAAAAAAAATCCGATAACCAAAGTCATGCGAGGAGTAGAGAGCTGTATATTTTATAGCTGGCGCCTTAAATAAAGGCGTTCTATCTCCCACCTCTTTAAGGTAAAAGATGTATGGCTCCGATCGTGGATACAAGGTTAACACCTCAGTAAAGTGACTTTGTGCAGGCTCCTTAACCTTTGGCTCATAGTCAGAATAAGCACTAACCAATTGCCAAGCACAAATGGCAAAAATTAACCAAAAAACTCCTCCACTAATCCGTTTGTCGCTACTTCCATAAGCCATTGAAATAGCTTTCAAAACAAGCAGTGCGAAAATAAAGGAAGCTAGCTCTAACTGCCATGGAGCAAGAGTTTCTGGCAGGAAATGGTGCGCCGTGAAATAAGCGCCCAGGGCTAGAATAAAGGAAATAATTACTCTGAAAGCTCCACTGCCAGCTTCCTGAGCTGTTTTCTTGGCAACAGTAGTGGTAGTTTCCTTGCTTACCTCCTTTTTCTTTGTTATTTTTTCCTTTGCCTCTTTCTTAACTATTTTTGGGCTCTCTGGCCCAATAACTAAAATTTTCATTTTCTTCCTCCTTTTTAAGATTTTTTACTAGCATGAAAACCGGCGCCAAACTTGGCCCCATCTGAAACAGTAGAGCCGTCACTTATAATCACCTGGGAATTCCCCTCTTTGATGGCCGTCCATTTTTCTTTTTGAACAATAAAGTCAAGAGCTTGAGCGACCGTCATTCCCGGATTGTTTTTTATTAAGGCTTGGACCTCTTGTGCTTTAGCCCTAGACAAAACTTCTATTTCATACCAACTCGCATAACTTGCCCTTCCTTTTACCTTGAAGGCAGTTTCCGCTTTGATCACTTCAACTTTTTGTTGCTTCTCAGCAACTGTTTTATTAATTTCTGACATGGCTACTTCTTTACGAGCAGCCACTACTTCTGCGGGCAGTAATACATCAGATAAAGTAACATTTAGAAGTTTGTAACCCCAAAGAGTAAAATTAAAAAACAATCTAGTCTTCCATAGGGTCTTTGAAGAGTCGGACCAGTCAAAACTAGTGTCCTTTTTAATTGAACTATCATCCGGCTCTAAAGCATAAGCTAAAGCCGCTAAAGATATTTCTCCCTTTAAGGTAATTGCCTCAGTAGCATTAATACTTGATAGAAGATTTGAGACAGCTGCCTCAATAAGTTTTAACATCAAGTACCCAGGGTCTTGACTGTTATAAGCCGCTGCAGTTGAATTTGAACACTTAACTAGCATATTCATATCAACTTTAGCTGACATATCAGCAAATTCCACTAAATCGATTTCATACCTAGAGCTGCTAGCTTCCCCACTTTTAAATAAAGGAATCTGCCATACTTCTGTATAGACTGATTTGCTAATATTATAAAACCAGCCTAATTTAATTAGGCAGATCAGATGAAGGCCAGGCTTGAGCATTCTTTGTCGTTTACCAAAAAACTCCAGGGCATACTCATACTGCTCTGGAACAATGACATAACTGCTCCAAGCAAAAAAAAGAATTGCAATTAAAAAAAGAATTAAAAAAAGAATTGTCATGGTATATAGTTTTTAGTTTGTTAATGTTCTAAGCAAAGACTAGCATATTTACATAACTATGTCAATATTGACAAGTTTAGAATCTAATTTTCTTTAATTCTTTTCTCAGTTCTTTATAATTTGGCATGGCAAGCGCCACTAACTGCCAAAAAATTAGTGAATGATTGAGTTCTTTTAGATGGCAAAGCTCATGGACAATAACATAGTCTCTAAGCTCAGCTTGCAAAAAAAACAAGCGATAATTAAAGTTTAAATTAGCTGATTGTGAACAACTACCCCAAAGGCTTGATTGGTTTTTAATTCTGACCTGATTATATTTAAATTTATAGATTTGATTAAAGTGCTCTAGGCGTTCTTTTATTAAAACCCTAGCCTCTTCTTTAGAATCCTGATAAGAGGCAATTTTAATTTCTTTAAAAGCTTCTATTTGCTTAGTGACAAGCTTAGCTTCTTTTTTTAGATAATAAATTGCCAGTCTTTCGGGAATATAATACGGCTTGTTAAGTATAATAGAGTTTTTAGATTTAATAACAAAACTAATCTTCCTTGATCGCCGGCGACTGATAATTTTAAGATTTAAATTTAAATTGTTTAGCTTAATAGTTTTTTTCATTATTTGAATTTTTTAAAAAAGCTAATATATACAATATACAGGCTAATTAATCTTTAGCCAAATTTAATCTACCAAGCCAAGAAAAGCTAATTTATGGTCTTTAGTTAATTTCTCTTGATTATTAAGTGATTTTAGGCTAGAAGCGAGAAATAGGGAGTTATGACCAAATCTTTTATCTAAACTATCACCGACTTGGAATAGTTTTTCTAAGTCTTTCTTTTTATTTAAACGAGAAAATAATGATTGGCAATAATTTTTTTTATTTAAATTACTTAAAACTATTCCCGTTGCCCGATAACTTAAATCTGGATTGTATATGAAAGAAAAACTTTTTTCTATTTCCCCAATCATCTCATTAGGCAAATTACTGGCTTGATCTAATTTAATCTGAAACTGATGATAATTTAATTGACTATCTTTTAAAAAGAAAAGCAAATGGTCGCTAACTAAATTAACTTGCCTGAGGGCAAAACAGGCTTTTTCTAGGTTTAATGACAATTGGCTTAGTAAATAGCTCTGATCACTACTATTAGGATTAAAGGTTCTGGTCCGACTAAGGCTTTTGGCTATATCAGTCTGATTGCTAATTGGATAAATTGACTGACCTTGTAGTTCTAAATATATCTCTAAATAATTTTTAGCTAGCCTTTTTTGCCAATAATTAAAACTCAAGGAAAGAAATTGATCAACCCGATAAACCCCTAAATTTTTAAAATATAGACTTGTTTGCTTGCCAATTCCCCAAACCTCCTCTATTTTTACTCCTTCTAAAATCTTCTTCCGATTACTTTCACTAATTAGCACAAAGCCAGCTGGTTTATCTAATTTAGAAGCAATTTTAGCTAAAGATTTTGTCTTCGCTAAGCCATAAGAAAAACTAATCCCTAATTTCCTATTTAAATCATTTTTAATTTGATAAGCAGTTTTTACCGACTCGATTAAAGCAAAACACTCATCAACGCTGTATTTCTCCACTAAGGGGCTATGCTCTTTTATAATACTATACATCCGCTCAGAGTATTTTTGATAATTATCAGTTCTTGCTTCTAGGACTTTTAGTTGAGGACAAGCTTTCTGAGCTTGCCAAATGGGCATGCCACGCTTAACCCCCCATTTTTTAGCTAGATAATTTAACGAAGATATTATTCCCCTCTCTTGACCAGTAGCCACTGGCTGATTTTTTAAATTAGGATATTTAACAATTTCACAAGAGACAAAAAAGGCATCAGCATCAACATGTAAAATTAGCTTTTCCATATTTAATATTTTCTAATAACCGCCTTAACTACAGCTAGTATTTTTAATTCTTCTTCGGGATATATATCTTTATAATCAGGATTAGCTGCTTGTAAATAAAAAGCATTAGCTTTTTTTCTTAAGTATTTGATAGTAAAGCCACTATCTAGCTCAGCAATTACTATATCGCCTATCTTAGCGCTCAGACTTCTATCGACCAAAACTAAATCACCAGCTAAAATACCCGCTTCTTTCATGGAATTACCACTAACTGAAAGGAGATAGCTGGCCTCCTTGTTTTTAACTAAAAACTGATCAAGGCTTAAAGTGTTTAAGCTCTCTTCCTGAGCTGAAGAAGGAAAACCAGCCTCAATTAATCCTAAGACTTTAAGAAATTCTTGTTTAGGAATTAATTTACCCTTGCTATCCTTAGCAATTAAATTAGCTTTTTGCAGTCTAGTTATTAATTTAAAAACAGAATTTTTGGATTTAAAATTCAGTAAAATCATTATTTCACTATAACTAGGCATTCTTTTATTTTGATAGTAAAAATTATAGATCTTATCTTTATAGTTTTTCATATAAAGATATTCTAGCAAACAATCGTTCACTAGTCAATTAAAATTACTAGTGAGAAGCAAGTGTTCTAGTTTTATTTATCCTTTCTTGCAATTGTTTGTTATAAACAAATTGACTACTACCGTCTTCATTCACCTGATTAATTTCTAAATGTAAATGACCACCATGACCCGGTTTACAAGCATTCATTCCTGTATGGCCTACCTTTCCTAGGTCATCCCCCGCTTTTATCATCTCCCCTGGCTTAACATTAACTTCCTCTAAGTGAGCATATCTCATAAACTCATTTGTTTTGTAGTTATAAGTAATAATAGTATTGCCACCTAAATAAGAGCTAGTGCCGGCTTCATTATCTGAACTCCAACCAGTTTCTGCCAAGACCACCAGGCCATCACTCATGGCTGAGATACTGGAACCTTCTTCAATGTAAAGATCAATCGCATCATTATGACCAATGCCATGACCATAATCAATTGACTTAAGAGGCATAACTTCTAGCTCACTCATCTCCACTCCCTTCTCTTGTTCTAATTCTTGACTTAATTTTTTAAAATGATCAATCACGCCTAATTTAAATTCAGGATTTAAATCTTCTACGATTGGTCCAATTATTTTAGTAGCCATATTCTTCTGATTAGCTTCATTGGAAATATGTTTTAAAAATTTTTGTGAATAATATAAAGAAGAAAGTAAATATGGATTATTAATCACTTCTTGATATTTAGCTTCTTTAATTATCTCTTTTATATTATCAACATTACTGTCAATAAATTCACGCGGACTTAAATTAGCTTTTTCAAAATCTTCACCTTCCGCTTGATAAGTATCAGTATCACCAGCTTTATTCTCCTTAACTAGTTCTGTTTTATTAGCCACCTTATCCCTATCTTCATCTCCCTTATCCATGGCTTGTAAATCAGGAGAAAATTTTAGAAAAAGCATTAAGGCTACAAAAGCTGCTTTAGCGGCTGGTTTTTTAAATTGTTTCCGAAAAAATTCTAAAACACTAGGCCTATTATCCATGTCATCAATTGTGCTAGTGATATTGTCCTTTAACTCACTAAGACTAAGCTCCAATTTTTCATTAGCTAAGCTTTCAAATACCTCATCAAGTGATTTCCCCGTTATCATTTCCACCGTTTCTGGGTCAATCTTGCCATCATTATTTCTAATATATTCACTTACTTCAAGCATTGACTGTTTAAAAACTTCTTTTTCTAAGCCAGGGTCCTCTTGAATTTCTAATTCAGGACCTACTACTAATTCTCTCTTTTTCTTCTCCACCCTTTCTTGTTTTTTCACACTTATTTTACCAAATAATTTGAGCATAAACC
>CAYZMF010000038.1:0-6072 GCA_964479455.1 uncultured Gammaproteobacteria bacterium | reverse complement strand
TTATTAGTTTATTTTTAGTATTGATTTTAAGTATTGTAGTTTTAAAGAAAAACTATGATTTTTTGTTAAATAGATTATTTTTTTTATTGACATTTATTTTACATCTTTGGTTATTTGGAAATTATATGATGCTTGGAAGCCAAGCTGAGGCTTTGATAATATATTGGGATCGTTTCATTTATGGAGCAATTATTTTTTTGCCCGCTCTTCAATATCATTTTAGTTTAGCTCTTAGTCACTTTACTAAACAACGAAAAAGACTGCTATATTTAGCTTATGTCTTGTCCTTATCTTTTTTTGTTTTATCACAAACTAGTTATTTCGTTAATGAGGTATTTTACTACAACTGGGGCATGCATTCTAAGGCCCAAATAGTTCATCATTTCTTTGTAATTTATTTTATATTTTTTGCCTATTTATTTTTAAAAAACTTATTAAAACAGTATCGCAAGGAGAAGAGCAGTTTGGAAAGGAGTAGGCTCTATTTATATATTCTAGGATTCCTAATTTTAAATATACTAGGAGTTTTCAGATTTCTACCAGCTTATTCAATCCCTTTTCCTCCTATTTCAATACTGGCTCCAATTTTATTTTCAATTATTATTATTTACTCAATCGTTTACTTTAATCTATTGAATATTAAATTAACAATGAGGCGTTATTTTGTTAATTTTTTAGCTTTTAGCAGTAGTATAGTCCCGGCTTATTTAATCTTATTTCTAATTGATGATAGACATCCATATTATACTTTTTTAAGTAGTGTTGTAATTTTTTCCTTAGCTTTAGCTTTTTTTATTTATAATAGGAAGTTTATTTATAGGCTTTCCAATAAATACTTTTTTTCAACTCTTTATGACCTTAATGATTTAATTTATCAAATTAGCCTATTGCTACACTCATCTTTTGATGAAAATAAAATATTTAAATCTTTGCTAAAATTATTAAGCGACGCTTTTCATTCTAAATCAGGGGCGATTATTAGTTATAATGTGAAGGATAAACAACTCATAGTTCATTGTAAAAAGAACCTATTAGGGCTCAAATCTAAAAAAATTACTTTAGAAGAAAAAAATCTTAAAACTTTCTTTACTAGCAATCGGCCATGGCTGATTAAGGACTTGGCCAATAAGATGAAAAGTAGAAATTGTCCTTTATTAGCCACCCTATTAAAGCTTAATATTAAAATTGTTGTGCCAATTAAAAGTATTAATAATCATGCCTACTATTTAATGATGTTTGGAGAAACTATTTCTAGGGAAAAATATAGCCAACGAGACATCAAGACGCTTGAACTAGTTTCCTTTGAATTAAGTCTAGCTTTAGATAATATTTTATTATATCAAAATGTTAAAGACTTTAACTCTCGTTTAAAAAAGGAGGTTAGTCAGGCCACCAAGGTTTTAAGAGGACAAAACAAAACTTTAATTCAACTAGATAAAGCCAAGGATGAGTTTATCAGCATTGCCTCACATCAGCTAAGAACTCCTTTAACTGGCATAAGGTGGGCAGCTGGCTCATTAATAAAAAATAGTGATAAACGCTTGACAAAAAAAGATTTAGATTTAATTAAACAAATTAATGTTAGCAATTTAACTCTCATTAGGCTACTTAACGACTTGCTGGATGTTTCAAGGATCCAACTAGGAAAAAAATATAATATAAAAAAAGAGGTCTTTCGCTTTAAAGATTTATTACAAGAAGTTCTATTAGAAAATGAATACTTAATACAAGAAAAGAAAATAATTATTAGAAATAGCCAAATTGAAACTTTACAGATTAGGGCAGATCGTGCTAAACTTAAACAAGTTTTACAGAATTTAATTTTTAATGCTTGTAAGTATTCTAAGTTTAAAGGGGAAATAGAGATTTCTGCAGAAAAATCAAAAAAATATACTATTTTCTATATTAAGGATAATGGCATCGGTATTCCTAAATTAGACCAATCGCGTTTATTTGCTAAATTTTTTAGAGGCAGTAATGCTCATTTGCAAAGTGTTGAGGGGACTGGACTGGGTCTTTATATCGCCAGAGAAATAGTCAGAGCCCACCAAGGAGATTTATTTTTCAAAGAAAATACCCCCACGGGATCAATTTTTTTCTTCACATTATTAAATTAAAATATGTCTAAAAAAATATTAATTGTTGAAGATGACGAGCTATTAGCCAAAATATTATATAGCTCGCTGAAAGAAGGGGGTTATTTAGTTTATATTGCTTATGATGGAGCAGAGGCTTTAAGTTTAGCTAAAGAAAAACAACCAGATTTAATATTATCAGACCTTAATATGCCAAGAATGGATGGCTTGACAATGTTAAATAAGTTAAGAACAAGTTCTTGGGGAAAAAATATTAAGGTTATAATTTTAACTAATTTAAATGATGAAACCAAGGTTTTAGAAGCCTTAAATAATGCTGTTTTTAGCTATTTAGTGAAAAGTGATTGGGATTTAGATAAAATAGTTTTAAAGATTAAGGAAGAGTTAAAATAATTTATATGAGAAAAAATTTTTTATTTATATTTACAATATTGATATTATTACTACCCTTTCCTTTATTGGCCCAGGAATCTATTGAAATTAATTTTTTTTCTAGTTCAAATTGCCCGCACTGTGCTAGCGCCGATAGTTTTTTTAATGAGTATATAGAAAATAGCGATTTAAACATTAAACTAAATAAATACCATTTCTCTGATAATATTCAATTAGCTCAAGAATTCTATACTCGCTATTTGGTTCCTAAAAATCAACAGGGCTTAGTGCCGGCGATTTTTATTAATGATAATTTCTATATTGGTTTTAATGATAACACAAAAAACAAGATTGTTGCTGATTTGGAAAATACTCAGACCACTCAAAATGATTTAAATAGGATACCTTTTATAGGAGAGGTAGATCTAAAGGCCTTTTCTTTGCCTGTTTTAGCCATTACTTTAGGCCTGATTGATGGCTTTAATGTTTGCTCTTTAGGGGCCTTAGTCCTGATACTAGGCTTAGTTATGGTTTTAAAATCTAGAAAAAGAATTTTCTTTTTTGGATCGACTTTTTTAATCACAACGGCTTTGTCTTATGGTCTTTTAGTTTTTCTATGGCACCAATTATTTTCTTTTATTGCCCCTTATATTCGTAGCTTTGAAATATTGATTGGCCTTTTAGCCTTAGCGGGGGGAGTGTATCTTTTGAGGGAATTTTATAAGGCTTATAAAAGTGGTCCAGTTTGTAGTTCTAATAATTTAATGTCGAGACTAAGTCCAAAAATTGAGAAGATTTTTAAGAATAAAAAAAATGTTTGGCTTCTTTTTTCGGCCGTTTTTCTTTTTGCACTAATTGTTACTATCATTGAATTCCCTTGTTCGGCTTTTTTGCCAGTTTTATTTACTAGTATTCTAGTTGAAGCACAAACCCCACTTAATTTATCCTTATTCTACATTGGTTTATATATCTTTGTCTATTTACTAGATGAATTAATTATATTTATTATTGCTGTTTTAACTTTAAAAATTAAAATAGTATCGCCAAAATTTATTATATTTTTTAATTTATTAGCGGCCTTAATATTCCTCTCCTTAGGTTTGTATTATATATTGGGCGCTTAATTACCATTATGAACAAAAAAACCATTATTTTTACTAGCTTAGTTTTTTTACTAATTGCTTTGGTCTTTATCTTTTTTAATTTAATGAATATTGAAGTAGTTGAGGATAAGGCTATTGTTGAGAGAATTGACATTGATATTAATGAAGAGCTGATTCTTTTTAATGGCAGTGGCTGCGAGTATTGTTCAATTGTGGATACTTTTGTTGAAGAAAACGATCTAGAAGCTAAAACGCCTTTACAGGTTAAAGAAATATACTTTGATGACGAGAATTTAAATGAATTTGATGCTAAGTTTAATAATTGTAATCCAAAACCACCTTTTAGAGGAGTGCCATTGCTTTGGCATGGCGGGTTTTGCCTTATGGGTGAACAAGAAATTGTTGATTATTTAAGCCGTTTAATTAATTAGTTTGATCACTTTTAACTTGCTTTTCTGCCATTTTTTTTGCTTTAAGCATGTGTGAAAGATTAGGGATGAAGAAAAGTAATAAGCCGGCCAGTAGTATCCCTAAAACATTCAGCAAGAAATACTGAAATACTTGATTGAACTGATTTAGTTGTAAGGAGGCAATAATAAGGCCAAGGGAGGCTAGTGGCGGGACTAAAGTAACGGCAATGGCAATGCCTGGCAAGGCATCTCTGATTTCTGGCTTTTTCCAAGTATAGGCAGCCGTTAGACCAACAATTAAAGCAATAAAAAATGAGAAGTAGGAAACTTCCATTTTTTGTATTAGGGGCCACGAGTTTTCCTGAAGAGGAAAAACTAGGCCAATTAAAAGAGCGGTTAAAAAAGAAATAGAGCTAGACAGAAAAAAGGTTTTAGCTGACCTAAAAATTAATGGCCAACTATTGACACTAATACCTAAGCTAATTGCCAAAAGAGAGGATAAAAGTGGGGCAATTATCATGCCAGCAATAATTAGAACTAGGTTATCAGCTATAATACCAAAGCTAGTAATTATGGTGGCTAAAGCGATTAGTAAATAAAAATCTAACTTTGGGCTGCTAGCATTGATAATATGTGAGACAAATTCTAATTGCTTGTTGTGATTATTAAAAAGATTTAAAGGATTTTTCATATATCTACATTGTATATTTTTTAATTTTATTTAACAAGTCTTTTTGGTATTTGAATAATAAAAGCACTGCCACTTATATTTTTTTCGTATATTATTTTGCCTTCAAAATCTTTTTTTAGCATTTTTTGGGCAGAGTATAAACCAAAGCCGCTTAAACCTAATTTTTTGCTCTTAGTGCTACTGAATTCTTGAAATAGTTTATTTTCCAACTCAGCTGATACACCCACTCCATTGTCAATAATTTTTATTTCTAAATATAATTTAGTGAAATAAGCTTTAATTGTAATAAGTGATCTTTGTTTGATCTTTTTTTCTTGGCAAGCTCGAATGGCATTGCTTAGTAAATTATTAATAATTCGAATGAGCCGACTTTTAATCCCATTTATTTCAATACTATTAGAAATATCAATAATTAACCTAATATTATTTTTAATTAATTGATAATTAAATAGGGTCTGACTAGTACTTATTAATTTTTTTAAATTGAAAATTTCAAGAATGCCATTTTCTTCAATTTGACTGCTAACATCACTGATAAATTGATTAAGACAATATCCCGCCTTAAGTGCTTCTTGGCAATATTTATGCCTGTCTTTGGCTTTTAATTTTCTATTATTAACCACTTCCTCTAGATTAAGCAAGATAGCACTTAAGGGATTAATGAGATCATGAAATAGGCCGGCTGAGAGTCGACCTATTTCAATATATTTTTGTTCTTGATTAATCAAGTTTGTAGCCATGAGAGCTGATTGTATGAATGAGTCGTGCTCCATGCTTTTCCAATTTTTTTCTTAGACGCATAATATGAGTTTCAATGGTATTGGAAAATGCGTCAGCGTTCATGTCCCAAACATTTTCCATGATAACTTGCCTAGAGAGAACCTTCTTGGGACTATTTAGGAAAAATTGGAGCAAGGAAAACTCTTTATTAGCCAAAGGTATTATATGGGTATTCCTTTTAACTTCAAAGTTGTCCAAGTCCATTATGATGTCAGCATATTTAATAATTCTATCATGTTGGATTATCCTTTTCCGGCGATTAATTGCTTTAATCCTAGAAGCAATTTCTGAATACGAGAAGGGCTTAATTAAGTAGTCATCAGCCCCAACTTCAAAGCATTTAATTTTTTCTTCTAAAATATTATTAGCACTGATGCCAATAATAATTACATTTTCGTTGTCGTGCCTAATTTCTTTTATAATCTCATAACCGTTTAAAAAAGGTAAACGATAGTCAACTATAATTGCGAAATACTTATTCTCTCTCGCATATTTAGAGCCCATCTCTCCATCACGGGCTACATCAACGATGTAGAGGTCTTTTTTAAAAGCCGCTTGTAAGAAGTTGATCATGTTTGGATCATCTTCGATGATTAGTAATCTCATAGATTTTTTTATTA
>CAYZMF010000037.1:0-6201 GCA_964479455.1 uncultured Gammaproteobacteria bacterium | reverse complement strand
TTTTTTATAAAGCGGGTTAAAAAAATGTCGGTTCAAGGAAAAAATATTTGAGATAAATGATAAATATTGTTTTCAAGACTTAGGGCTAAGATATGCTATAATTAGTTATAAGCAGATAGATATTACTAAAATATTTGAGAATTTGGTTTTTAATCATTTAAAATACTTAGCTTGTGAAGTTTATGTGGGAAAAATTGAAAACAAGGAAATAGATTTTGTTACCTTTAAAGACAACAAGACGATATATGTACAAACGGCGTACGGAATCGCGGAAAAAAATAGAAAAAGGGAGTTTGAAGACCGATTGGAGATAAAGGATAATTATGAAAAAATTGTAGTATCAATGGATGTTATGATTGATGAGCATGACAATTATCAAGGAATAAAGCACTTAAATATTAGAAATTTTTTAAGTCGAGAAATTTAAAATGTTTATATTAATTAACAAAGATAAAAATATCAGTTCATTTAAAGTGATTACTTATTTAAGAAAAATCACTGGGATTAGGAAAATAGGGCATGCGGGCACGCTTGATCCAATCGCCGAGGGCTTGTTAATAGTGGCGATTGGCAGAGAGTCAACTCGGCAGATAGGGCAATTTGTTAATTTGGATAAAGAATACATTGCTCAAATTTATTTAGGAAAAACGAGCGATACTTATGATAAAGAAGGGAAAGTACTCAGTCAGTATAAAGGGAGGGCTCTTGAGTTAAAGGATATAAAAAAAGGCTTAATAAACTTTAAGGGGGAAATAGAGCAGATTGCGCCGATGTATAGCGCTAAAAAGCACAAAGGACAGAAATTGTATGAATTAGCCAGAAAGGGCTTAGAAGTTGAAAGAAGGCCATCATTGATTAATATTAAGGAAATTGAGATACTGAATTATAAGTGGCCAAATTTAATGATTAGAGTTAATTGTTCAAAAGGCACTTACATAAGATCACTGGCCTATGATTTAGGGAATAAGTTAAAAACTGGCGCTTATCTCCAAGAGTTAAAAAGAACTAGAGTTGGTGATTATAAATTAGCTTCAGCCTTTAAAATGAAAGATATCACAGCTGAAAATTGGCAAAATAAATTAATAAAAATATAAATATGTGTGGAATTATTGCTTATATTGGTAAAAAACCAGCGGTAAATATATTGCTAGAAGGTTTAAAAAAAATGGAATACCGTGGTTATGACAGCGCTGGTTTATGTTTAAGTGAAAATAGTAAATTAATTAATGTAAAAAGAAAAGGGGAAGTTAAAGAGTTAGAGGCTGTTTTGATAAATAAGAAAATAATTAGTAATCTAAGCACGGTTGGGATTGCTCACACCCGCTGGGCTACCCATGGTGCTCCTAATGAAATCAATTCTCATCCCCATTTAGATACGGAAAAAAATATTGCTATTGTTCATAACGGGATTGTAGAAAATTATGATAGTTTAAAAGAAATCTTAGAAAAAGAGGGGGTTAAACTCAAGTCAGAAACAGATTCAGAGATAATCGCCCACTTAATAGCCAAGTTCTATAAGGAAGGTTTATTTATCGCTGTTAAAAAAACAATTAATTTAATTGAAGGTTCATATGGATTAGCAGTGATTGATAAAAAAGGAGAAAAAATAATTGCAGCTCGTTTTAGCTCTCCTTTAGTAATTGGACTTGCTGAGAAAGAGATGTTTATTGCTTCAGATCCTCTTGCAATTATGGAACATACAAAAAAAATTGTTTATCTTAAAGATAATGAAATTGCCGAGATTAGTTTAAGTGATTGTAAAATAGAAAATACCCAAGGCGCTTTAGTTGATTTTGAAATTATTGACTTTAAAACAAAAGCTTCGGCCATTGAAAAAAAAGGATTTAAACATTTTATGCTTAAAGAAATTTTTGAGCAAGCCCAAAGTCTCAAAAATCTAATAGCTGGCCGTTTAAATGAAAATCAAATAAAGCTATCAATTAATTTGCCAAATCAAAATTGGCGACGAATAGTTTTAAGCGCCTGTGGCACTTCCTGGCATAGTTGTTTGATTGCTAAGTATATTATAGAAAAGCACCTAGATATAATTGTAGAAGTTGACTATGCTTCTGAGTTAAGGTATAGACCCAATAATTTAAATCACCAAGATTTATTTATAGTCCTTTCTCAATCAGGTGAAACTGCTGATACCTTGGCTGTTTTGAGCTTAGCTAAAAGTAAAGGAGCTCATGTCTTAGGGATAGTTAATGTAGTTGGTTCAAGCATTGCTTTAGAGGTTGATTCTGGCATTTATTTACACGCAGGTCCAGAAATTGGAGTAGCCAGCACCAAGGCTTTTAGTTCTCAGGTTTTAGCCTTAATCCTTTTTACTAAATATTTACAGCAAGAAAGAGGCAAGAACCTAGAAGGTGAGTTAATTAAAGAAATTTTAAGATTTGATGAAATAGTTAAAGCGAGTTTAAAACTAGATAAGAGAATAAAGGAAATTGCTAAAAAATATTACCAATCAAAAAATTTCCTTTTTTTAGGAAGGGGTATAAATTTCCCAGTAGCCTTAGAGGGGGCTTTAAAGTTAAAAGAAATTTCCTATATCCATGCCGAGGGTTATCCAGCAGCCGAAATTAAACATGGACCAATCGCCTTAGTTGATGAAAACT
Organism: uncultured Gammaproteobacteria bacterium; assembly: GCA_964479455.1. GTDB lineage: Bacteria > Patescibacteriota > Patescibacteriia > Patescibacteriales > UBA12465 > PWHG01. Next base: position 3,583 of record CAYZMF010000037.1, on the reverse strand, counting down.
TACCAGTTTTATTTATTGTCAATGAAGATGATATTTTAGCTAAAGTAATGAATAATATATCGGAAGTAAAGGCGAGGGGAGCTAAAATAATAATTATTAGTGATAGTGATAAGAAGGAATTAAAAGACTTAGCTGATGACTATCTAAAGACTCCAAAAACTAAATGGGAACTTAGTCCGATTATCAACTCCATTCCCCTCCAATTACTTGCCTACCATATCGCTAATTTTAAAGGCATTAATGTTGATAAGCCGAGAAACTTGGCTAAATCAGTGACAGTTGAATAAAAAAATTTATGATTAAAAAAGAAAATTTTAGAAAATTCTTAATAATAATTATTGGCTTTAGCTCTCTTATTTTATTATTAATTCCTTGGATTATTATTGAAGACCTATTTTTTTTACCAGAAGAAGCTTGGGAGTCAATTGCCATTCTTTTTTTCTTAACCTTGATATATTCAGCTCATCATCTTTATTTTAGAGAACTAAAAAGACTAAAATCAAATATTGGTAATTTAGAGGACAGACTGCAAGAGACTTTTAAATATATTGGAACTGTTAATTTACAAATTGATGAAATTAAAAAAGCTCTTGTTAATTTCAAGAAATATCCAGAAAACAAGAAAGAGATACAGGAGATGTTTGATTATTTTTCCGAAAAAATAATTAATATCATTAATGCTGATTGGGTGATTATAAAAATAATAGATATTAGCACGGGTAAAACAATTAGACAAAATGAGTTTAAAAGAAGGGGAGAATCAAAAATAATGAAAATTGAAAATCATGATATTTTAGCGGGTCGTTGTTATTTACAAGCCTGTTCAATTATTCGTTCTGGACAAGAAAATTTAAAAATAAAAGCCGCTTGTATTTTACCAATTAAACTGAAAAACAGAGAACAAGAATTATTTATTCAGTCAATTATTAATCAAGTAGAAACGATGTTTTTGGTTTATTCTTCTTTAAACTTCAGAAAATAATAAGGACTATTCCTTCATTAGCTTTAAAATCAAATCTCTGTTTTCTTTCATAATTTTCTGGCTAGTCGCCTCAACATTTAGGCGTAATTTATTCTCTGTATTTGAAGCTCTAATATTAAACCAAAAATCATTAGTTTCAACGCTCAGGCCATCTAAAAAGTTTTGTTTTTCATTCTTAAAATGTTGGGCTATTTTTTTTATTATTTTATCTTTATGAGTAACTGAGGTATTTATTTCCCCAGAATGATAATATTTATCAAATAAAGAAAAATATTCACTAGCCTTTTTATTGCCCTGACTTAGTTCAGTTAAAATTTTAGCAATTACTATAAGCGGCATTTCATAACAACCGATATCAAGGTTTACATAAAAGTGTCCTGAGGATTCGCCAGCAAAGAAAATATCTTCTTTAAGCATTTGTTCTTTAATTAAAGCATGGCCAACTTTAGTTATTACCGGAATACCACCATGTTCTTCAATTAAGTCTTTTGTTATCTTCCCGGGCCTGACATCATAGCCTATCTTAGCACCTGGTTTATCCTTTAAAAATAATTTAGCTAGAACTCCTCTAATAATGGCTGGTGAAATCGTTTCTCCTTTTTCATCTAGAAAAAAAACACGATCACCATCACCATCAGTCGCAATACCTAAATCAACCGGTGTGGTTTTAATAAAGGATGAGAGTTGTTTTAAATTTTCTTTTTTTAAAGGATCTGCTTGATGAGCGGGAAAAGAACCATCGAGCCTTAAATTAATTCCTTTTACAATAACTGGCATAATTGAGCTTAATTTTTGCAGATACAAAGAGCCCATTGAGTTAGCTGGGTCAACCGCAAGTGTTAAGTTCTTTATCAATTTTTTATCAAAATACTTAGCATCGTGCTCTATATGCTCATCTAGAATATTTTTTACAATTATCTCTTTGCCGTAGTTGGTATTATCATTCTCATAAATTAAATTTTCTCTTAAGTGATATAGGCCACCCTCTCCGCTGATTGCTTGACCCTTTTCCCTAACTAATTTAAAGCCATTGTATTCTTTGGGGTTGTGGGAGGCAGAGACAATAATTCCCCCATCAGCTTTTAAGTGAGAGACGGCGAAGTATAAGGTGGGGGTAGAATTTAGTCCAATATTATAAACATCAGCTCCGCTAATTATTAAGCCTCTAAGAAGTTGTTTAAAAATGGCGGGCGAGGAAAGGCGCATGTCATGAGCAATTACTATTTTTAATTTATCTTTACCACTCTCTTTTTTAAGAAATTTATCAAAACTCAAAGCTAGGGTATAAGCAAAGTCCTCATCAAAGTCTTGGCCATACACACCCCTAATGTCGTAGGCTTTAAAAATAGCTGGATTAAATTTATTAATCATATATTTTTTTAAATTACTTTTTTAAAGTATAAAGCAAGAGCGCCGACCCCAATTAAGCTAACAACGAAAGCAATAAATGGACCAATAAGGGGAATCGCAAAAATTAACCAAGCTATTGCTATACCGACACTAAGTTTGTAGAAACTTTTGACTTTTGGTTTTTTAAGTTGTTGATTGAATATATAACGACCCAAGGTAATTGCCACTACAGTCTTTGAAACAAGAAGTAATATTAACCAAAAACTAGCCCCCAGTATCGCCAGTGGTAGACCAACAATAGTCAAGGCTAATATTAAGAAGATGAGCGGGGCTAGGATTACAATTAATGCTCCCCAGCCCAAACTAGTCAAGGGCTTTTTCTTAATAATCTGATTAATCAATTTGATTGGTTTTTTCCAAAAATGCATCAAGACTAAGGCTAGTAAAATAGCGGCTAGCATTGTTCTTAAAGTTTTAAATAACCAGGCACCAAAATTAGTTTTTCCGCTTTCAATTTCTTTTATTTCTACATTACCACCAATTAGTACATTTTCATCAATATTAGCCTCAACCAGAGAATGATAATAAACATTATTTTTAATCTCGGTCCCTTCATTTATATTTAGAATATACTTTTCATTATTTAATTGTCCAAAATAAAAGTCCTTATTAACTAAGGCTTGTAAATTTACTTGAGGCGACCAAATTTGTAAATTTCCGTCTATTATACCATTGATATCCATAACTGGAGCTAACATTAGCGCATCCCAGCTAACTCTGTTTTCTGGATGAATATAAATACTAGTAGCGATTGCTTGTAGATTTCTTTGAATATTTGAATTAATATTTAATACATTGGATAATATTCTGACACTCCCTAAAACAGAGCCATTGATATTTGCATTTTGAGACAAGGCAATAATGTCGCCATCTACTTGGCCATTGAAATCTATATTTGAGGAAAGTCCAATTAAATCTCCTTTAACCTGCCCATTAATTATTAAATTTTCACTTGCAAAATACATATTACCATCAATAACTTCGTGTTCTTCAACAACGATAGTAGAGCGATTGTATAGTCTAGAACCGGCTTGAGCACTAACTGGGATTAACAATAGAAGAGTAAAACTTAAAAATAATAATTTTTTTGTCATATATTTAGATTTTTTGTTATAATGCTATTATATGAGAAAAACAGTTAAAAATCAAATGAAAATAAATATAAAAACAAAAGCTATTCTAGAATTATTA
>CAYZMF010000036.1:0-6316 GCA_964479455.1 uncultured Gammaproteobacteria bacterium | reverse complement strand
ATTATATAGTACTTAGCAGAAATAGTAAAGTATTTTTTATTTTACAATCTTTAAAATATTTTCCAATTCTTTTGATAATTCTAGCTTATACTCTTTCTTTTCTCCACTTAAATCAATAAAGCTCAGCTGACAAGCCTCTAAAAAGATTCGATTTAAGTTTAGTTTAGCATTCTTGTTTTTATATCTTTTTCCATATAGATTATCACCGACAACTGGATGTCCGAAAGCTGATAGATGGGCTCTAATTTGATGATTTCGGCCAGTTTCAATTTGGAGCTCTAAATAAGTATAATTGATAAATCTCTTCTTTACTTTAACATGAGTGATTGCTTCTTTAGCCTTCATTAAGGCCTGACGATTACCCATATTACGACGACTATCTTTTTTATAAATATCGTCTTTTTCAATAACTGGCAGGGCTGACATTTTACCGCTTTTGTTGTTTTTAATTAGAGGAAAGTTAAGGCTAAAATAGTCCTTCTCTATTTTACCATAAACCAGAGATCTATATTTTTTTTCAATTTTTCTTGTTTGAAATAACTTTTTAAAGTAGTTAAAAGAGTCCTGATTTTTTGGAATAATCAAAAGACCACTTGATTCTTTATCTAAGCGGTGGACAATGGCTGGCCGAAAAGAATTTTCACCAATTTTGGCGAGATAGGGATATTTCTCCAATAAAACATCAATTAGAGTTTTTTCTTTTACACCCAAGCCACCGTGAACAATTACTTGAGCCGGCTTATAGACAACAAAATAACCTGACTCTTCTTGCATTATTCTAATTTGTTTAAATTTTTCTTCCATCTGTTCATTATAGCACCGTCTTGTCTATTTTCCTATTATCAACTATAATTATAATTGTAATATTTCATATATGAAAATATCTAAGCGATTTACTTCATTTTTTCTAGTTTTAATAATCTCAATTTTTCAGTTAAGCATTTTTTTTAATTTCTCACAAGCCCAAGTCGATCCGACCACTCAGCAGCTACTGGACAGATCAGTTGGTATGGGTGAAATTAGGGCTGTCTATAACCACTCTGATCAAGAGAGCGACAAGTTAGATATTAGAGTTATGATTGTTAGAATTGTCAATGTATCCTTAGGCCTTCTAGCAGCCATCTTTTTAGTTTTAGTGGTAATGGCTGGCTACCAATATTTAACGGCTGGCGGTAATCAAGAACAAACTAAAAAAGCAATGGATCAAATTAAAAATAGTGTTATTGGTTTAATAATAGTAATCTTAGCTTGGTCAGTTAGCTTCTTTATCTTAATTAGATTAAGGGCAATTAGTATCGGAAGTACTGGGGTTGGTGGTGCTTGGTATTAAATTGACAAACAGAAGTATTATTGCTAATCTGTAAGTATTGAAGCTAGTTGTTTTATACAATTAGCTTTTTGTCTATATAATATAAATAACAATAAATATATGTCAGATTTAAGTAGTGCCATCAAACAGGTCTGTGAAGAGAAGAATTTAGATTACAAATCAGTGGTTAATGCGATTGAATTAGCTTTAGCGGCTGCTTATCGTAAAGATTACGGTGAAAAAAATCAAAATATTAAAGTTAGTTTTGACCCTAAAACAGCTAAATCCTTAGTTTATGATGTTAAGACGGTAGTTGATAATTTACCGGTCGAGGAGGAGGAAGAATTAAAAAAAATGCTTTTTGATCCAAATTATAAGAAGGACTATAAGGAAGAACTGGAGGATGATGGAGAGGAAAAGGAAAAAAAGTTTAACCCTAAAACTGATATTCAAATAAAAGAGGCTAATATTTTAAAACACGATGCTAAAATTGGTGATGAAATTATGACCGAACTACCTATTCCAGAAAGCTATGGAAGAATGGCGGCTCAAACCGCCAAACAAGTGATTATTCAAAAATTAAGAGAAATGGAAAGAGATATGATTTTGGAGGAATTTAAAGAAAAAGAAAAAGAAGTGGTTGGCGGCATAGTGCAAAGAGTAGAGGGTCGTTTAGTTTTTATTGACTTAGGTAAAGCAATTGGCATAATGCCAGTTGAGGAGCAGATTTATGGAGAGAATTATCGGGTTGGACAAAGAATAAAAGTTTTTATTAAAGAGGTTAAAGAAAGTGGACGAGGTCCAGAAATAATTTTATCAAGAAGAGCGGAGGAAATATTAAGAAAAGTATTTTACTTAGAAATCCCAGAAATTGCCAATGGTTTAGTAGAGATAAAGGCAGTGGCTAGAGAAGCGGGGTCTCGTTCTAAGGTGGCTATTTATACTGAGGCTGATAATGTTGATCCAGTTGGCTCTTGTGTTGGTCAAAGAGGTTCTAGAATTCAAACTATTATTAGTGAGCTAGGTGGAGAGAAAATAGATATCATAGAATATAATGAAGACCCTTTTTATTTTATTAGCAATTCTTTGGCACCAGCTAAAATAATGGATTTAGAGTTAAACGAAGAAGAAAAGCGAGCAAGAGTTAAGGTGAGCACTGATATGCTATCTTTGGCAATTGGCAAAGGTGGGCAAAATGTCAGACTAGCAGCCCGCTTGACTGGCTGGAAGATTGATATTATTGAAGCTAGCGCTGAAGGAGAAAAAAAAGTAGCCGACAGTGAGGTTGGCACTAACCTAAATGTTGAAAATGTGATTGATGAAGAGAATGAGTCTGAAATTAAAGACAATGATGAAGATAAAGTTAAAAAAAATGAGAAAAAAGAGGGAGATCAAGAAAAGGAAAAGAAGGAAAAAAAATAAATTAATAATAAATATATGATGATTAACTTTTTAATTTTGGCCAGCGCAATTGCGGCCTTAATCTATGGTTTAATTGTGATTATTTCAATTTTAAAATTACCCGCTGGTAATGATAAAATGAAAGAAATTGCCCTAGCCATTCAATTAGGAGCTAATGCCTTTTTAAAGAGACAATACATAACAGTAGCAGCGGTAGCGGTAATTATATTTTTTATTCTCGCTTTTATTCCCGGTCTTGGCTGGTTAACCGCGATTGCCTTTTTATCAGGCGCTATTTTATCAGCTTTAGCTGGTTATATTGGGATGTATGTTAGTGTTCGAGCTAATGTTAGAACGGCTGAGGCTGCTCGATCGGGTCTTAAAAAAGCTCTAAAAGTGGCCGTTTATGGCGGCAGCGTAACTGGCATGCTAGTAGTTGGTTTGGCTTTGTTGGGCACTGCCGGTTTTTATTTAATTACGGAAGACTTAAATGCCTTGATTGGCTTTGGTTTTGGTGGCTCATTACTGTCTATTTTTGCTCGTTTAGGTGGGGGTATCTATACTAAAGCAGCTGATGTCGGGGCTGATTTAATTGGTAAGGTAGAGTCAGACATTCCTGAAGATGACCCACGAAATCCTGCTGTTATTGCTGATAATGTTGGCGACAATGTAGGTGATTGTGCTGGTATGGCAGCTGATTTATTTGAAACCTATTCAGTCACTATTATTGCCGCTATGGTGCTCGGTTCTTTAATTTTTCCGGTTAATTCAAACACTATTAATATTATTACCTATCCTTTGTTTTTAGGGGGAGCTTCAATAATTACTTCAATTATTGCTGTCTTTTTCATTAAACTTGGAAAAAAGAAAAATATTATGGCCGCTTTGTATAAAGGATTGTTGGTGGCTGGACTTTTGTCCTTAATTTCTTTTTACCCAATTACTAATTGGTTGATGGCTGATAATTTTATTTACAAGCCTATAAACATCTACTTAGCTTCATTGGTTGGTTTAGCAGTAACTGCTTTAATGGTATTAGTAACTGACTATTACACCTCCACTAAATTTAAACCAGTTAAAAGCATTGCTCAAGCCTCAACGACGGGTCATGGAACTAATATTATCGCTGGCTTGGCTGTTTCTATGAAGTCAACCATGTGGCCAGTTTTAATTATTGTAGCAGCTATTATTAGCTCTTTTATGCTAGCTGGTCTATACGGCATCGCCGTGGCAGCGGTGGCTATGCTCTCAATGGCTGGCATTATCGTTACTATTGATTCTTATGGACCAATCACTGATAATGCTGGTGGCATTGCTGAGATGGCCGAGCTGGGTGAAGAGGTTAGAAATATAACCGACCCTTTAGACGCAGTTGGCAATACCACTAAAGCGGTAACTAAGGGTTATGCGATTGGCTCAGCTGCTTTAGCGGCCTTGGTATTGTTTGCTGATTTTACCCATCTTCTACCAGAAGGCTTTGAGTTTTTAATTAATAACCCCTTTGTTTTAGTCGGTCTATTCCTTGGTGGTCTTTTGCCTTATTATTTTGGTTCTTTAGCGATGCAAGCAGTTGGAAAAACGGCTGGTTCAGTTGTTAAAGATGTGAGGGCACAATTTAAAGAAAAACCGGGCATTATGAGTGGCGAAGAAAAACCTGATTATGGCCGAACAGTTGATATTGTTACTAAATCTGCCTTAAAAGAAATGATTGTTCCTGCTTTAATTCCAGTCTTAGCACCTATCATTGTCGCTTTAGTTTTTAGGGATCATGGTATTGAGGTTTTAGGGGGGTTATTGGTTGGTTCAATTGTAACCGGAATTTTTGTGGCTATTTCAATGACCTCTGGGGGAGCTGCTTGGGATAATGCTAAAAAATATATTGAAAGCGGCCATCATGGTGGTAAGGGCTCAGAGGCTCATAAAGCGGCAGTGACTGGCGATACAGTTGGCGACCCTTATAAGGACACAGCCGGGCCAGCCATCAATCCAATGATTAAAGTTTTAAATATTGTTGCTCTCTTAATTGTCGGTTTGTTGCTTTAGTACTATGTTAAAAAAATATTTATTAGGAATAACAGTTTTCGTTAGTGGTGCCTTTGTAATGATTTATGAGTTAATTGGAGCCCGTGTTTTAGGCCCTTATTTCGGCACCTCAATTTTTATCTGGACAGCTTTGATTGGAATAGTTTTGGCCAGCTTATCACTAGGTTATTATCTTGGGGGTAAATTAGCTGATCGCCAAGCAAGATTAAAAGTATTGGCTCTAATTTTAACTTTCTCTTCAATTGCTATAATATTTTCTTTTTTTATTAAGGATTTTTTATTGATCTTCTTAAGCCAAAATATTTTAGACATCAGTTTGAGTTCAATAATAGCCTCGATTATTCTTTTTGCCCCAGCTAGTATTTTTTTGGGGATGATTTCCCCTTATGTAGTTAAATTGAAATTAGAAGACTTAAGTAGTTCTGGACAAACAGTTGGCAATCTATATGCCGTCTCTACTTTGGGCAGCATTTTTGGGACTTTTTTAGCCGGTTTTTATTTAATTCCTTTTTTTGGCACTAATCAATTATTATTTGCCCTGCCAGGAATTTTACTTATATTAGCCATCATTATTTTTCTTGTTGATAAGCAAAAAAAATTAGCTATTAATTACAGCATATTTTTGATTTTCATAATTATTTTTTCTCTTTTTAACATTTGGCAGAAAACAGATAACATTATTGATGTTGATACCAGCTATAATCGAATTTGGATTTATGAAAGAGATGACTATAACTCAGATAAAAGAGTAAAGATAATGGGGATAAATAGTGAGAATCACTCAGCCATGTTTTTAGATGGTGATGACTTGGTTAATGAGTATACTAAATATTATCGTTTAGTTGAATTTTTAAAGCCTGATTTTCACAAGACCCTTCTTTTTGGTGGGGCGGGCTATTCTTTTCCGAAATATTATTTAAATAATTATTTAGAGAAAGAAATAGACGTAGTTGAAATTGATCCCAAAGTTACTAAACTAGCCAGAGAACATTTCAGGCTAGAAGATAGCCCCCGACTTAAAATTTATCATCAAGATGCTCGCGTTTTTTTAAATAATAATAAAAAAAAATATGACGTTATTTTGGGAGATGCTTTTGGTTCTCGCTATTCAGTTCCCTATCAATTAAGTACAGTTGAGGCGATTGAAAGGAAATATGACTCCCTGGCTGATGATGGAATTGTGATTCTAAATTTAATTTCCGCTCTTGAAGGAAAAGGCGCCTGGTTTGCTCATTCTCAATATTTGAGTTATAGTCAAGTTTTCAAACAAGTTTTTCTTTTCCCGGTTAGCCAGCCAGAAAATAAAAAAGTAATCCAGAATATAATTTTGGTCGCTTTAAAATCAGAAGACGAAATTGACTGGACAAAAGCCAGCGGAGATTTGAAAAAATATACTAAAAATTTATACCAATTAGACGAGGGTAATTTATTTGGTTTAGTCCTAAGAGACAACTATGCTCCAGTTGATTATTATATGGCTAAGACGATAAGATAAAATTAATTAATAAATAATTTAGATAGTATAGAAAAAAAAAAAAATAAAGAAAAAAAAAATAATAACTA
>CAYZMF010000035.1:0-6551 GCA_964479455.1 uncultured Gammaproteobacteria bacterium | reverse complement strand
CATGCGTCTACCAACGAAAACAAATGAAGATGGAACCCTTAGTATCGACAGGTTTATTAAATTTTTTAATGAACTAAGTATTAAAGATGTTGCTTTAGTGGGAGGAAAAAATGCCTCACTTGGCGAAATGTATCAGAAGCTAACAAAAAAAGGAATTTTAGTACCGAATGGTTTTGCAACCACTGCTTACGCTTTCAGAAATTTTTTAGAAGAAGCTAACTTGGTTGAGAAGATAAAGGATATTTTAAGTGACTTAAATACCCATGATGTTGAAAATTTAATGACACGGGGTAAACAAGTTAGACAGGTAATATTAAAGGCAAATTTATCAGCTAGATTTGAAAAAGAAATAATATCGGCTTATCATAAACTTTCTAAGGAAAGTAAGACAAAAGAGCTTGATGTAGCGGTTCGCTCCAGTGCGACGGCAGAAGATTTACCGGATGCTTCTTTCGCTGGACAACAGGAAACCTTTTTAAATATTAAAGGAGAAAAAGAATTGTTAAAGGCAGTAAAGAAATGTATTGCCTCGCTTTTTACCAATCGGGCAATTTCTTATCGTGCCGATAAAGGCTTTGATCATTTCTCCATTGCTCTTTCAGTTGGTGTTCAAAAAATGGTAAGAGCCGACAAAGGTTCATCAGGAGTAATGTTCTCCATTGATACGGAGTCAGGCTTTGATAAGGTAGTTTTAATAAATTCAATTTATGGTCTAGGAGAAAACATAGTTCAGGGACGGGTTAATCCAGACGAGTTTTATGTTTTTAAACCAAGCATGTCTATTATTTCTAAAAATATTGGAAAAAAAGGAGAAAGAATGGTTTATAACAAAGGGACAAAGCCAGTTAAGAATGTTAAAGTTAGCGAAAAAGATGCTTTAAAGTCCTCAATTAGTGATAAACAGGTTTTAGTTTTAGCAAAGTGGGCAATGATAATAGAAAATCATTATAAAAGACCAATGGATATTGAGTGGGCCTTAGATGGGATAAATAACAAGCTATATATTACTCAAGCTAGGCCAGAAACGGTTCAAAGCATGAGCAATCCTAATGTTTTAGAAAGGTATCAATTACTGGAGAAATCAAAAGTTTTAATTAGCGGGCAAAGTGTTGGCAGTAAAATTGGGACTGGTAAGGTCCACCGAATTATGGGAATCAAAGATATTAATAAATTTAAAAAAGGTGAGGTATTGGTAACTGATATGACTGATCCAGATTGGGAACCAATAATGAAAATAGCCAGTGCGATTGTAACTGATAAAGGGGGCAGAACTTGCCACGCAGCGATTGTTTCTCGAGAGCTAGGCATTCCTTGTTTAGTTGGGTCAAATAATGCCAGCTTTAAGCTTAAAACTGGAAAAGAGGTAACGGTTAGCTGTGCTGAGGGTGAAGAGGCTTATGTCTATGAGGGAATTTTAAAATACAAAATTATTAAAGATAATATAAAAAATTTACCGAACACTAAGACCAAAATTATGATGAATGTAGGTGAGCCTGATGTCGCTTTTGCTAGCACCAGAATTCCCAATAGTGGTATTGGTTTAGCGCGATTGGAGTTTATTATTAACAACTACATTAAAATTCATCCTTTAGCCTTGGTTAATTATAAGACATTAAAGGATAAAGCGGCTAAAAAGAAAATAGCTAAGTTAACGGCTGCTTATAAGAATAAAGAAGACTATTTTGTAGACAGGTTAGCCTATGGAGTAGCCATGATTGCCTCCTCTGTTTACCCCAAAGACGCGATTGTTAGATTGTCAGACTTTAAAAGTAATGAGTATGCTAATTTAATTGGCGGAGCTGAGTTTGAACCTCAAGAGTCTAATCCAATGATTGGTTGGCGAGGGGCCAGTCGTTATTACTCAGCCAGTTTTTTACCAGCTTTTAAACTGGAATGTTTAGCCTTAAAAAGAGTTATAGAAAAAATGGGTTTAAAGAATATCAAAATTATGATTCCCTTTTGTCGCACCCCAGAAGAAGGTAGAAAGGTGATTTCTATAATGAATGAGATGGGCCTTAAACAAGGTAAAAATGGTTTAGAGGTATATGTAATGGCTGAATTGCCAGTTAATATTATGTTGGCCGATAAATTTGCTAAAATATTTGACGGTTTTTCAATCGGCTCGAATGATTTAACCCAATTAATCTTAGGAATAGATAGAGATGGTGGTGGTAATTTAAAAATTGAGGGCAAGGCTAATGAAAAAAATGAAGCAGTTAAATTAATGATAAGTCAATTAATTAAAGAAGCTAAAAAACAAAAGAAAAAAATCGGGATTTGTGGACAAGCCCCGAGTGATTTTCCTGACTTTGCTCAGTTTTTAGTGAGAGAAGGTATTGACAGTATTTCCCTTATTCCCGATTCAGTTTTAAAAACAAAGATAGCTGTTGCTGAACAAGAAAAAAAGAAAAGGAGAGGCGGTTTTCTGGCTCTATTCTAAAACTTCAATGCTTGCTCTTCTAAGACCAAATTTAATAGCATCACTCTTTTCTAGCATCCAAATATCAATACGATTAGGATAGCGCTTATTCATTCGGTCGCGAACAATAAAGACCCTATCTCCAAAGAGTTCGGGTATTTTAACTTTTGTTCCAAATTTTAAAAAATTAGCGGCGATGGTATCCTCTAGGCCGTGCTGACAGACATTAAAGCCATTAGCGGTAATACAAGGCTGGTCGTTGGTTTGTTCAGGTAGAGAGTTATAGGCGGTAATAGCGTGAACACTCCTTCTTATCACCTTGTAATTTTTGTCCATTTCAATTTCTATAGCAGCAGAATTTACAATAGTCTCTTTGCTGGGACTAATATAAAGATCTTCGGTCAGCTCAATCCAAGTTTCTTCAGGAATTAACTCCTTAGCCATTGCTTCCTCGGCTAAAACTGGTGAAAAGAAAAGAAGGAATTGAAAAACACAGGTGATTATCAAAAAAAGACTAAATTGCTGAAAATTATTAAGGGGAAAAAAATCGGAAACATTTATTTTTTTCATATATGTTTTTAAAATAAAAATCTCACATTAATTAAGTGTGAGACTGTTTGACATCTTTTTATAACAAAAACCAGGTTGACTGTCAATAAGTGTCTGTGGATAAGTACAGGGCAGGTTATTTGACATAATAGAAAAAAAGTGATATACTAATTTAATTAATTGAACATTCACAAAAACATATAAACATGAAAAAGGTAATTATTTTATTATTAACAGTAGCCTTGTTTTCATCCTGTGCTTCGCAAAGGGGGGTACAGTTTTATTCTGGAGACAAGAATAACGAGGTGCTAGCCTCAAACATTGAGCTGGCCTCTCAAAAAAGACTTGATCTTCAATCACAAATTTTTCGCCTGCAGAGGGAAAGAGATGTGGTGGTAATGAGAATAGACCGAGACGAGTCTCGGGATATAAGCTTAAAAGAAGCAGAAATCAGAAGATTAGAAACTGAGTTGTTAAGGTTAACCGCCGCTCAGAGAGGGGAGAGCAATTTACTTGAGTATGAACAGAAAGCTTCTCAACTAGAAAATAAAAAAGCAGAGTTAATTGAAATCAAGAAGTCATCTGAGGCTTATCAAAGTAGCGTTGTCCCCCTAGATAATAAAATAGTCCAGCTAGAGGGCTTATTATTTGACCTTGAGCTGGCTGAAACCCAGGCCTTGACTAACAATCTAGCAGAAAGCAACCTTGACTACTTTGAGGCTAACTTGAAATCTGGCTATGAGGCAGCCAATGCCTATAGTTTAATAAAGTGGAGCCAAAAACAGGCTCCAGAAGAAGATGCTTTTAAGGGTATTATTATAAATAATCGCTCTCAATCGATTATTATAACGATTGCCCACCCTAACGGCTGGATAGCCGTTTATGACTTAGCTCCAGAGACTATACTAGAAGTAGCAGTTCCCTTTCCAGGGGATTATACTGTAAAATCTAAGTATTCAAATACAATAAAACTTGGAAAAACTAATGTTAGACCAAGTAAAAAGGTTTTCCACCAAGGAAAACCATATTTTTTCCGAATACTACAAACTTAATACAATATAAGAGAGGATAAAACCTCTCTTTTTTTAATCGACATGAAGATCTCCGTCAGCTGGTTCTCCTATATCAAAAGGAAGATTACCAAAGACGAAGGCCATAATAGCGTAAGCGGCGAGTACTATAATAAGGCCAATAATAGCTTCTTTTATAGACTTTTTAGCCTTAGTGATTATTTCTTCGCTGCCACTAGCCATCATCCACTTATAACCAGCTAAGACAATTAAAATTAAGAGAATGACTGCTAAAAGAGCTAAGGCTCCACTTATTAGATAAGCGATGGTTGCACCCACGCTCGGAGCAGATATTCCTGATTCTCCCTGAACCTTGTTAACCCGGCTGCTCATCAAGTTTCCTAAGGAGGTGGCGCTTGTGGTAGCGCTGGAAAAGTTTAGAGGAAGTAGGATTATTATAAGAGTAAGTAAATATTTCATAAATTATAAATTATTTAACCAAAGAGTTGAAACTAATTGCCAAATACCCCAAGAGCTAACAACGATAGCTAAGCCAATAATTGATTGCTTTATGATCGCCATTGACTTGGTAACCACCTCTTCATTACCACTGGCCATCATCCATTTATAACCAGAATAGATAATAAAGGCTAAAAAAACGATAGCTAGAAAGCTGAACACAACATTAATTATTACACCAATGGCAGTAAAAATAGTATCCTCATTTGTTTCAGCTGAATAAGCCCCAAAGCCAGATCCAACTATTTTAAGTTTTTCTAAAGGGTTTAAATTATTAGTTTCTGTTTTAATTGAGCCCGAATTTTGAGCAAAGACAAAATAGGGAATAGTTAAAACAAAAGAGATAAGAATTATATTTAAAGCGGTAGAATGTAATATTTTTTTAAACATATTAAAAAGTATCAATAATTGGCCTTATTAAAGCCCAGACCCCCCAAGCAATAGCAATCACAAATAGTCCAATAATAGCGTATTTTATATATGACTTAGCTTGATTTACCTGCTCGTCATTACCAGCTGCCGTCATCCATTTATAACCAGCTATAATAATTAATATCATAAAGACAATACCCAGCAAAGAAAGGAAGATATTAATTATTTGCCCGATGATGCTTAATAAACGGTCGTCATCGCCTTTTTCTACTATAAAGCCAGCTTTATCAGCTACATTTTCTAAAAAAGACCCCTTGCCAAAAGCTTTTTGTAAGCCTTTCTTTTCAATAGTGCTTGTATCTTCGGCTAAGCTCAATGAGCCGCTTGATAGAATAAAAAAAACTGATAAAAAAAGAATAAGAATTTTTTTGCTATTTCTCATATTAAACATTGAGCGTTAGGTCAATAATAAATTCTAAGACAAAGTAACTAATAGCATAAGCAGCAATAACTACTATTAAACCTATCATTGCCTCAACAATGGTACCCTTGGCTTTGGTGACCTTTTCCTCACTACCACCAGCACTCATCCAATTATAACCACCATAAATCATCAGACCAATAAACAAAACACCAATTAAACTTAAAACTATATTAATACTGTTGGCAATTATTTTTTCTTTTTTTTCGGCTTCTTGGTCATAACCAGCTTCACTGGCACTAGTATTTAAACCACTATCTTCAGCAAATTCATAAGCCAGACTTGGCAGAGCAAACAAAATAGCCAGCAATCCTATTAATATAATTTTTTTTATCATAAGCTACTGTGTTAATAAATTACCAACGAAGGCAACTGTTGCGTAGGCGGCTAAAACTATAATTAAACCGATTATTGAATTAATTATTAAATCTTTTGATTTTGTAACTTTTTCTTGATTACCCCCAGATACCATCCAAGAAATACCGGCATAAAGCATCAATATTAAAAATATAACACCAATAAAAGAAAGAACAATTCCAATGATTTGTCCAGTTCTAGTTTGAATAAAATTAACAACATCTTCATTTACTTGTTTCTGATAAGGAGCTATATTCCTAGCTGTTTTATTCAAACCTTCGAGAGTATTAGTTGTCGCTACTACACTACTTGCAACGAAGAATAGGTTAAAGACACTAAAGATAATTAGAAGAAAATATTGAAATTTTTTAAACATATAATTTTTTAAACCATTACTTCATTAGCGACTGAAAAAAGCAACCAACGAGTTAGGGCTAAAGAAAATAAAATAATTAAAAGACCAATTAGTCCAGCAATTAACATTTTTTTTGATGAAGCCACTGTTTCTTGATTACCGCCTGAAGTCATCCATTTAAAACCGGCAAAGAGAATGATAATAACGGTGATTATTCCTAAAAAGGATAAGGCAATCATAATAAAGTCGCCAGCGACTGTGCGAGGATCCTGATTGGTCATCTCAGTATGATTATCTACCAACATTATACCCCCTTTAACCGGGTCCTCATAAGCCAGGGCTTTGTTGAATAAAGGGGAAAGCATAATGAAAACAAGGAATATAGCCAAAATAATTGTATTGAGTTTTTTCATAATAAAATATAACTGTTTGAAGAATTAGAACTCTCTAATTCACCAAACAGTGGCTCCCAAGTTATTTTTGAGAGCC
>CAYZMF010000034.1:0-7186 GCA_964479455.1 uncultured Gammaproteobacteria bacterium | reverse complement strand
TAGAGCAGCTGCCTTTTAAGCAGAAGGTCGCAGGTTCGAATCCTGCTGGGCGCACATTGCTTAAAAGAAGCTATTATCTAGCTTCTTTTATTATCTTATTAATCCCTCTTAAATAATCGCTATCCATCCTATACCACTGCCAAGGAAATCTAACCTTAGTCCCCGCTTCAGCTGGTAAATGAAAGTCTGAGCCCCCACTGGCAATTAACTTATAGCGTTTAATCAAAGAGGCTAGTCGCATTGTATTGTTATAAGTATGGTGAGGACTGAGAAGCTCCAGGCCATCTAAACCAAGGGCGATCAATTCCTCTAATTTTTTATCTTTTAACTTACGATGCAAAGCCGGGTGAGCAAAGATAAGTTGACCACCGACTTCTTTTCTCAGCTTAACTAACCTTTTAAAGCTAATACAAGCCTCATTTAACTTCGGTCCCCTTTTAGGATAGAAATAGTGTCCAATAATATCTTCTTCGCGCGGAAATTTATTGGCCAATTCCCTTTTAATAATTCTTTTGTTTTTTGGTATTTTCCAAATTTCTCTGACTAAGCTATTAATTGGTAAATAAGAATTTTGATGCTTTTTAAAATAATTATCTAATTTAAAAACTAAGCCTGAACCAGCTAAATTATTTAAGGCCTTTAAAATATTATTTTTTCTCCGACGCTGAGTGCTTTCTAATAGTTTTCTCAAGGCATCCGAATTGATGTCATAATTATACCACAAAACATTCAAGCGGTAATTTTTAAATTTAACATATAATTCTAAACCAAAAATTGTTTTGAGTCCTAATAAATTAGCCTGTTTACGAAACTCAAGTTGACCAGCAATTGAGTTATGGTCAGTTAGAGAAGCTATCTTTATCCCATACTTAGATAAGATTAAGGCTAATTGTTTCGGGCTGAAACTGCCGTCAGAATATTTAGAGTGTAATTGCAAGTCTATTAACATAAAGATATTATAACAGAGAGATAAAAAACTTGGAAGTGGTCTTGATGTTTTTTCACTTTGTGATATTATGTTAAACATCAGCCACCTTAGCTCAGCTGGCCAGAGCAACTGTCTTGTAAACAGTAGGTCGTCGGTTCGAACCCGACAGGTGGCTCAGAAAGTCGTTTTTATTCAAAAGCGGCTTTTTTCTCTGTTTATAAACTCTTAATAAGTTGAGCTTGAATTTAAAGAGTAAATAGGTTAGTATTTACATATTATGAATCAAATTAAGGCAGATACAAATTTAATGGCAAAAGTGCCGCCAAGTAGCCTAGAGGCTGAAGAATCCTTGCTATCTTGTCTTTTAATAGACAAAGATGCAATTATTAAGATCATTGATACCTTGATGCCCCAGGATTTCTATAAAACCAGTCATCAAATGCTTTATGAAATTATTGTTGAACTATACAATAGTAATAATCCAATTGATGTTGTTACGCTGGCTAATCGTTTAGATGAAAAAAAAATCTTAAGCGATGTTGGTGGTCGTAGCTATTTAGCCAAGCTTTCTAATTTAGTAGCCACCGCCGCTAATATCAGCAATTACTCTAATATCATCCAAAGAAAAGCTACTTTAAGAAGACTCCAGCAAGCGGCTGCTGAGATAGCTGATATTAGCTTTCAAGAAGATAGAGATATTGATGAAATCTTAGATCAAACTGAAAAAAAGATTTTTGGTGTTTCTCGAAAATATTTAAAAAATTCATTTTTACCAATTACTAATTTAATTACCGATGCCTTTGCTAGAATTGAAGATCTCCATAAGCAAAGTGGTAAATTAAGAGGTTTAGCAACTGGCTTTACTGATCTTGATAATTTAACCGCTGGTCTGCAAAAATCGGATCTAATTATCTTAGCGGCTCGGCCGAGTGTTGGTAAGACCTCTTTTGCTTTAGACATTGCTCGCCAAGCGGCTATTAAAAGCAAAGAAGGGGTAGCTATTTTCTCTCTAGAAATGGGCAAGGAGCAATTAGTTGATAGAATGCTTTGTGCTCAAGCTAATGTTAATTTATGGAAAATGAGGACTGGAAATTTATCAGATAAGGAAAATGATAACGACTTTTCAAAAATTGGACTAGCGATGGGCGAATTATCTGAAGCCCCTATTTACATAGATGATTCAGCCACTCTTTCTATTATGGAAATCCGCGCTAAAGTCAGGCGGCTACAAATGGAGAAAGGAATTGGCCTGGTCGTAATTGACTATTTACAATTAATGGAAGGTAGGGGTAAATATAGTGATAATCGAGTCCAAGAAATCGGCGAAATTAGTCGGGGCCTCAAATCAATTGCTCGAGAATTAGATGTTCCCGTGCTCGCCTTAGCTCAGCTTTCTCGAGCCGTTGAACAAAGTAATCCAGCCATTCCTAAATTATCTCATTTAAGGGATTCTGGTTCAATTGAGCAAGACGCTGATTTAGTAATGTTTATCTATCGCAAAGCAGCTGATCGAAATTACAAACCAGAAGAACTGCCTAATGAAGAGCGGTTTAAGGCGGAAATTCATATTGCCAAGCATAGAAATGGTCCGACTGGCCAAGTTAATCTTTTCTTTGATGAATCAACCGTTAGTTTTAAAAATTTAAGTAAAAATAATTAATATTAACTTTATGTTTAACAAATTAAAACAATTTAAGGATCTAAGAAGTCAGGCTAAAAGCATGCAAAGCACTTTAGCCCAAGAACTCATCACTCAGGAAAGAAATGGCTCTACTATCAAATTAAATGGTAATTTAGAAGTCTTAGAGCTTTCTTTAAATCCAGAGTTAAGTAATACTGAACAGGCTGATAATCTTAAAAAACTATTAAATGAAGCTATTAAAAAGACCCAAAAAGTAATGGCAAAGAAAATGCAGGCAATGGGCGGAATTCCCGGTTTAAATTAAGTAAACTAAATGAATTATCCAAAAATAATTGAAGGCTTAATCGAAGATTTAAGTAGATTGCCTAGCGTTGGGCGCAAGACAGCCGAGCGTTATGTTTTCTTTTGGCTAAGACAAGACCAGGAAGATTTAAAAAAATTCGCCAAGAACCTTTACCAATTGAAAACTGAAATTAAAAGATGTGATCGTTGCCAGGTTTATAGCGAAAATACTCTCTGCTCTATTTGTAGTGATAGTGCTAGAGACAAAAATCTAATTTGTATTGTAGAAAATACTCAAGATCTCTTAGCTTTAGAGAAAACTAAGCAATTTTCTGGTCAATATTTTGTCTTAAATAATTTAATTAATACAATTGCCAGAATTGGACCAGAAGATTTAAATTTAAATAAACTAGATAAGGTTATAGAAAGAAATAATGCTCAAGAGTTAATTATTGCTTTAAGTTTTACCATTGAAGGCGAAACAACTGCCTCATACCTCAAAAAAAGATATGCTCAAATAAAAACGAGCCGGCTGGCTAAAGGCCTGCCTTTAGGCTCAGATCTAGAATATATTGATGACTTAACTTTAAGTAGTGCCTTAAAGTATAGACAGGATTTATGATTAAAAGTCTTGTATTTTTACTTTCGTAAGTAATTGACGATGACCGAGGCTTCTTTTATACCTAGTTTTGTTTTTATACTTCACCACCTGGACCTTTTTTTGTTTCTCCGTGCTAAGAATTTCCCCCTTTATTTTCTTCTCTAAAACTGGTTTTCCTAATTCAAAATCAGTTCCATCTGAGTTGGAGATTAATAAGGTTTCAAAATCTACTTTAGTTTTGGGCTCAGCTGATAATTTTTCGACTTTAATAATCTCACCCGCTTTTACCTTATACTGCTTTCCGCCAGTTGAAATAACGGCAATTTTTCCCATATATTTAAAAATTAGAAAATCAGACTAAGCTGATTAATAACTACATAATATCAAAGATTTGAAATTTGTCAATAAATAGGTTATAATAAAACTATCTAACTATAAAAATATGTCAAAATTCATCATCACTGGTCAAAAAAAATTAAGTGGCACGCTGGAGGTGAAGGGGGCAAAAAATAATGCCCAAATAATTCTAGCTGCTTCCCTGCTTTCTTCTCAAACTATGAAGCTAGAAAATGTCCCTGATATTGATGGTGTGCACAAGTCAATAGAGTTACTAGAGGATTTAGGCTCTAAAGTAAAGAGGGATAAAGATAAAATTGAAATTGACAATAGCAATGTAAAAAAAAATGTTTTAAACTCAAAACTAGCTAATAAATTCCGTACCTCCGTTATGTTTGTCGGTCCCTTACTAGCTAAATTTAAAGAAGTTAAATTCCCTCACCCGGGCGGTTGTGTGATTGGAGCTAGCGGTCGACCAATTGATCTTTTTTTAGAAGCTTTTATTAAAATGGGGGCAGAAATAGAAACAGATGATAACTATTATCATATTAGAGCCAAAGAGCTTAAGGCTTGTGATTTTTTCTTTCCAATTATTACTGTTACCGGCACCCAGAGCTTAATGATGACCGCTTGTCTAGCCAGTGGTACCACGATTATTAGAAATAGTGCCATGGAGCCTGAGGTAGTTGCTTTAGCTGAATATTTAAATCAAAATGGAGCTAAAATAAAGGGAGCTGGTACGCCAACTATCGTAGTTGAGGGAGTCAAAGAAATTAGAGCTGGATATTTTAAAATAATTCCTGATCGCATAGAAGCTGGCTCATTTGCTATTTTAGCAGCTGCTAGTCAATCTGAACTTCTTGTCAATAATTGTCAACCACAAGACATGCTCAGCCTACTTAATATTTTTGAAAAAATCGGCGTTAAATTTGAAGTTGACAATAATTCTATCCTAGTTAAACAATCTGCTAATATTATCTCTCGAGATTTAAAAACTCATGAATATCCAGGTTTCTCCACTGACCTACAATCTCCCTATGTTGTTTTAATGACTCAAGCTCAAGGCAAATCCTTAATTCAGGAATTAATTTATGACCGAAGACTGGTCTGGACCGATATGCTTTCACAGATGGGGGCTAATATTACCAGTTGTGATCCACACCGGGTAGTTGTCTATGGACCAAGTCAACTATATGCCAAAAAATTAATTAGCCCTGATATTAGAGCTGGAATCGCTTTAATTATTGCCGCCTTAATTGCCGAGGGAACAACTGAAATAGATAATATTTATCAAATTGACCGTGGTTATGAAAGTCTAGAAACCAGACTGCAAGCAATTGG
This sequence comes from uncultured Gammaproteobacteria bacterium, assembly GCA_964479455.1. Lineage (GTDB taxonomy): Bacteria > Patescibacteriota > Patescibacteriia > Patescibacteriales > UBA12465 > PWHG01. Next base: position 2,056 of record CAYZMF010000034.1, on the reverse strand, counting down.
GGCGGATATAATCAGACAGGAATAATTATGTCTAAACGCCTGAGAGATTCGCTATTTTTTGTTTTTATTGCCCTCTTTATTGTCTTAACGATTAGCATTTCTTTTTATGCAGCTGGCTATCGTTTTGTTTGGCATTGGCCCCTTAACTTCTCTCAAGTATTGCAAAGAACCGGCATGTTAATTGTGGAAAGTACGCCCAGCAACGCTTTAGTAGAAATTTCTAATTTTAAAACGGAAAAAATACTAACTACACCAGCGAAAATAAGTAATTTATTGCCTGGCGAATATATTGTTAAATTAGAAAAAGATGGCTATTGGCCAATTGAAAAAAAATTAAGAATATTTCCTAATCAAACCAGTCATTTAACCAATATCTTCCTTTTTAAAAAATCTCTCCCTATTAATATCCATCCTGGTCAATTTCAAAACTTAATGATTAGTCCTGATTTTACTTTTCTCCTTTTCCCTGACAAACAAATAGCCTTTAATCTTAAAAACGAAAGTTCAGTTGAGCTCCCAAAAGATTTAGATTTAAGTTCTATAAACTGGTCCTTAGATAACAAGAAAATAGTGGTTGAAAATAAGATAATTGATCTTAGTAGTGGGCAAATAGTTTTAGACCTCAATGAGATAAGTAGAAAACAAACAAATAATATAACTTGGGATGAAATAAATAATCGTTTTTTCTATCAGGAAAATAATAATATCTATGCCTTTTCCTTAACTAATAATTTACCTGAACTAATTTTAAGCGATAAAGAGATTATTGACTATCTAATCAAAGGCAGTGACTTGCAAGTAATTGAAAAAGAAAATAATTCTATTTATCTAAATACCTATAGTCTAAACAGTCAATTAAAAACTGCTTCAGTTAAGCTCCCTTATGGAGACTACCAGCTCTACTTCCCTCTTCACTCCTTTTTAAATATTTATGATAAAAAACACAAACGCTTGATTTTAATTAACAATAATCTCTTTCTAAATCAGCAAAAAATTATTGAAAATGTAGTCAGCTGGTATTGGCCTAAGGCTAACCACTTATTATGGCATAACGACCAAGAAATACATTCTTGGAACACCAGTCAAGGAGACAAACTAATTCTTAGGCTCAGTCAGCCAATCACCGGTTTTGCCTGGCATAGTCAAAGAAACTACCTTATCTATTCCACTAAAGACGCCATCTTTCTTTCCTTTACGGAAAACAATAGAAGTCGAAACTTAGAAATTCTCCGCGCTTCAAACATTAGCTCCTTATTCCTCGACCAAAAAAACAAGCTAATCTACTTTCAAGCCGACATTGGTAAACAATCCGGTCTTTTTAAAATGTTTTTGGAATAATTTATTTTTCGATTACTGCGATTTCTTCATCTGTGAGTTTATAGAGTTTATAAATTAACTGATCTATTTTCTCATCCAATTTCTCAATCTCTATTTTCAGCCGAGCATGTTTATCGGTATTACTTGTCATTTCCTGGGCTTCTTTTTGCAAGCTCAACATAAATTCGACCAAATCAGCTATTTCAGCTTGCTCTTTAGGACTGGCTTTAGGAATGGGGATGTCTAAAAAGGCATTTTTTGCTACACTTAAAACTTTAAATTTCTGTAAGTAATAAAAATTAATTAACTTAGAATTTATTATTGCAGCTATATATTTTAAATCTGTATCTACACTTTTAGGCTTTAAAATTAGGGCATCTTTAACATAGTAGCCTTCATTATCAAAAGTACAAACAAGTTTTTTAGCTATATCCATTATAACAAGTTTTGGCTCTTCAAATCTTGACGGCTCTCCTGGCCTTGCTGTTGCCTTATTCTTCTTCATTAAATCAGGTCTATAACAAACATACTCGCCAGCATACCTTAAGCAATATCTAGAAAAATCTCTTCTTCTAATAAGTTTTTTATATTCTTTAAAATTCTTTGGCTCAAAGGTTAAAAAGGTTTTATCATCAGCCGTTTTTAATCCATAGAAAAAGTTAATAAAATCATTTAATTTTGTATTAATAAAATCTACTTTATTAAGAACTCCTAAGCTTTCACCTGTGCTTGTATCAAA
>CAYZMF010000033.1:0-7568 GCA_964479455.1 uncultured Gammaproteobacteria bacterium | reverse complement strand
AACGAACATTAACAAAAAATATAAACCATGAAAAAAATATTGATATTGATTTTTATTTCAGTTGCTCTTGTAGCTGTAAGCCAAGATAATAGTAACCTATTTCTAAGCAACGGATACTTCTCCCCCAAGAAAGGGGATGGTGACGGAACTTGGCGATACGGTGAAGCACGCTGGTTGCCAATTGGAGATTATCGCTTTCAGCTTGGCCCTTATATAATGGGGCTACAGTTGAGATCAAAGATTGATGACTTTAAATACATCCAGAATGTATTTGGAGTAGGGTTAGCCTGCAATTTCACTTTAAGACCTGGATGGAATAATGAAAAGTTTGGCTGGTTTAATACTGGCTGGAAAAAGGTATTCTCGGAAGGATCAATAAGTTTGCCTGATGGTGTTTTCAATAACACTCAAAAGGATGATCTTATCTTTTTTAGTGGCGGTTTGCTGCTAAGGAAGGTAGTTTTACAAGGTCCTTTTGCTCAACAAAAAATTGTTTTTGAGGCTCAAAAGAGCTTAAAAAATAAGTATAAAGCTTATTGGAACAGTTTTCCCTTGGAAGAGATTCCTTTTGGAAGAAATTCTGTAAGTTTAGGACTAAAAAATTACATGTGGCCAATTTATATTGATTGGCGAAATGAGGTTTTCCTAATGCCATATTTAGGCATTAGTTATATAGAGAGAAACAAAGAGTCGTTTTTTGGCCCTAGTTTCGGACTAAGCCTAGCTAAAGGCTATCAGTCTAAAGAGATCTTATCTCTTAGCTACAACCCCACATTTCACAAGAGTGGCAGGGTTGACATATTTGAAGTTACGCTTAACATTCTTAATATTTTTAATTTTTATTAACTAACTTAAAAAAAGTAATCATGCAAAAAGAAAAATCAGTATTTAATGTTAAAAACATCGTGATAGCCGTATTGGCTATTGCTGTAATCATTTTTGTGTTTCGTGAATGCTCTGCAAAAACCGAGAAGGCTGAGTCGCCACTGGCCGAAGCTATCGATGTCGATGTCTCGCAAAATGTCGTTGAGCTTCCTCCTGTATCACCAGAGTCGGATGTAAATCGCGTAGCCCCCCAGCCACCACAACGAACTACTACACCAACAGTAACAACAACCCCGACTATTTCGCAAAACTTAGCGAGCAGTCAATATAAGGGAGTAATTTCTGGGGATTGGGGTATGACGATAGACGAGCAGAGCAGGCTCGTCTACTACTGCAAAAACAACCTTCACCAAAGAGATAACTTGGATAGGAATACTGTCCATCTCAATGGTGAAGATGGGACACCTGGAGAAGTTGTGGGCGACTACTATATTTTTAAAACTAATATAGTGGTTGATCTTACAAATATAAACATAGTTCGCACCTGGGCTGTGTTTATAGGCTACAACACCCAGGACGGGTGGGACAAATGGATTCCGTATGAATGGGTGACGAGGGTTGATCCCTCGCTGGGCAATAATCCCAAAATTATAGCCGCTAACAACGGCTATCACTTCCGCACTGAGCTTAGCCTGCAAAAAAAGTAGGTCTGACTTGAGTGCTGCCGGTTCCTTAAAAAGAACCGGTTTTTTTATATTAAAAAACCCCTGAAACTGTTTATTACAGTTGCAGGGGTTCAAACTATTTTATTTGGGAAACTATGTATTCCCCATTTTTTAATTCTTGAATTTGCAAACCAAGCATAAATTCTTGGGGGAGGTAAAACATTGAATTATCCATTACCCCAAAGATATTAGCCTGGCTGATATTTGGGCCAAATCTCCAAAATACTTTTCCATTAATTAAATTATTTATGGCAAAAGTTCTGTAGCCCCAGCCTGGCAGGTTATGTTTTAGTAGTAAATTATCCCAAACATTAATGTTTGTCATTTGAGATAAAAAAGGATTATCACCAGCCGCATATACTCCATAATTTATATAAATCCGAAGTGAATCGGATGTTCCATAAATTATTTGAGTTCTTGTTGTAGCGGGGATGCCCGGTTGATTAGTATCGCCACCATTGCCTGGTAATGTGGAGCTAATAGGCTGAGGTGACATTTGCCCATTAGTAAAATAGGCTTGAAATGTGCCGCCACCAGCTCCATCGGCAACCCAGTATCTTGAATTTGGGGCGTTGGCCCAAACAGATCCTTTTCCGAAGGAAAAAATCTGAAGATCTAAGTTGTTTGCATTTAGTTCAAGGTTATAAACTAAATACTCGACTTGATTGACTGTTTGTGTCTCAGACAGAGTTACATTACCCCAGGCAGTGAAATCGCCTGTTATCCATGGGATTCCAGAAATACTGGGATAACCCTCAATTGCCAGAGTTTTCAGCCCTATTTTGTAGTTGTACTTCCCGCCCGGAATCACGGTGGCCTCCAGTAAGATTATCGTAGTTTCAAAGCTGTTGTCATTACTGACAATAAGCGTGAGGCTACGCTCAAAATTTTCTCCAGAGATGGGCATAATAATAACTGAAATGGAGTAAACTCCAATTTCATAAGATTTTTCCGGACTTGGAGATACCGAAGTACTGCCGTCTCCTAAGTCCCAGCTAAAAGCATAATCGTTGATGTTCCCTGGCACATCATCGAGCCAGAATTTTAAGACAACTGTTGGTGCGGCGTAGGCGGTATCACCACTCATTGTGGCATTACCGACCTTTAAATCAAAACCCTGGTTGGGAATTGACTGGGGTTCGGGATCATCGTAACTTTTCATACAGGCACTTAAAAGTGCCGAAAAAATAAGGAAAAACAGAAACTTTTTCATGATTATTATTTTTAAATTTAAAGAACAAAGCACTTTGCTTTTCAAACCACTCTTTATTTTAAAAAGTAGTTTGAAAAGGAAATTAGGATTTCTTCATTATTAATCTTCTATAAACTCCTATAATTTGATCTACAATGCTTGGCCAGCTATATTCTCTAAGCGTTCTTTCTTTTAACTTTAGACCTTCTTGTTTAATAAGTTCTGAATTATTTAAAGCATGCTCTAATTTATCTTTTAAATCAGGTATATTTTTGTTTTCAAAATTAAAACCTAAATTATTTAGTGCTTCTAAATTAGAAGGAATGTTGCTAACTAAACAGGGAAGTCCAAAAGACATCGCTTCTAGAAGTCCCATTGATAATCCTTCGTACTCAGAAGGTTGAACAAACAGATAAGCATTTGAGTATAGCTCCAAAAGTGTATCTCCACTTTGATTGCCGGTAAAAATAATACGAGAATCACCTCTAGCTAAGTCGTGCAACTCTTTTACATAGTCATCGGTATAAGCACTATCTCCAGCAATTATAAGTTTTTTGTCAGTTTTAATTTGTTTAAAAGCTTCAATTAAATACTGGATACCTTTGTGCCTTACTAATCTGGAGGCAGACAGAATATAATTATCTTTCTCAAGCCCCCATTTTTTAATTTCATTGGCAGGATGGTTTTTACTGGGATTAATTCCTGAAGGTATATAAAGAGCAGATTTATTATATTTCTTGTTAGTGTATTTAGTTAACTCTTTTGAAGACACTAGAGTTTGGCTGGCTAACCTGCAACCTAATTTTTCACCGAACTTTAGAAACTGACGAGAAAAAATCCCCCACTTTTGATGATTGTAGTCTTGGCAATGAAAAGTAAAAACAATTGGTGTCTTAGGTTTTAAAATTTTTAGCAACCAAATCAAAGAAGCAGGACCAATTGATTGAACATGAATAATGTCTACTTTTTTAAACCAAACATGAAGTATAGAAAAAAGGGTATGACTAATTGCTTCGAAATATTTTCCTTTTAAAAAAGGCAAAGTAATTATTTTTATACCTTTATACTTTTTTAAACCTGGCGCATAATTGCGGCGAGCATAAGCAATAATATCATGTCCTCGATTAGCTAAATGGACCAATAGCTCCTCGACTTGTTTCTCAACTCCACCACTGATAGCCGGTATTCCTTTTTGACCAATATAAACTATTTTCATAACCTTAAATCTTATCAGCAAGCTATTTATTTGTCAATAGTTTTAATTAAGCCATTTTTTAGTTTTAAAATAGAGCAGTAAACTGAGAGAGGCGAGGATCATTATTAGGCTAATTACCCAAAATCCAAGAGGGTGATTGGCCAGTGGCGTACTTTTAACATTCATGCTAAAGATAGCCGCCACGAGGTTTAGAGGTAGGAGAATAACAGTAAATATAGTTAGGGTCTTCATAATAGCGGTCATACGGTTATTGAGTAGAGATTCATTAGTATCATTTAATACTTCTATCATCTCTTTTTGATTATCTAACATCTCCCAAATTCGCTTAGAATGATTAACCAGTTGATTATATTGTTTTTTAATTAGCTCGGCTGGCACTAGAGAGCTTTTCATATTAGATAGTCTTTGTAAAATGTTTTTATGATTTTGAAGAGTTTTGCGGATATTTATAATACTTCTTCTTAAATAGAGAATTTTTTCAACCGCCACTTTCTGTTTATATTCAAAGATTAAATTCTCTACTTCTTTTATATTCAAGCTATTTTTATCAATTACTTGATAAATGTCATTCATTAGGCGCTGAAGTAATTCATAAAGAAGCATGGCTGAAGATTCGCTTTTAAAGCTCAGAAGTGATTGCTGGTCTTTTTTAGAAGTAGAAAAAAATTGTTTTAAGATGGGTAAATTATTATTGTGGATGGTGATAAAAAACTGGTGACCGATGAAAAAATCGATCTCTGCCTCTATTACTTTATTGCCAACAAAAATAGGGAAATGAAGTATTAAAAAAATATAACTATCTTCAGGAAAAAAAATCGGCCTTTGGGCACTCACCTTACTCATTGATGATTTTAGGTGCTCTAATTTAAAAGCATATTTTTTCCTTAAATAATTAACTTCCTTAGTTTGTGCATTAGCAATATTTAACCAAACTAACTTATTTCTAGTATTGGGATTATTAATAGTCAATTCCTCTATTTTGTTGCTAATTTTTTTGTATTTTGACATATTGTTTTTTAAGCCTTAAGAGATTATAATAGTAATTGTATTATAGCATAAATTAATTATCATGAAAATTTTAGGAATAAAAATATCTGACTTTAATCTTAGTGAGCTGAAAAGCATTTTACTCGATAATAAAAGATATTTTTTAACAACTTTAAATCCGGAAATTATTTTAAAGGCCCAAAAAGACGAAGAATATTTTTACATTCTCAATCAAGCGGATATTAATCTAGTTGACGGCTTTGGTCTTAAATTAGCTATTCTGCTTAAAAAGAAGAAAATTAAGCGTATTACTGGCGCCGACTTAACCTTTCATTTATTAAATTTAGCTGAGAATTTAAGTAAAAAAGTATTGATTATCAATCGCCAAGATGGCCTGTCAACTAAAGGGGAAATAGAAGGAGCAATTAAAGACAATTGGCCTAATTTAGATTTTTTAGTGATCAATAAGGGGAAAAATGAGCGAAGCATAGAAAAAGGTCTAAGTTTTGATCTAATGTTCGTAAATCTAGGTGCTCCTTTTCAAGAAAAGTTTATATATCACAATTTAGATAAAGTAGAAAATTTAAAGATTGCTATTGGAGTGGGAGGCTCTTTTGACTTTATCACTAAAAAGATTAACCGAGCGCCCGAGTTTTTTAGAAACTTAGGTCTTGAATGGCTTTGGCGCTTAATGAAGCAACCAAAAAGAATTATTAGAATCCTTAAAGCAACTCTTGTTTTTAGTTATAAGGTATTAGTCTGGCTTTATATATTTCCCCATTTCTATCGCGACAATGTTGTTTGCTTTATTTACCAGGAAAATAATGATAAGCTAGAGATTCTATTGGTAGAGAGAAGAGACGAAAAGGGACACTGGCAATTACCACAAGGTGGCTTAGACGGACAATCAATCGTTAAGGCAGGTTTACGAGAGGCTAAAGAGGAGCTTAATCTCTCCCAATTAGAAGTTAGAGGGCTGTATAGAAATTTATATAAATACAAATTCCCTCTTGACTTATGTAAAGATGGTGGACATCAGGGGCAAAGACAGAATTTATTAATTTTAAAATATTTAGGAAAAAGGGAAGAGATTAAAATTAATTATTTTGATCATCGCAATTTTAAGTTTGTTAAGTCAGATGAACTACTAACTAGGCTAGCTCCAATTAGACAGGAAGCGACTAAGATATATTTAGAGAAATTTAAAAAATTATTATATGAAAAAAAATAGATTAAGATTTGCTCCCTCACCAACTGGCTTTGTCCATTTGGGCAGTTTAAGAACAATTCTCTTTACTTACCTAATTGCCAAACAATTAAAGGCTGAGCTTGTTCTTCGCCTTGAAGACACTGACCAAAACCGCTTCGTTGAAAATTCCCTAGAAAATTTACTGGAAGTTTTAAAATGGCTGAAACTTGATTTTGACGAAGGTCCTCATCTTGGTGGAAAATTCGCCCCTTATATCCAAAGCCAAAGATTGGATTTATATAAAAAACAGGTTGATATTTTACTAGAAAAAGGGAAGGCATATCCTTGTTTTTGCTCTCAAGAAAGACTTAAGGAGTTAAAGGAAAGCCAGTCCATCAAAAAGCTAGCACCTAAGTATGATAATCATTGTCGAAACTTAAACAGGGAAGAAGTTGAAAAAAAAATAATGGCAAAGGAAGCCCATGTTATTCGCCAAAAAATGCCTCTTGAAGGGGAGCTAAGGGTCTTTGATGAATTGAGGGGGGAGATTAAGTTTCAGGCAAAAGATTTAGAAGATCAAGTTCTCCTTAAATCGGATGGTTTTCCGACCTATCAATTAGCCAGTGTAGTTGATGATCATTTTATGGAAATCAGTCATGTTACCCGAGGGGAGGAATGGCTGCCATCTTTACCCAAGAATATTCTACTTTACCAGGCTTTCGATTTTCCTGTACCTAAGTTCATTCACTTACCCTTAATTTTAAACAAAGAAGGCGGGAAGTTAAGTAAAAGACAAGGGGATGTGTATGTTGAAGATTATAAAAAACAGGGTTATCTGCCAGAAGCTTTAATCAATTTCTCAGCTCTGCTCGGCTGGCACCCTAAAGATGATCAAGAAATTTTTAGTCTAGAGGAGTTAATTAAAAAATTTAATTATCAGTGGATTGCCACTAGTCCGGCTATTTTTGATGTTGATAAATTAAAATACTTTAATTCCTATTATATTAAGCAAAAGTCTGATGAAGAATTAAAGGAGTTAATTAAAGACTATTTACCAAAAAACCAGCCAAATACAGATAAATTAATTCCGATAATGAAGGAAAGATTAGAATATTTTGCTCAAATACCAGAATTATTTTCCTTTTTTTTCCAGGAGCTTGACTATCATAAAAACTTACTACTTTGGAAGAAACTAGATTTTAAAACAATAAAAAATAATTTAGAGGAGTTAGCCTCTTTACTTAAAGAGATAGATGATTTTAACCTAGCTAACTTGGAATCTAAAATTTTTCTATATATTAAAGAAAACGATAAGAAAAATGGTGATTATCTATGGCCACTGCGAGTCGCTTTATCGGGAAAGAAATTTAGCCCCAGCCCCTTTGAGCTAGCTTTTGTTTTAGGGAAAGAAGAAACGCTTAAGAGAATTTACAA
>CAYZMF010000032.1:0-7907 GCA_964479455.1 uncultured Gammaproteobacteria bacterium | reverse complement strand
AAATTAAAATCACATAATCTTTACATCTCCTAATTTCTAATATACAATCTAAATGTAACTTAGTTACGTTATGAACTCAGAAGAAATATTGAAGGAAGTCAAAGCCAAGGTCACCAGATCACGTCTTTTAGTAGTAAATTTATTATTAGAAAGCAAATTACCGATTAGCGTTGATTTGATTGTTAAAAAGACTAAGTTAAATAAAGTCAGTGTTTACCGAGTAGTTGATTTTTTAGTAGAAAAATCAGTAGTAAAAATGATAGAGTTAAGACAGGCTAAGGCTTTATTTATTTTAAATCAGCCTTGTGTTTATCATTATGTTGTTTGTTTAAAATGTAAGAAAATAAAGAAGATTAAGATTTGCTTATTTAAAGAAATTGAAGCTAAGGTTTTACGCTTGTCTAATTTTAAAGTGATTAAAGACCATTCACTGGAATTTTTTGGTCTTTGCCAAAAGTGCAGTGGAAATAATTAAAAATCTATGTTTAGAAAAATATTTAAATTAAGCCTTTTGGGAATATTAATCTTTAGTCTGAGTGCTTGCTTAAGCTCTCCAAAAAATGAAATTGATGTAGAAATAATAGAAGAAGAAAAGTTGGTGGTGGCGGCCACAATTTTTCCTATTTATGATTTAGTTAAAGAGGTCGGGGGTGATAAGGTAGAGGCTTATTTAATTCTAAAACCCGGAGCTAGTCCTCATACCTATGAATCGTTACCCTCACAAGTAAAGGCACTGCAAGCAGCTTCCTTATTTTTCTATAACGGTCTAGGCTTAGATGATTGGGCTAAAGATTTGGGTAGAGATTCAAGCGCTCAATTAGTTAATTTATCCGAAAATGTTGAGACAAGAAACTTTGAGGAGGGCCACGGCCTTGATCCTCATTATTGGCTTAGTCCCAGTAATGCCAAGTTAATGATTGAAGCAATAACTAATTATTTAGCCAAAGAAGATTCTGATAATGTTAATTATTATCAAGCTAGAGCTCAGTCTTATATATTTAAGCTAGATCAGAGAATAATTGTTTGGCAGGAAAAACTAAGTAATTTAGAAAATAGAGATTTGGTTTTTTTTCATGGCGCTTGGAATTATTTTGCTGATTATTTTGATTTAAAGATAGTTGCTAATTTTGAGCCTTTTCCCGGAAAAACGCCCAGTCCTCAGTATATTATTAACCTTAAGGAGGCCATTGGAGATCATAATGTCAAGACCCTATTTATCGAACCACAATTATCTAAGAAGTCTTTAATGGGTCTAGCTTCAGATTTGGGAGTAGAAATAGAGACTCTAGATCCTTTAGGCGGCGTGGCGGAGCGCTTATCTTATCTTGATTTAATGGATTATAATATTGAGACTATTTATAAAGCTTTAAGTAATTAATATGGTCGGAGCTAAAGTTGAAGTAAAAAATCTTAGTTTTAAATTCAAGCAAGAACTTGTCTTAGAAAAAGTTTCTTTTATTTTAAAAGCTGGCAGTGTTTCAGTGCTTGTTGGACCTAATGGAGCGGGCAAGAGTACTTTACTGAAAATAATAATGGGCTTATATGAACCGCTTAGCGGTGAAGTTTTAATTAACGGGAAAAAGCCCAATATTTTAAAACATAAGATGGCTTATGTTCCCCAAAAATTTAATTTTGGTCTGAATACACCAATTACAGTTTTTGAATTTATGTCTTTGGAGCAGTGTTCTCATAGCAAACATAAGCCTTTATATATTAGCCAATTTTTAAATCAAGTTGGCCTAGTTGATAAGGAAAAAGTTAAACTAGGTGAATTATCAGGTGGTCAGCTACAGAGAGTGATGATTGCTCGTGCCTTATTGCATGAGAAAGATTTATTAATTTTTGATGAACCGGCCAGTGGCATTGATATTAGCGGGGAAAAGACCATCTATCAATTAATTAAAGAAATTAGTCTTAAAAATAAGACAACTTGCTTGATTGTTGCTCACCACTTAGATCAAGTCTCTCAATATGCTGATAATTTAATTTGCTTGAATAAAAAGATGACTTGTTTTGAAGAGCTAAGTGCCTCTTTTAAAAAGGAGGAGCATAATCATAAATTATAAATATGCTAGAGATATTTCAATATTCCTTCATGTTAAGGGCCCTTTACTCAGGACTGATGATTGCTATTGTTTTAGGTTGGTTGGGTACCTTTGTGATTGTTAGAAAGCTAAGTTTTATTGGTGAAGGAATTGCCCATGCCTCACTAATTGGCATTGCTGGAGCTTTACTTTTAAGTTTAGCTCCCTTACCGACTACTATAATTTCAACTATATTAATTGCGATAGCTATTTATTTTTTAGAAAAAAAAACTAAGATTTCTGGCGACATGGCAATTGCCATTGTTTTTACAACCTGTTTAGCGGTCGGAATTGTATTACTAAATTTTTATCAAGGATATCAACCGGAGTTAATTAGTTATTTATTTGGTAATATTTTAACAATCAATGATTCTGATGTTTTGACAATATTTAGTTTCAGTTTAGTGATTATTTTTATACTGAGCTTGTTTTATAAGAAATTTCTTTTTACTACACTTGATCCGATTGGGGCGAAATTGGCTGGTTTAAGAGTTCAGTTTTATGACCTATTGCTTTATATTATTTTAGCGATTGCCATTGTTTTAAGTATTAAAATGCTAGGCATCGTTTTAGTTAGTGCCTTATTAGTAACACCAAGCGCTAGTGCTCGTTTACTGGCTAAATCTTTTAAGTCTTTTATTATTTTATCGACAATTGTGGCCACCTTTACAGTTATTACTGGTTTAGTTTTATCTTATTACCTAAACCTACCTTCAGGAGCAATCATAGTTTTAACCGGAACAATTTTCTTTCTATTAATCTCATTAACTAAAAAAGTTTTTATCCCAAATTAAATATTTGTGTTATAATGCTTATATAAGTATTTAATTATTATGAAAGCTAGAAAAAAGCTTAAAATTGCTATTGTCTCAAAACTTTGGGAAGAAACTTCACCCCTATCACGAGGAGGGACCGGCTCTTCTTTAGGTTTCTTAATAAATGCTTTGGTTGACAAGGGGCACCATGTTTCATTATTTGGGACGGCTAATTCTAAAACAAAAGCGCAAAAGCTTTTTTCTGTTAGAAAAAAGCCCTATCAGGGAGACTATTCAGAAGTGCAAGAGTATTTAAACATTAGCAATGCTTTTTCTAAAGCAAATAAATTTGACTTAATTCATTGTGGAGTTGAGCACAAAAGTGTTTATTTCGGCGATTTATGTCAAACCCCCTCTCTTCATTCAATTAGATATGGCGAATTTTTTGATCAGGAAATTAGCTTACTTAAAAAATATGCTCATTTAAATTATGTAGCTAACTCTAAGGCAGTTGGCAATTTGTTGCCATTTTTAAATTGGAGAAAAATAGTTTATAACGGAATTGACTCAAGTCTGTTTAAGAGAAGTAAAGAAAAGGGGAGATATTTACTTTTCTTAGCTCGTTTAAGCCCGCAAAAAGGGGTTGATATTGCTATTTCAGTTGCTAAAAAATTAAATATGAAATTATTAATTGCCGGCAGAACTAGTGAGACTGATAAAAAGTTTTTAGATAAAAAAGTACTTCCTTTTGTGGATAATAAGCAAATAATTTATTTAGGAGAAGCCCGCGGTCAAAAAAAAATTAATTTACTTAAAAATGCTTACTCCTTAATTCAACCCAATAGATTATTTGAGGCTTGTAGCAATAGCATCCTGGAAGCGATGGCTTCGGCTGTGCCGGTAATTGCTTTTGACAAGGGCTCAAATAATGAATTAGTTAAGGATGGAGAAACTGGTTTTATTGTTAATAATCAAAGAGAGATGCTTGAGGCGATAAAAAAAATAGATACAATCAATAAAGAAAATTGTTTTAAAAGAGTTGAGCGGTATTTTTCTCTAAGGCAAATGGTAAATAGTTATGAAGATTTATATTACAAAATAATTAACAAATAGTATGATAAGAGGTTTAGTGCTTAATCAAATACAGGGTTTAAAAAAGAAAGATAGGAGACTTTTGGTTTTATATTTAGCTGGTTTTATTTTATCAATTTCCACCAATGTAGCAGCTTATATTAATTCCAGTTTTTTAGAAAACTATGTTCGCTTTGAATATGTTGGTTTGTTTTTTGTTGCTTCTAATATTGTCACCTTCTTTGGCATGCTTTATTTCCCTTATTTAATAAAAAAATTTAATAATTTACTGAGCTCAAAGTTAATGATGCTTATCAATATTATTGCAACTGGTTTTTTAATTTTTTTAAATTCGCCTTTTTGGATATTTTGTTTTTTTGTTTTAATGTGGGTCAGCGCTAATTTGTTATGGATTAATATGGATATATTTGTAGAAAGTTTTACAAATAATGTAAATACGGGACGAGTACGGGCAATATTTTTTACAACTATGAATTTAGGGTGGATTGTTTCCCCGATTATTGCCACCAACCTGGTTTTAGATGGGAACAATTATCGTTTTGTCTATTTAACTTCAGTTGTGTTTTTAATGACATTTTATCTTTTGATTAATAAATATAAAAAAATTCTCAACCGGATTGATATTATTTATCAGAAAATGAGAGTTGCTCAAGTTATTAAAATTTTTTGGCATAACAAGAATTTAAGAGGTTTATATTTTAGTTCTTTTTTCCTTAATCTTTTTTTTGGTTTATTGGTAGTTTATATGCCAATTTATTTACATAATGAAATTGGTTTTAGCTGGCCTAGCCTAGGAGCAATGTTTTCTATCATGCTTATTCCTTTTATTTTAATTGAAATACCGGCTGGCTATTTAGCTGATAGATACTGGGGAGAGATAGAAATGATGAATGCTGGTTTTATTATTTTAATTTTATCTCTTTTAGCCTTTTATTTAATAGATATTCCTAGCTTTGCTCTCTGGGCGATGGTTTTGTTTTTCTCTCGAGTGGGAGCGGCTTTAATAGAGGCCATGCGAGAATCGCGCTTTTTTAAGATTGTTGATGTTGAGCATGTCAGTCATATTAATTTTTTAAGAACTTCCTATCCACTTGGATATCTAGTAGCAGCCGGACTAGGAACAATAATTGTTAGTTTTTATGCTATCAATTTTATTTTTTTATTTTTAGCTATTTTATTTCTTTTTAGTTTTTACTTTGTTAATATTATTAAAGATAGTAAATAATAAATATGGGCCACACTAAGAACTCTTATAATATTAAATGGCATAGTTTGAAAATAAAGGATGTTTTTACTACTTTAAATAGCACAAGTGCTGGCCTTTCTTCAAGCGAGGCCATTAGTCGTCAACAAGAGTATGGCTTTAATAAATTACCTTGCCGTAAGCCAGCTTCTTGGTGGTTAATCTTTTTTAGTCAATTTTTAAGCCCCTTAATTTATATTCTAATTTTTGCAGCCATTGTTTCTAGTATTTTAGAAAAATGGGAGGATGTTGTTTTTATTTTCTTTGTTATCTTGCTTAACTCTATAGTGGGTGCTTGGCAGGAGAATAAAGCGGAAAAAAGTGCAGCGGCTTTACAAAATCTTCTTAAAATAAAGGCGATTGTTCGCCGAGATAATTTAGAAAAAGAGCTATTAGCTGAAGAATTAGTAATTGGTGATGTTGTTTATTTAGAGTCTGGTTATAAAGTTCCAGCTGATATTCGAATATTTGAAGCTAGTAATTTAAGTGTTGATGAAGCATTTTTGACTGGGGAATCTAAGGCAGTTTCTAAAAATATTGATATTAATAAAGAAGCTCTAGGCATCAAGGAGCGCACTAATATTCTATATGCTGGCTCAACTGTTTTTTCCGGTCGGGCTTGGGGGGTAGTAGTTGAAACTGGCCTTAAAACTGAAGTAGGAAAAATTGCCGATATTATTAGTTCGACCCAAAAAACTAAATCACCTTTAATTATTAGAATGGAGCGCTTTACTAAAAGTATCTCCTTGATTATTGTATTTTTATGTTTATTACTAGCTTCAATCGCTCTTCTTCAAGGAGTTAGTCCTAGCGACACCTTCTTTTTAGTAGTTGCTTTAGCTGTTTCGGCTATTCCAGAGGGCCTGCCTGTGGCTTTAACAGTCACCTTATCAGTAGCAACTACGCGGATGTCGAAAAAAAATGTAATTGTAAGAAAATTGACGGCGGTTGAAGGCTTAGGTAGCTGTACGATGATTGCAAGCGATAAGACAGGAACTCTCACTGTTAATCAACAAACCGCTAAATTATTATATCTACCCTCTCAAAAAGAAGTGGAAGTTAGTGGTCAAGGTTACAATAATGAGGGAGCCTTGTGTAATTATGAAGACTTAGTAAGGGATGATAAAGAGAATATAAAAGCTAGTATTGAGGCTTTTATTTTAGCTAATGAAGCAAAACTAAAGAAGCTTAATAAAATTTGGGAATATCACGGCGACGCAATTGATGTGGCTTTTTTAGCCTTAGCCTACAAAGCTAAGACAGATGTCTATAAAATTAAATCAAGCGTTAAATCATTACTGAGCATTCCTTATGAATCAGAAAGAAGGTATGCTGGCTTTATTTACCAGAAAAATAAAAAAAATTATATTGCTGTTAAGGGGGCAGTTGGTAAAATAATAAATTATTGCGATCACTTTAAGCTCAGTGGTAAGAAACAAAGATTAGATAAAGAGTTAATAAAAAGAGAAGCGGCTAGATTAGCCTCGAGTGGCTATCGAGTTTTAGCTGTTGCTAGCGGTGAATATAAAGGGAGCGTAGTAGATAATTTAGATGATTTTAAAGAATCTAGTATTTCTAAACTAAGATTATTATCTTTAGTTTGTTTTATTGATCCTTTAAGAAAAAATTCAAAAGAAGCAATTTTGAAATGTCAAAAAGCTGGCATTGGAGTGAAAATGATTACCGGTGATCATCCAGCAACAGCCTTTTTTATTGCTCAAGAGTTAGGAATTGCCGCTCTAGAAGATGAGGTGGTTAGTGGTGCAGATCTGGGAGAAGATATCCAAATGACACCAGAATTTTTAGAGCTAGTTTCAAGGATAAAGGTTTTTGCTGGAGTTTCTCCAGTTGAGAAATTAAAAATAGTCAAAGCTCTGGTAAAATCAGGCCATTTTGTGGCCGTAACTGGAGATGGGGTTAATGATGCGCCGGCTATGAAACAAGCAAATATTGGGGTCGCTATGGGCTCAGGGACAGATGTCGCTAAAGAGACATCAACTATGATAGTGGCTGATGATAACTTTTCCTCAATTGTAGATGGCATTGAGCAAGGTAGGCATGCCTATAGTAATGTCAGAAAAGTTGTTTATTTCTTAATTTCTAGCGGGACAGCCGAAATATTATTATTTATTTTAGCTATTTTAAGTGTCAGTTTATTGCCAATAAAATCCTTAGTCCTTCCCTTAACAGCTGTTCAGTTATTGTGGCTTAATTTAGTTACCGACGGCATCCAAGACATTGCCTTAGCTTTTGAAGGGGGCGAGCCAGGAGAAATGAAGAGCCCTCCCCGACCGCCTAAAGAGGGAATTTTTAATAAATTAATGAGCGTTCAAACAATAATAGCTGGCTTAATAATGGGGGTAGTTAGTTTTAGCGTTTGGTTTTATTTAATATATCGAGGAGACAGTCCGGAGCATGCTAGTAGCTTTGTTTTAATGCTAATGGTTTTATTTCAAAGTGTTCATACTTTCAATTGTCGCTCAGAGCATAGCTCAGCTTTTAAAGTACCATTAAAGAGGAATTATATATTATTATTTGGAGTTTTAACAGCTCAATTAGTCCATATATTTGCCACTTATAATCCTTTTATGCAAAGCGTACTACGAATTAAACCTTTAACATTTGTTGATTGGTTGACATTATTAGCCTTGGCCTCAAGTATTTTATGGGGGCTGGAGTTATTTAAGTATGTTAAAAATAAGTACAAGTTATTTAAATAATAAATTATTATAG
>CAYZMF010000031.1:0-7919 GCA_964479455.1 uncultured Gammaproteobacteria bacterium | reverse complement strand
AAACAAAAAATATGAAAAAATTAAAATTCATCCTTTTTTTAGGATTACTTGCTTTTATGACCCCAATGGTAATTAAGGCGGAAAATCAGGCAGTTACTACTAGTTTTGAGCAAAATAAAATGTGTACTATGGAGTATATGCCGGTTTGTGGTGTCGATGGTATAACTTACGGCAACGCCTGTATGGCGGGAGATAGATTAATTGCTCATGAAGGGGAATGCGATAGCGAAGAACCTTTACTTTGCACGAGAGAGTATATGCCGGTTTGTGGGCTAGATGGCAAGACTTATGCTAATAAGTGCTTAGCTTCCCGGGCAGGAGTCGCCTATGAGGGCAAGTGCCAGTTAGAAGATAGCAATTTAGAGAGAATCCCATCACCCGATCAAATTAAGCATTTTAAGGTAGTAAAAAGAGAAGGTAATACCCTATTTGGCCTAAGAGTAAAGCTTAAAGATGAGAAAAAAGAAAATATTTCAACCACATTAGAAGAAAAAATTTCTCACCCCACTCAAATTAGGTATTTTAAAGTAACTAGAAGAGATGCTCATTCACTCTATGGTCTTCGTTTAGAAAAGATTGCCCATCCTCAATTTATTTACCAATATGATAATATTAAGGCGATTGATCACTCTCTTTGGGGCAGAAAGAAGGTAAATTAATATTTCAGATACAGAAAAAACAAGAGAAATTAGTATTTTTGCTAATCTAGTCTATCAAGCGACAAAAAAAATTCCTAAAGGCCGGGTCAGCACTTATCTTCTAATTGCAAAACAAATTGGCAGACCTAAAAGCTATCGGGCAGTGGGCAATGCTTTAAAGAGAAATCCTTGGGCGCCCAGTGTGCCTTGTCATCGAGTTGTCTCTAGCAGTGGTTTTTTAGGCGGTTATGCTTTTGGTCAGAGAAAAAAGATTGCTCTACTTCAACTTGAAGGAGTCAGGGTCTCTGATAAAAAAATAGTTGATTTTAAAGATAAATTATTTCAGTTTAATAAGTAGTTGTTTAAATTGTTATTAACTATTGAAAAAAATCCTAATAATATTCAGCCAGGCTTGAGCTGATTAAAATGTGGGATATAGGTGAAAATTATAGGGGACAGTTGAAGCGTTTCAGTGATGATAGAATTAAAGACCTAGACTTGATTATTGTTCCAGACAAAATCTGGCATAAAGGCTCTCAAGTTTCTGAATCAGACCCAGAGAGTAATCTTATTCTCTTTAAAAAAACTTATTTTGAAAATGAAGATAAAAGCGATGAAATAGCTTGGCTGACTCATGAGTTAGCTCACTGTCAAGAATTTTTTAATTCTATCGAGCCAAAACATTATCAAGTTAAAATGAGTATTCCTGCCTTCCTTGGCATTAATGTAAGTCATATTTACCCAAATAATTTAGTGGAAAAAGAGGCATTTTCCAAACAATTTGAGTTTTTAAAAGAAAGCGGAAAGAGCAGGGCTGAAATTTGGGAATTAATTAAAAACTATTATTTACCAGAGGACTTAATCTTTTTTGAAAAAATATTGGATGAAATTTATGGGGGGTGAAAAAAGCCAAGCAATGAACAGATTAAATCAAGAAATGAGGGCTGATAAGCGGCTTAAATGTTTTAATTCTAATTTGGTCTTGGGAGTGGGCTCTTTAAATAGTTCTCTTTTTTTTATTGGTGAAGCCCCGGGTAAAAAAGAAGATGAACAGAGACTCCCCTTTGTGGGGTTTTCTGGCAAAATCTTAGACAATAGTTTAAATAGTTTAGGACTAAAAAGAGAAGCGGTTTATATCACTAATTTAATTAAACGGAGACCGCCTTCCAATAGAAATCCTCAAAACAAGGAGCTTAAATTATTTACCCCTTATCTACTTCAAGAAATTGCTATTGTCAGGCCTAAGATAATTATCCCCTTAGGCAAATTTGCGTTTAATTTTTTCTTTAAAGATAAATTAATTAGCGAGTATCAAGGACAGGAAATTGTATATAAGGGACAACTATTTTTCCCAATTTATCACCCAGCCGCTACTTTAAGGAGGAGGGAAATAAAAAAAGACTATGACAAGTCTTTTAAAAAATTAGCGAGACTCCTTAAGTCCAATATTTTTGTAAATAATTTTTAATTCTATTAAGATAATGATCACAGCTGGCAAAATGATGCTTAGGCTTTTACCAAGTGGACTTTTAGCAAAATCAAGCAAAAATTAGTCGTGGCCTGACCAGTTCGCGGTCAGTTAAATTATTAGCATCGCCTTTAGTGATATAGACATTACCACCAATTGCCGTGATACGATGAGTGACGACTGCTACTTGATCATCTATTCTAGCGTAGTAGGAGATGATATCACCGACTTGATAGGACTCTTGACTGCTGACAACCACGACACTGCCAAGCTCAATTAAGGGCCCCATTGAATGCGAAATATTAGTATAGCTGTTTATTATCCCAAAATTAGCCGAGAAGACAATAATTATAGCGAGATAAAATAGATAAAGACTAATTAATATTTTTTTAAGCATTTTTTTTACCAACTAGCGCTGGTGATTACATTGTTTAATTTTCTTTGGGCAAAAATACCACCTGCTTCATCAATCTTTTGACGATAAGTTTTAAAATCAAAATTAAATTCACAGATTTTGTTTTGTAAGACCGCCTCATCACCTTGTAGGCTAAGAAGGAAAATATATGATTGATTGCTATTTTCCTTGATCTCTGAATTTAAGCTTAAGTTTAATAATTTACCTCTATAAATATTTTTAAAATTTGGATCAAAAATACTTAATTCCAGCTTATCACACAATTCATCGTGACCACTAATTTTTATAGCTTTGAGGTGATATTTAAAATTACTTTTACTCTCATTTTTAATTAATATAGAGGCGACATCAAAGCCGAAGGGCAAAAAACCAAAAGAATTAAATAATTTAGTATTAAAATTGTGATTAAACGTTGTTCTGGCGCTAAAGTCTAGGCTAATTGCTTTTAGAGTATTTCGTTCCACAATTCTTTCAGCAAAAATATCAGCATCAGTAAATTGACTATTTACTAGAAAAATATAGAGCAGTAAAAAGAACTAGGAAAAACGTCTAAGATTTTTTCTTAGCATCTTTTTTAAGTAATTGATCGATAATTAAGATACAAGCGGGAATGATTAAAAGCAAGATTAGACCGAGTTTAGATTGAGCAATTGAAACCAAAAAGCCAAGCTTAGGAATTACTAAAACTACTTTGCCAATCACTTGATCCTTAGCTATTTGGTCGTCATCACCAGCCCGGTTAGCATCGCCCTTAGTGCTATATGAGTCATTTTCTGCTTTAATAATTCGATGAGTGACTATCTGTTTAGCGTTGTTGTAAAATGTAATAGTTTCATTAGGATAATACTCTTCACTTTTTTTAACGACAATAATATCGCCAGTCATAATAGCGGGTTCCATTGAGCCAGATTGAACGACAAAAGACTGATAAGTTGAAGAAAAATTAAAATTAGAATTTAAAACATAAAGGGTTAAAATAGAAATAGCAATGATTAGAAGCCACTGAATAAAGCGTAGAATAATTCTCATAAGATATAATTAAAGGGACGACACAATAATAGTCGCCCCTTTAATAATAGAATAATTTAGCAGATTAATCAACGGCTACTTCACCATCAAGTTTTTGAATTAGTCTAAAATTCATATCAAAGCTAACTGAATCAGCTTGAATTTCATTGCCATAAGTTTCTGGGTCAGCTGACCAATGGGCACGAATTACTTTTTCCTCTCCTGCCGGGATAGTAATTGGCTCTAAAGCGTTCCATTGATCACGAATTGAATCTTGAGCAGCGGTCGCTAGGCTTGAGGCGACTAAATCTTCACCATCTAACTCGAGGTTAAAATTTATAGCATCACCTAAAACACCAAAGTCCTCATTATCACAATCTGGCCTGGCCATTCTCTTTTAATCATTACAACCTTCATTTTTGTTGACGACATTTTCTAGTCTAACTAGTAATCTGCCAGGTAAAGAACCAGTGTTTTTAATCGTCCAGGTTTTCTCCCCGGCCATACTGGGATCGCCGCCTAAATTCTCTAAGAGAAAAGACTCTCGTTCGACCTGTCCGCTTCTAACATCAAGGTCTAGGGTTCCGGAAACGAAACCAGCTTGCTCAACAGTCCTAGTGGCAGTGAAGTAAGCGAAGGTGCCAGCGAAGGCGCCCGCTCCAACAATCACCACCAACAGAATACTATACCATACTTTTTTGTTCATAAATTTATGAATTATTAATAACTATATTTTATAACTTTTTTTTATTATTTAGGCAAATTAAGATATACACAGTTATTAGATTTTATATTTTAAAAAAGACCCCATTAGTTGAGGTCGATTTTCAATTTTTTAAAAACCTTGAGAATTTCATTTGTTCTTTTTTGACCAAAGTCAGAGATAAGCGACTGGTCACCCCTCATTATCCAAAGGAGCTCTCCAAGTGAGCTTATTCCAACTTTTTCTAGGTTGAGGAGTAAGCCGGTGCTCAACAAAATTCTTTCATCGCTTTTCTCATACACCTTATCAAGCGAAGCGTTGAGAATATCGATTACATTAAATGCTTTTGGCTTTAGTTGCCTAATGGATAGGTGCCTTTGTCTTTGAAATACTTTCATATATTTTTATAAATGAACTTATCTTTATCCTAAAGGTCTAAGACTAATATGTCAATAAGGGTATTTACATTTTCTATTATCTGTGCTAGTATATAATAGTTAATAAAAATAAAAATAATATGAAATTTTTTGAAAAATTATTTACTAATAAGGCGGGGGATAAAGAGGAAATGATAGAGAAGGATGAGGAGGAAATGATAGGGAAGGATTTAATAAAGGATGGAGACAAAACCGAGGAAGATGTTCAATCAATAGATGAAATCTACTCGCTTGTTTCGTCTTCCGGAGATAAGTATGATTTTAAGTATTATCAGGAAAAATTTGGCTTAGAGACATGGGAGTTGGAAAAATTAATGAAAGCTTCTTCTAATTACCTTAAAAAGGGCGAGAAAAGCAACGATTTAGCCGGTAAGTCAGAGGAAGAGATTCGAGATTTAGCTATTTTTTATCCTGAATATCTAGCTAGTTTAAATGACTACAGCCTTCCTTTTAGTGAAGAAGACATTAAATTGTTAGACGAAGCTCAGAAGAGCCGATATTTAGAATTAAGTAATCAATTATTAAAATTAGATCAAGATATAACCAGAGACCCTAAAGAGGGCGAAAAGATCCCCAATTATATTTCAGACAGAATGGCTAAAGAATATATGAGAATATTAAAAGATATATATTCTTTAGAGCTTAGACTTGAGGCTGAAATAGGGAAAATCCAGGAAAGAGAGAAGAATCCTTCATTTAAAGACATAAAAAGGCCTGAGTATAGTGAGTTTGATATACAAATACAGGATTTATGTTATGGGAAAGTTTTAGGAAAAAATAATGCCCCCTTAGAGATTAAAGGCAAACAACTTAACGACGCTGAGGTGGCTGAGCTAGCCCTAGAGGCAATTGAGAGGAAGGCTAAACAAGGTGAAATTTTTGTCGGTGATTTTATTCCTGGAGAAAAAACAAATCAGTTAATTATGAAGGATAGAATTGCCTATAAAAGAGATATGCTCTATATCGCTAATAATGTTGGCCTACAAAAGCCAGGTAAATATGTATACACAATAGATTTAAATAAAATGAGGGTCCTTAAATTAAAAGAAGGAGAAAAGATAGACCCGAAAAAATACTATATGGCTATAGCCGAGGTCAGTTTGCCGATAAGCCTAGACAGACTAAAAGACTTAGCTGCTCAAAGACGGAATAAAGTAGAAGAAAAAGCCGTCGCTTAATCTTAGATATTAGATATGCTATATAAAAATGGCCTTAATTTGAACTTTGCCCTGTTTAGTAGGCACGGGTAAAAAATAACTAAGCAGTTTGTAAAAGATGATTTCGGTATTGCACCGGAGTCATCTTTTTTAAATCCCATTGGTAATATGCATTATTATAATACTCTATATATTCCTTAACTACCAAATTAAGCTCATTAAAGGTTTTACACCCCTTGTAATCTACATCATCTTTGAAATGGCCAAAGAATGATTCGGCTGGTGCATTATCAACACAATTAGCCTTCCTAGGCATTGATTGAATCATGTTTGAATTCTTAATCTCTTTAATATACTCTGGGTTAGTATAGTGGAATCCCTGATCTGAATGAATCACTGTATCAGCGAGTGATTCTAATGCTAGGCCTTTGTTATTCCTTAAATTCCTTATCGTATTTATAACAATACCCATAGATAAATTATTAGATAAGCACCAGGCTACTATCTCGGCACTACAAACATTCTTAATTACTGAGAGATAAGCTACGCGACCATTATAGAACAAATAGATGATGTCAGTATAAAATACTTTCAATGGCACTTTCTGTTTAAACTCTCTATTTAACTTATTCTCATAACTATGATGTTTCTGGGTTTTCTTAGCAATATGTTTATATGGATTTTTAATTCTTATTTTAACGAACAAATGATATTTCTTCATGATTCTAATTATCTTTTTGTGATTCATTGCTATATTTTATTCGTTAACTAGCTTCATTTGAAGGCTACGCTAGCCTAATTTCTTCTTTCCGTTATTAAATAATCCTTAATGTCTTTATCTGGCTTGTCAAAATCTTTTAACCATTTATAGTATCCACTTCGAGAAACGTGTCCAACTTCACATAATATCTTGATATTCATATTTAATTGTTTAAATATAGCATATTTCTGTCGCGGCTTTAGTTTTATCTCTTTTTGGCCGCTCGGAGCTTGGCTAAAAATTGTTTTCAGCTTTTAAATAGGCTATTTAAATTTCCATCCTCTTTATTTTATTGGTGTCTGTTAATCCCCTAGTTCTTGGCCTGCTACCTTTGTGATGTTTAACCCTAGTTTCAATTTTTAATCTATCAACACCCCTGGTATTATAGACTCTTCTCCAACTATTTAGGCATCTTTTGGGGTTTTCCTTCCCAATAGTTGCTATATCAAATCCAGTCTCCTCAAATATCATTCTAGGGCTATACCCTTCCTCATAATATTTCTTAAGAGCTAATACTTTGAATTCTTGGCTATAGCTAATTGACTTATCACTACAGCGAGACACATTAGGGTTAGCTAGAAGTTCTTTTATTCAAACCTCATTAAATCTTCTTTTACTCATATATTTTACTTATTTATTAATGAATTAATTATGCATTATTTTATGCACAAAAAAAGTAGACAGTTTCGTATCTACTTTTTGGGCTACAGTTCAAATTAAGATCATTTTTATTAATTGACAAATAAGTCTTTAGTCTTTAGACTAAAGTCAAGTTCTTTAAATTATGAAAATATTATTATTTTTTATTTTTTTGTTATTACAAACACTAGCGATTGAAATACAAAATGATACTCAATTTATCTACCTCTTTAAGGTAGATGATAAGGTCTTTAGTGTTTGGCCTGGTGAAAAAGTTTTAGTTAAAGACTCTCTGGTCTTTGTTAAAAAACTAGAGGGTGACTACATTAAAAGTTTAGGTTGGGCTTTAGCTAAAGAAAAAATCAGTCAGCTTGATTATCTAGATCCGTGTTTGCTTAATAATACAGCTGACACCCTGCTAATCAATCAGCACCGCTTCTCATTTCTCATCAACCCTGGGCAAGAGCTTTGCCGTCCCGAATTATTTATTAACTCAAGATTATTGATTAATTTAGAGATTAATGCAATTGTCAAGGGTAGAATTAGTGAACCAAATTTTATAGTGTTTAAAGCGAGTCCAGACTTGAAAATAAACATTGCTCCGTTTTAAAAGCGGAGTTTTTTATTTGACAAATACAATGCTTTATGATATAATAATTATATTATTTAAAATAATATTTAAGTTTAAATTTAT
>CAYZMF010000030.1:0-8108 GCA_964479455.1 uncultured Gammaproteobacteria bacterium | reverse complement strand
TATTTATTAAAGAATAAGCGGATAAAGGAGAATAATAACTTCAAAGGCTTGTTGACTAAAAGAGAGATTAGGACACTATCGGGTGTTGCTCCGGTCGCTATTTTAACTAAGCCCTATACTTGCCCTGGTACTTGTGCCTATTGCCCCAGAGAAAAAAATGTTCCGGTTAGTTATTTGTCTAATGAGCCGGCTGTAATGAGGGCGATTAGATGTGGCTATAGTCCTTATAAACAAAGTATTTTAAGGTTAAAGGCCTTGGAGCAAAATGGTCATTTTCCTACTAAGATTGAAATTATTGTGATTGGTGGTACTTTTAGTTATTTACCCGAAAAATATCAATATTGGTATATTCTAAATACTTTTAGGGCAATTAATGATTATCAGAGATTAAGAAATAAGCTTAGTTTAGATTTTTTAAGTGAGAAAAAAAGTATTTTTAATTTTCAACTTAAAGAGCCCTATTCATATAAATTAGGACTAAGAGAGATAAAGGAATTACTTAAAAAAGAACAAAAGAAAAATGAAAAAGCTAAATATCAAATAATTGGCCTAACCCTAGAAACGCGCCCCGACTATATTAATGAAAAAGAATTATTAAAGTTTAGAGAACTAGCTTGCACCAGAGTAGAAATAGGCGTTCAGGCTATAAATGACAAAGTTCTTAAAATAAATAAAAGGGGACATGGAGTCTTAGAGATTGCTCTGGCGACTAAATTGCTGAAGAGTTATGGGTTTAAAGTGACTTATCACTTTATGCCTAATTTACCCGGATCTAGCCCTAAGCTAGACTTTGAGATGTTTAAGGAGATGTTTAGTGATGCTAGGTGGCAACCTGATCAAATAAAATTTTATCCGACAGTAGTGGTCAAGGGCAGCCTTCTTTATAACTGGTATAAACAAGGAAAATATCAGCCATACTCAATCAAAGACTTGCAAGATTTAATTATTAAGTGTAAGGAAATAGTACCTCCTTATGTTAGAATAATCAGATTAATTAGAGACATTCCCTCTCAGTCAATTGTAGCGGGTAATAAAATTACTAATTTGAGACAAATTATTCAACAAAAAGGGGTAAAGTGTCGGTGTATTCGTTGTCGTGAGGTGGGTAATTTGGAAAAAGACAAAATAAGCTTTAATATAATTAAGTATCAAGCGAGTGGCGGAACAGAATATTTTCTAAATTATGAAAGTAAGGATAAAAAATATTTATATGCCTTTTGTCGTTTGAGGATAGATAAAAACAGCAAAATTGCCCCGGCTTTAATTAGAGAGCTTCATGTTTATGGTAAGCTAGTTCCAATTGGTGAGAAAGGAAAAATTCAACATAGTGGCTTGGGAAAAAAATTAATTAAAGAGGCAGAAAAGATTGCTAGAAAAAATAAAGTAAATTATTTGGCAATTATCTCTGGGGTTGGGGTAAGAAATTATTACCGAAATTTAGCCTATCGTTTAAATAAAACATATTTAGTCAAAAAACTATGAATCAAGACTTAGAAATTAAACATTTAATTGAAAAGGAATTAAATAGACAAAATAATGAGCTGGAATTAATTGCTTCAGAAAATTATGTTTCTCAAGAAGTGCTGACAGCTCTGTCTTCAGTTTTAACCAATAAATACAGTGAAGGTTATCCCGGAAAAAGATATTATGGTGGCAATCAGGTAATTGATAAAGTGGAGAATTTAGCAATTAAACGGGCCAAGGAGCTGTTTAAGGCTCCTCATGTTAATGTTCAGCCTTTGTCTGGCTCACCAGCCAACGCTGCTGTTTATATGGCCTTTTTAGAGCCAGGAGATAAAATTTTAGGTTTAAAGCTAGATCATGGTGGTCATTTATCTCACGGCCATAAAGTTAATTTTTCGGGACGATTGTATAATTTTGTTCAATATGGACTTAATCAAAGCCACTGTATAGACATGGCTGAAGTTAAGAGAATAGCCGTTAGAGAAAGGCCAAAAATGATAGTCGTCGGTTTTAGCGCTTATTCCCGAGAAATAGATTGGTTGGCCTTTAAAGAGATTGCTGATTTAGTTGGTGCCTATAGCTTTGCTGACATTGCTCATATTGCGGGCTTAATAGCCGGTCAGTGTTTATACAACCCAGTTCCAATTTTTGATGTAGTCAGTAGTACTACGCATAAAACCTTGCGTGGTCCTCGGGGGGCAATGATTATGTGTCAAGAAAAATATGCTCAGCAAGTTGATAGAGCGGTTTTCCCTGGCATGCAAGGGGGTCCTCATCAAAATGTCATTGCTGCCAAAGCGGTTGCTTTTCATGAAGCTCTCCAAGATGAATTTCAAGATTATTGTCAGCAAGTAATTTTAAATGCCCAAACAATGGCCGAAGAATTAATAAAAAGAGATTATCAAATATTATCAGGGGGTACCGATAATCATATGCTGGTCATTGATCTATCAAATAAACAAATTAGTGGCAAGGAAGCAGAGAAAGTTTTAGAAGAAGTGGGGATTTCTGTTTCACGATCAACCATTCCCAATGACCCCAGGTCTCCTCTTGACCCCTCTGGCTTAAGACTAGGCACGCCTGCTATTAGCACCAGAGGCTTGAAAGAGTCTGATATAATAGTTTTAGTTAAGATTATTGATAGAGCTTTAAGTAAAAAAGAGAATCTAATAAATTTAAAAGAGGAAGTTAAGACTATTTGTCAAAAATTTCCTCTACCTTATTAATGCAAATTATTGATGGATATAAAATAGCTAAATTAGTGAAAGACTCGTTAGCTAAAAAAGTATTTCAAGAAAAAGAATTAAGACCTAATTTGGCTATTATTTTAGTAGGCGACAGAGGGGACTCCTCTTTGTATGTTAAATTAAAAGAAAAAGCCGCTAAAGAAGTAGGGATAGATACTCATTTATATAAGCTAACTAAAGAGACAGAAGAAAAAGAAATTCTTTCAGTTATAGACTTTTTAAATCAAGATGAGCAAATAGACGCTATTTTACTCCAATTACCTCTACCTAAACATTTAAACTCACAAAAAATTATTAATCAAATTAGCCTTGAAAAAGAGGTTGACGGCTTAAGTTCTAAACATGTGGTTTCTCCCGTTGTCTCAGCCATTAAAGCCTGCTTGCTTGATATTAATTTTCCAAAAAATAAGAGTGCTTGTCTTTTATATAAATCTGAAGAATTCGGAACAGCAATTAAAAGAATGTTGACTAATGAATTTGCTGTTAATATATTAGCTAATAAAAAATCTAGAGAAGCTGATTTGATAATCAGTGCCCTGGGGAAACCTTTTTCTGTAAAAGCAGATGACATAAAGACAGAATCAGTCTTAATTGATATTGGCATTAGTCAAGTAGAGGGAAAGGTAGTGGGTGATGTTGATTTTAAAGGCGTTAAAAACAAAGCCTCGTTTATTACCCCCGTGCCTGGTGGAATTGGTCCAATGACTATTGCCTTTTTACTCCAAAATGTTTGGTCTTTGTATTGCTTAAGAAATAATCTAAAATGAAAATGGAAGAAATAAAAAAACAATTAAAAGAATTGCTTAGCATTCATTTTTCTCACCCTTCTTTTCGACCGGGTCAAGAAAAAGCAATTGATAGCATCTTAAACAAACAAGACACCATAGTTGTTTTGCCGACTGGCGGAGGTAAGTCGATAATTTATCAATTACCAGCCTTAGTTTTAGAGGGTATAACTATAGTAATTTCTCCGTTAATATCTTTAATGAAAGATCAAGTTGATTCTCTAGATAAAAGTGGCATTCCTGCTACTTTAATAAATTCTTCAATTTCACCATTGGAAGTTAAGAATCGCTTAGAGAGAATGGAAAATAATGAGTATAAGTTAGTCTATATTGCCCCGGAAAGATTTTATAACCAAGAATTTATTTATCATCTAAAAAAAATAAAGGTGGCCTTAATGGCAATTGACGAAGCTCATTGTATTAGTCAGTGGGGGCATGATTTTAGACCTAGCTATTTAAGATTAAAAGAGATTATCAAATTTTTAAACAAGCCACCTGTTTTAGCTTTAACAGCAACAGCTACTAGAGAGGTAAGAGCGGATATTGCCAAACAGTTGGATTTAAAAAACCCTAATTTGATAATTGGTGGTTTTGCTCGACCAAATTTAAGATTAGCTGCCAGCTCCGTTGCTAGTGGCAAAAAATTAAGCAAATTAATTGAGATCTTTTCAGGGCCTGACCTAGGTTCAGGGATTATATATGTGGGCACCAAAGCTAAGGCTGGTGAAATTGTTGAGAAATTAACCCAAGAAAATATTAAAGCCTTAGAATATCATGCTGGTCTAGACCCCAGCAGTCGTTCTTGGGTGCAAGAACAATTCATGCAAGAAAAAGTGCAGGTGATAGTAGCTACTAATGCCTTTGGTTTAGGAATTAATAAAAAAAATATAAGATTTGTTTTTCATTATGATTTACCTGGGACCCTAGAGGCCTATTACCAAGAAGCCGGTCGAGCCGGTCGTGATGGACGGGAAAGTATTTGCCTGCTTCTTAATTCACCTACGGATAGATATTTACAGGAATTTTTCATTCAAGGGGATAACCCGAGTCTTGAAACAGTGATTGATGTTTATCAATATCTCTTAAAATTAAATCAAAACAAAGAGTTTTCCGAGGACTCTTTACTAATTACTTATCAGGAAATTGTAAAAAATATTTCTGAAAATGTTCCAGAAATGGCCATTGGTACGGCTTTAAAAATACTAGAAAAAGAATCTTTCATTACTAGGCCAAATGAAAAAACTACTAACAGTTATTTAAAATTAAATATAAATTATGCTGATGGGTTTGCTGAAATTGGCAATCGCGCTAGGAAACAAAAGGGATTATTGATCATTTTGCAAGAGAGATTTGAGAAAGAGATGCAAAAGGGTTGGTTTTTTGTTTTAGATGAATTGGCCACGATTATTAAATGGCCAAAAAATAGCTTAAACCAGGCTTTAAAAAAATTAGCGGAAAGAAAGATAGTAGATTACAAACCACCCTTTAGGGGCACTGAGATTAGATTAAAAAAGATTGCTCCGGCTGCTGAGTTATTTAAAGCTCTGGATTATTTGGAAGAAAAAACAAGTCGTTCTTATGAGAAACTAGATTTAATGGAGGCTTATGTTCATACCACCGATTGCCGACAAGCTTATATCCTAAAGTATTTTGGAGAAACACAAGATTATCGCTGTGGGCGGTGTGATAATTGTCTTTTAGATAAAAGTGTGAAAAATTATTTAGGAAATTATTAAATGAAAAAGAAAACTATTAAATACTTAAATTCCATTGTCAAAGAAGCTTACCAAAAGACTGCCTCTCATTTTGCTTTAACTAGGAATAAAAAATTATGGCCACTTTTAAATAATTACTTAGAATTAGTTGAAGATAAAAGTAGTGTCCTGGATATCGGCTGTGGTAATGGACGAATTTTAAGTGTTTTAAAAAACAAGGAAATTGATTATTTAGGCTGCGATCAAAGTTCTAATTTAATTGAAATTGCTAAACAAAATTGGCCTCAATACTCATTTTTCGAAAGCTCTTTACCCCGTTTAAATAATTTAGAAGACAAGAAGTATAATTATATTTTCTTAATTGCTGTATTGCATCACTTGCCGGGCCATGAGAATAGGCTTTTAGCCTTAAGGAATATAAAAAAATATTTAAAGTCAGATGGCGAACTTATTCTTAGTGTCTGGCGTTTACTTAATATTAAAAAAAGACAGCTTTTATGGCAATGGTTTAAATTTTTGTTTAGTAATAAACTTGACTATGGGGACCTTATCTTTCCTTGGAAATCAGCTCAAGGTCAGATAATTTCTCAACGGTATTACCATCGCTTCTCGCTTAAAAATCTTAAAAAACTCAGCAAAGAGGCTGGTTTTAATATTAAGGAGGTCAAGAAAGATAAATACAACTATTGGCTAGTTTTAAATAAATAAAATATATATCAAAAAAGAAAAAATTTTAGTGATAGCCTCAATTATTGTAGCGGCTATTATCATTACAGCCTATTTATTCCCAAAAGATGCATTAAATGAAAAATGTTTAAAATATGACTCTGGAGGTTGGGGCGGGAAGTGTCCTAAGGATGCCCCCTTTTACTGTAAATCTGTTTATGTGAAAGCGCCAGAGGGCTACCAAGATTCGACAAGATGTAGGTTTTCTATTTTTAAATAAGAAATATGAATTATAAAAATATTTTTAAAATTAGACCCTTATCTATCCTACTTGTTATTATAATCTATTGGCTTTTATGGTCATATCATCTTAAATGCCGCCCGTTTTATTTAATGGGAGGAGCTATTTCTGAGGACGGCTCGGTTGGTGGCGGTTTAATAAGACCATGTGGCTCTTTTTCTCAATGGCTCTGGGATAATGAAAAAATTCTGAGTCTTTATAACAAAATAAATGATTGGCATATTTTATAAGCCTTTAATATTAGTGAACTGAAGGTCTCTTGACACCCCTAGAGGGTGTATGCTATTATAATATCATGAAAACAAAGGAACAAAGAATTAATAATATTATTGGACAATTAAACGGTATTAAGAAAATGATAAATGACAAGCAGGAGAGTTGTCAGTCAGTTTTAATCCAATTAAAGGCTACTAAGGCGGCGATTAATTCTTTAACTGAAAAAGTTATTCACGATGAATTAGAGCATTGTTTAAAAAAATCTAAAAAAGAAAACTTAAGAAAAATGATAAAAGAAATAATAAATAAAAATTAATAATAAATTTATGTCAAAAGCATTAGAAATTACTGCTTCTCAATTTGAAGCAGAAGTTAAAAAAAGTGAAATCCCAGTTTTAGTAGATTTTTGGGCACCTTGGTGTATGCCATGCCGAATGATGGCGCCTGTTTTAGATGAGCTAGCAGCCGATATGGATGCTAAGCTAAAAATAGTGAAGGTAGATACAGAAAATCCAGAAAATAAAGCCCTAGCCTCTGAATATAACATTCAAAGCATTCCTAATTTAAAATTATTTAAAGGAAGCGAAGTAATTGCTGAATATGTAGGCATGCAAAGCAAAGAGTCTTTAAAAGAGCAAATTGAAAAAGCGATTGTTTAAATAATAGGAGAACTAAAAACCCGTCTTATTAAAAGAACGGGTTTTTTATATCTGAATTTTTTTATTATTTAACCACAACTAGCATCATTATTAGCACCGGTTCCATAGCCAAAGCCTGGAGAGGGAGTTTCAGTTGGTAGAGGGACATCACATTCGGCTGGCTTTTCTGTAAAGGCGCTACAAATTACTTTTAGCAATGAAGCTGGATCGCGAAAAGATTGGGCCTCTGTTTCATTAATAATTAGAGTAGGTGAGCCACCAACTTGATACTTTAAAACATCATCTTTATGAATATCAAATCCTGGGTAAGAACCTTTGAAGCCAATTTTATTCGTGTAATTTTCACTTATTTTAAATTCTTTATCAGTGCTAGCAACACAATTATTAATAGCTGTTTGATCGCTAATATTTTCGCTTAAACATTTGTCTTTGTCGCCTTCAGTTAAGAAACAGTCTAGGTAATTAGTAAATTCCTCTGGAGATTCTTTATCGATACAATATTGTAATATATTTTCATCTAATTCTACCTTGTCATGCATTGCGTAATCAACATATTTTTGTTGAAAGTCAATTTTATCTCCTAATAGCTTTACTACTGGTAAAATTCCTTTTTGCATTTGTGTGCCGTAAGGACAATAGCTCATGATAAACATTTCGACTTTAGGTTTTTCTGTTTTAGGTAAATCTACTTCAGGCATTTGTGAATTATTGGGTGCATTAGCACTTTCTTCCTTAATTTCCTCAATATTTAGAGCCTGAGGAAAGAAAAGGAGGCCATCTTTAGAGATATATGATTCGACTGGCTCACTATAGCCAATATCAATAGATAATTTATATAAACCATATTCTTCGCCATCATTACTGGCGCTTGCCTTAGTCTCATCCATCATCAAATATTCATTAACGAAATTTTCTGCAGTTGCCTTAGCCTCTTCTTCACTGATAACTTTAATTTGTTCGGTGCCACAAGCACTAAGAGTTATCGTGAATATAAGAGCAAAAATAGCAACAAAAAAACTAAGTGTTTTTTTTCTCATATTTTTTAATTTATTATT
>CAYZMF010000029.1:2685-8421 GCA_964479455.1 uncultured Gammaproteobacteria bacterium | reverse complement strand
GCCAAAAAACTCAAATTATTAAAGATTTAAAGAAAAAATTTAAAATTAATAATTTAGGAAAAAATATTAAACTCCAATATTTACGAACTAAAGATGGTCGGGAAGTGGATTTCGTTTTAAGCAATAGCGAAAAGATTAAAAAAATTATTGAAGTGAAGCTGTCTGATAGTAATTTAGGTAAAAATCTTTTATACTTCTGCGACAAATATTCTTTAGAGGGAATTCAATTAGTTAAAAATTTAAAGCAGGAAAGGTCAATCAAAAAAATTGATATTCTCAAGGCCGATAATTATCTCACTAATTTATATCTCTAAGCCCTATGTCCTTCATACACCTCCACAATCATAGTCATTATTCACTGCTTGACGGCTTGCTTAAGTTTGAGGAGATTATTGAAAGGAGTAAGGAAGATGGCTTAAAGTACGCCGCTATCACCGATCATGGAGCACTTTATGGAGCAATCGAGTTTTATCAAAAATGTAAAGCTCAAGGAATTAGCCCTATTATTGGAGTAGAAACCTACTTAGCCCCTAAGTCTCGTTTTGATAAAAATGTCAAACAAGACGCTCTTAATCATCATTTAGTTTTGATTGCTAAAAATTATCAAGGTTATCAAAATTTAATTAAACTAATTTCTCTGGCTCATATTGAGGGCTTCTATTACAAGCCTCGTGTCGATTGGGAGCTCTTAGAAAAATACCATAAGGGCATAATTGCTAGCAGTGCTTGCTTGGGAGGAGAAATTCCCCAACTTATCTTATCCGACAATCTAAAGAAAGCGAAAAAAAGAGCTTTGGATTATAATAATCTTTTCGGTCAAGACCATTTCTATTTAGAAATAATGGATCATCCTAATTTAGAAGGACAAAAAAAAGTCAACCAAGTCATGATTGAGATAAGTAGGGAATTAAATATTCCTCTCTTAGCCACTAATGACGCCCATTATTACAAAAAGGAAGATGATGAGGCTCAAGATATTTTGCTCTGTATCCAAAACAAGAAAAAGCTAAGTGATGATAATCGTATGAAGATGAAGGGTTTAGGCGACTTTTCCCTGCGACCAGCTAAGGAGATGATTGAGGCTTTTTCTCATGTTCCGGAGGCGATTGCCAATACTTTAAAATTAGCGCAGATGTGTAATTTAGAAATTCCTTTGGGGGAAATTAAATTACCATATTTTAAAGTCCCGATTAATTATGATGGCAATTCCTATTTAAAAAAATTATGTTATCAGGGTTTAGAAAAACACTATGGCTTAAAACATGAAAACGATGATTTTAGAGTTGTTGATAAAAAGCTTTTAGGCAGTTTAACTATTGAGCAAATTAGCGAGCGGATTGATTATGAACTCTCAGTGATCGCTAAAATGGGCTGGCCAGCCTACTTTTTAATCGTAGCTGACTTTGTTAATTGGGCCAAGGAGAAGAAAATAGTAGTTGGTCCGGGGCGGGGCAGTGCGGCTGGTTCAATTGTCTGCTATTTAACCGGTATCACTAACCTTGATCCTTTAAAATATGATTTAATTTTTGAAAGATTTTTAAACCCTGAAAGAATTTCTATGCCCGATATTGATTTAGATTTTGCTGACATTAGGCGGGATGAAGTAATTGCTTATGTCGAGGAAAAATATGGTCAAGACCATGTCGCTCAAATCATTACCTTTGGAACAATGGCCGCTAAAGCCGCTGTTCGCGATGTTGGTCGAGTTTTAGATATCCCCTATAGCTACTGCGACCGTTTATCTAAAATGATTCCCATGTTTTCCAGTCTTAAAAAAGCGATTGAAGAAGTAGCTGAATTAAAAGAGGTCTACAATAATGAGCCGGAAGCTAAGAAAATTATTGACTACGCTATCAGACTGGAGGGGGTGGCTCGACATACTTCGACTCATGCCTGTGGTATCTTAATTACCCCAAAACCCTTAACGGAATATGTGCCCATCCAATATGCCTCAGTGGCGGACAAAAGCATTGTTTCCCAATATTCATTACACGCCGTTGAAGATTTAGGCTTGCTTAAAATGGATTTTTTAGGTCTTAAAAATTTAAGTATCATTGAATCAGCCATTAAAATTATTAAAAATACCCGCGGAATTGAGATTGATATTGAAAAAATTCCTCTAGATGACCGCTTAACTTATCAACTATTTAAAAAAGGCAACACGACTGGTGTTTTTCAATTTGAGTCAAGTGGTATGAAGCGCTATTTAAAAGAATTAAAACCCTCAGAGTTTGAAGATATTATTGCCATGGTCGCTCTTTACCGACCCGGTCCGATGGAGTGGATTCCTGATTATATCGCTGGTAAACATAAAAAAAAGAAGGTTGAATACCTACATCCTAAACTAGAAAAGATTCTCAATAAAACCTATGGGGTAGCGATTTACCAAGAACAAGTAATGCAAATGGCCCGGGATTTAGCCGGCTTTTCTCTAGGTCAAGCCGATATACTAAGGAAGGCGGTTGGTAAAAAAATACCCAAACTCCTGGCTCAACAAAAAGAGAAATTCATTGATGGTTGTGTTAAAAATGGTATTCATCAAAAATTAGCAGAGAAGATTTTTTCTTTTATCGAACCTTTTGCTGGCTATGGCTTTAATCGTAGCCACGCTGCTTGTTATGCTTTAATTGGCTACCAAACCGCTTATCTCAAAGCGCGCTACCCAGTCGAGTTTATGGCTGCCCTTTTATCAGCTGATCAAAATGACACCGACAGAATTGCCATTGAAATAGAGGAGCTTAAAAGAATTGGACTACAAATTTTGCCCCCTGACATCAACGAGTCCTTTGCTAGCTTCACCGTTATCACCAGCGGCACTAAGGAAAATAGGGTAGTGGATAAGTCAGAGAAATTAGAAACAATTCGTTTTGGATTGTTGGCGATAAAGAATTTAGGTCAGCATATTGTAGAAATGATTATAAAAGAAAGAAAAGCCAATGGTCCCTACAGAGATCTTTTTGATTTTTTAGGGCGGCTAACTGACAAAGATTTAAACAAGAAGTCTTTAGAGAGTTTAATAAAATGTGGGGCGCTAGATTCTTTTGCTAAACGATCCTTGATGCTCTCTAATTTAGATAAGTTGCTTAAATACAATAAGGATGTTTTTAATTATCAGCAGAGTAATCAAAAAAGCCTTTTTGCTAGCTCGGCTAGCTATAATTTCCTGGCCCCTCCTAAACTGGAGGATAATAAATTAGAGATTTCTGATTTAGAGAAAATAACTTGGGAGAAGGAACTTTTAGGTCTTTTTGTTAGTCAACATCCCTTGCTAATGTTTGAAAAAAATTTAAAAGGTCTAAATCGAAAGATAGCTGAACTTTCCCTTAGTGATTCTCAAGAAAACTCCATCATCATCGCTGGCGTAATTTTAAGCATTAAAAAAATATTAACCAAAAAAAATGAAAGCATGCTCTTTGCTAAACTGGAAGATCAAAGTGCTTCTCTAGAGCTTTTAGTTTTCCCTAAACAGCTACAAAAGAATCCGGAATTGTGGCAGGAAAATAATTTAATTATCTGTGCTGGTAAGATTTCTTCCCGTGATGATGATTTAAAACTCCTAGTTAATCAAGCTAATCTGCTTGACCCAGAGACAATCGAAAAATCAATTGATCAATTTAAAAAAGACTTACTAAGCTTTAAAGAAAATAATGGCCGAGAGCCTAAAAAAAAGATTATCGAAAAAGTAGAAATTAAAACTGACCCTCAGGCTTTACGACTTATCTTAAAAGAAACAATGACAGAAGCGGATAATAATCGACTTAAGGAAGTATTAACAAAATATCCAGGAGCTAACAAGGTGGAATTAAAAATTACTTATGAGGGTAAATACAAAATTTTAAGAAGCGATCTTTTAGTAAACAATTGTGCTGACTTAAAAAGAGACCTAGAACTTAAGTTTAAAGATTTAATTAGAATTATTAATTAATTTGGATAATTGTTATTTTCTTGTTATAATAAAAACGATAACATCTCTTCGTCAGGAGGAGGGATTATTTAATTAAATAAAATATGCCGCCAAAAAAATCTCAAACGAAAAAAACAAGCGAAGAAAAAAAAACTGTCAAAAAAACTAAATCTAGTCCTAAGAAAATCGTGCCTAAGGAAAGAAAGCCTAAAAAGAAAGGAGAAAACATTAGACCAGCCAAAACCATCACGATTGATGTTATCTCAGATGACGATGAGGCAGTTTTAGCTTCTCAGCAAAGTGAAGATATTTTGCAAGAAAAAATTCCTGAAGAAGAAATAGAAAAAATTGATGTTCAAAAAAAATATTATCATGATTTAATTTCTAGAAATAAATTAGATAGATCAAGTGAAGACGAAGGGGAGAGGTCTAACAAAGGCCGACCATTAAAGATATATCGTAAACTAGCTACTAGATTTTTTGTAGTTGTCGCTTTTTTTCTGCTGATTGTCTTGTATTTTACCCTAAGCAAATTAACAATTATTATTCATCCCGCGACTGAGACTATTAGCGATTCCATTACTTTCACAGTTAGCCAAGAGACTGACAAAGCACAAGTTGTACCTGGAAAAATAGAGGAAAAAAGAATAAATGTAGAAAAAAGATACTTTAGTTCTGGAGAAGAAAATATTGGCGAAGAAATTAGCGGTCAAGTTATAATTTATAATAACTACAGTCAAAATCAAGCTTTAGTGGCTACCACTCGGCTGCTATCGCCAGATGAAAAACTTTTTAGAATCAAAGAAAGAGTTAATGTGCCCGCTGGTGGTCAAGTGGCAGTAGAAATATACGCAGATGAAGTTAGCCAAGATATGGCAATTGAACCGACTAGCTTTAGTATCCCCGGATTATGGCTTGGTCTTCAAGATAAAATCTATGCTGAAAGTCAAGCCCCTTTTGAGTATAAAGGAAAAATTAGATCCTTTGTTCGTCAAGCCGATATTGACACCGCTACCAATGACATCAGAAATAGCCTAAAAGAAAAACTAGAACAGGAGATAGTTTGGCAAAACAAACCAGGCACGGCCATCACCTACCAAATCAATGAAGATAAAAGCCTTTACAATGTTCAAACTGTCTTAGGCGAAGAGACAGACAGTTTTATTGCCAGCGCCGAGAACCTAGCAATTATCGCCAGCTTTTCCCAAGAAAAAGCCGAGCAACTTTTAAGATCTAAATTAGCCTTTCGTTTACCCATTGAAAAATCACTAATTAACTTTAATTCAGATCAAATCAGCTACACCCTTAACTCCTATAATCTAGATAATAATACGGCGGAAGTATCCGCTAAGTACAGTGGCAGTGTTATTTTAGACCAAGAACCGGACTTTCTAGACAAGAGGCAACTGGCCGGCTTGAATGAAGGCCAACTAGAGGAATTTCTTAAACTCTATCCGGAAATTGAAAGTTTTCAATTAAAGTTTTTCCCTGGTTTTCTCAAGAGAGCCCCAAACTTAGCTGACCGGATTAAAATAGAGATTAGAAATTAGTATGAGATTTTTCAAGAGATATAAACTAATAATTACTTTAAGCCTCCTGGCTCTTTTGAGCTTGGGGGTCTTTTTCTATACTCAGGCCCAAGGCGGTCCTACGCCCCCCCCATTACCATTACTCCCAATCTTCAGAAAGGTTTAGTGGGGCATTGGACAATGGATGAGGTGGACTACAATTCTACAACAGAGCGAATGAGCGATAAAAGTGCCTACGGTAATCATGCTACTAACTATGGGGCGACATTTACTGAAGATAGATTCGGTAATTATAATGGAGCG
>CAYZMF010000029.1:0-2585 GCA_964479455.1 uncultured Gammaproteobacteria bacterium | reverse complement strand
AATGGAGCGTATCAGCCTGGGTTAATATTACAGGAACAAGTACAAACCAAGATTTAATTACTGGTTTAAATAGGGGTTTAAGTTTAATATTAGGAGCAACTGACAGATTAATACTTTATCTCAATAGTGGGGCTAATGATTATTATCTTTATAGCGATTCGGCTAATCTGCTAGTTAATCAAGGTTGGAAGCATGTTGTATTTATTTTTAGAAATAGTGATAGTTTAAGGAAAATATACATAAACAATGAAGATAAAAGTGGGTATGGGCCAAATAAGACTAATACTCCTTTAGGCTTATCGACACTTTTCAAAATTGGCGTAGGCGTAAATGGCCATATTGATGATGTTCGATTTTATAACCGCGCTCTCTCCGAAGAAGAAATCAGTCAACTATATGAGACAAATAAGCCACGGTTGCAGGGTAGTTCTCTGCAAAAGGGTTTAATTGGACACTGGACACTTGATAAAGTGGATCATAACTCCAGTACCAATGAAATTAAAGATTTAAGTGCTTACGCAAATCATGGAATTAATACTAAGACAAGTCTGGCTAACAATAGGCTTGGTAATTCTAATTCAGCGATCCAATTTAATGAAAATCAAGAAAACCTACTAATGAATTACCGGGTATGGAAAGATGGGCAGATAGGGAGCATTGGTGAGTTTAGAGGGTGGGAACTTGGTAATAAAAGAATAATTGCCGAAGATCCTTGGGGAAGAGATGTTGTCGTTTGGGCTTCTGGCGAAGGAGGCAATATTTCTGCGTCAAATGGTGGAATTTATCATGATAGTCAGCCTATTGAAAATACAAAATTATATAGGATGTCATGGTGGGAAAAAAGAGTAACAAACGCTAATGGTACCTATGGTCGATATTATGCTGGCTTAAATGGCTATGGGTCAACTAATGGAGTTCTTAATCTTTCTAACAGTACTTATAACACTAATCCCTATTTTTGGTACACTACTCACGATGGTTTGGTAGAAGGTCAATGGTTTTTAGTAGTTGGGCATGTTTTTCCTTATACTCATAGTGGTACTAGTCGCCACCCAGATTCAGGAAGATATACAGTTGAAGATGGTTTTATTGGTAATACTAATGCTGATTATAAATGGTCATCGGTGACTACTAGCGCTAAAAGCAGGACGCTGGCAGTTTATAAGGGCAATGATATAAATATGTTGCACTACACCGTTTATCCTAGAATGGAAATAGTTGATGGAACGGAGCCAAGTATTGAAGATTTATTAAACGGACACGATAGCTATGGTGGTGATGTAGTTATGAATCTTAGTGATAATGTTGAGAGTATTTCTTTTTGGTATAAAAAAGATGGAGAAGAAGATTGGACTCATCTTCTAAAGTCATCTACTAATTATTACATTAATAAAGAATTAGGAGTTCCTGATATTTTTCCAATTGTCATTAATAATAATAAAATGTATATAGGCAGAACTAGCATGTCAGATTACTTTGATGGCCAAATTGATGATGTTCGTATCTATAATCGTGCTCTTAGCGCTCAGGAGATAGATTTACTGTATTCACTGGGTCATTAGTCTTAGAAGAGTTTAAGTGAAAGAGTCTTCCTTCTTTTGGGGAGGCCTTTTTTGTTTTGGAGGACAAGCTTGGCGTCCTTAAGGGAGTAGTTGTAATGAATAATGGCTGAGATGGCTTGGGCGAGTTGAGTGGCCTCTTTAAGGGGGCGTTGGTGTAGGTTTCGACCGATGGCAACGCCATTTGTTTTAGAAATATGGATTTGATTGTAAAGATGTTTGAGGTAGCTTTCTGAGTCTTTGCGACTACCGCCGACACAGACTAACTTTGTCTTTCCAGCCGCTAAAGTAGCTTCTTTAAATCTTGTGGCCGCTTGTTTTTTGTCTTTTAAGTTATAGGGGTAGTTGACTTTAGCAAAGTCGGCTCCCAGGCAAGTGGCGACACCAGCCGTTCCGGCGATTAAATGGGGATCGTTAGCATTTTTAATTTGCTTATTTCTGGTGTAAGCCCAGATGATGGCGAGTAGGCCGTTTTGCTGGGCTTGGTAGATTAATTGGGCGGCTTCAGTTAGCATTTGGGCTTCGTGTTTAGAGCCTAGGTAGATGGTGTAGCCGATGCCGACTATTTTAAGTTTTGTTTGTTTTTTAAAGTCGATAACTTGCTCTAGAGTATAAAAAGCTTGGCTGAGGGCTTCGTCTTTATTTTGGTAGAGATTGCTTTTGGAGTTTATTTTAACGATATAGGGGAGCTGGGGATAATCTTTAGCGTAGTGGGAAATTAGGCCTAGCTGAGTGGCTAAAATTGCTCCTTTACTCTTATGAGCTATTTCAAAGAGGTGTTTGGGGCTGGCATCTTCTTTACTTATTCCTTTACCATAGAAGTCATCGTTGAGATGTTCAATTTTTTGATCACCAGCTAAGATAAACAGATTGCCGGTATTTAGGGTAGCAATTTTAAGGTTTTTTAGATACTCATTTTTTTTTGAGGCGGGGACCGTTAGGGGGATATGCATATTTTTATTTATTTAATATTTATGTTATAATATAATTATAATTTAATTATAACAAATATGAACAAGAAAAGAA
>CAYZMF010000028.1:0-9131 GCA_964479455.1 uncultured Gammaproteobacteria bacterium | reverse complement strand
TGAATAAGTTCACTCACATATTGGAAGCTAAATAAGTTAAATATATGCAACTAAGTTTCAAGTATGGCCATTGTCAAGGATTCAATAACTTGTATAATTATGGATTAAAATATTATCCTAATTATATGATTAGCAAGGAAGCTGAGAAAAGAGTTAAAATACTAAATTTCTGGAAAAAGTATGGTTTGCAAGCAACAACCGATGCTTACGGAGCAAGACAATCCACTCTGTATCTCTGGCGGAAGATATATAGGGACAATGATTATAGAGTAGGTAGTTTAAATCCAAAATCTCAGGCTAGAATTAATAATAAAAGGGAGATTCAGCCCTTAGCATTAAAGGAGATAAGAAGACTTAGACTAGAGATTTGCCCTAATATGGGTAAAACTAAGGTAAAAAATGACTTAGATATATTTTGTCTTGAAAATGATTTACCAATATACAGTGAATCTAAAATAGGTCGAATTATTAAAGAAAAGAAAATTTATCATCATCGACAAAAGATCTCTCATAATGGTACAATCAAGATAGTTAAAAAGAAGAAAAAGAAGAGAAAACCGAGTGATTTAATAATAAATAGTCCGGGCGACCTAGTTGAAGTAGATACAGTTGTCAGGTACATAGGGCAAATAAAAAGATACATAGCAGCGGCTGTAGATGTTTCTAGTCGTTATTCTTTTGCCCTTAGCTATATTAGACCCAATAGTCTATGTGCCAGAGATTTCATCAAGAAATTAGAAGAAGTATTTCCCTATAAAATCAAGTCTATTCAAACTGATAATGGTAGTGAGTTTCATAAATACTTCATGCAGTACTTAGAACAGAAAAACATTACTCATTATTGGAATTATAAAGGACAGCCATACAAACAGGGTCATATTGAGAGGTTTAATAGAACTATTCAGGAAGAGTTTGTTGATCAAAATGAGAGATGGCTAGATAATGTGGCTGAATTTAATGAAAAACTAATAGATTGGTTACTGTGGTATAATACTAGAAGATGTCACTGGAGTTTGAATCTACTCTCTCCGGTGGATTATTTAATAAATAATAATTTAGTTTCCAAAATGTGCTGGACTAATACAGGCTATTTATATTTCCCTCAAAAAGTGTTATTATATAAACATGGCTTTAAATAAATTGTCGGAAAAAATTAAAAAGACACCGAGCCATCTTCTAGCTCGAAGACTGGATTCTTTTATCCGCCGCAATCGTAGCTATAAGAATTTAGAAAAGGATGATCGGAAGGTCTTATTAGATATTTTAAAGAATTATAAAGAGAAAAGTCGGCGTGGTTATAGCATTAGTCGCCATCAAGTCAGGCGAGATATGTATAAACTTCATCACCAAAGATTGAGATTAGACTTAAGTCGAGCTGATTTGGAGGATATTAGGAAAATATTAAAAGCTTTTATAGATTAATTATATGATTTATATTAAAAATGAAGAGGAAATAAGGGCAATAATTTTAGGTGGAAAAATTTTAGCTGAAATTAGAGATGAAATATTATCAATGCTTAAACCGGGAGTACATACAGAGGAGATAGAAAAAGTAGCCGAGCAAAGAATTATAGAAGCCGGTGGCTGGCCAGCTTTTAAAAATTATCCCTTGCCAGACGGGATTTTTTTTCCTTCAGTTGTTTGCGCTTCAATTAATAACGAGGTAGTCCATGGCTCTACTTTACCTAATCGGATTATTAAGGCAGGTGATATTGTTGATTTAGACATTGGCATGGAATGGCCGGTTAAAGATGAGCTAAGAAAAAAACACAATTTAGTAATTAACCAGCATTCTCAGAGAGGTGGTTTTTTTACTGATACTTGCAAAACAGCCGGAGCCGGGAAGCTTAGTCGGGAAGCAAAAACCTTATTAAAAGCCACTAGACTATCACTAGAGGAGGGAATTAAGGCAGTTAGACCAGGTCTCTATTTATCTCAGTTAGGTGAAATAATTGAGAATGTCGCTTTAAAATATAATCTAGGAGTGGTTAAAGACTATGTTGGGCACGGCCTTGGCTATTATGCACATGAAGCTCCTGATATTTTTAACTACAAAATAAATTTTAAACGAAAGGATAATATTTGTTTAAAGGAGGGAATGGTAATTGCGATTGAACCGATGTTTAATTTAGGGAGCGAGGAAATTGCCATAGCTGATAATAATTACACGGCGATAACTAAGGACGGGTCATTGAGTGCGCATTTTGAGCATACGGTAATAGTTACAAAAAATTCACATATTATTGCCACTTAAAATATGGAAGATACATATTACTACCTAGGAATTGATTGGGGAGAGAAAAGAATTGGCCTAGCAGTGGCTGATTTAGAAATAAAGATTGCTAATAATTTTAAAACAGTCAGTAGTCTAGGGGAATTATTAAGTTTGATTAATAGCTTAGATATTAAAGAAATTGTTTTAGGCAAACCTTTAAAGCTCTCAGGCAATTTAAGCAATCAGCAGTTTTTAAGATTTTATCAGAAATTAAAGGAAAAAACTAAAGTTAAAATCAGCCTATTTGACGAA
This sequence comes from uncultured Gammaproteobacteria bacterium, assembly GCA_964479455.1. Taxonomy (GTDB): domain Bacteria; phylum Patescibacteriota; class Patescibacteriia; order Patescibacteriales; family UBA12465; genus PWHG01. The sequence continues at coordinate 6,604 of CAYZMF010000028.1, read as the reverse complement.
CGTCTAAGTACTAATTTAAGTAAGAATTTAAATATTTTAAATAAGGCGAAATATGATAAAGATCAAAGCTCAGCTTGCCTTATCTTACAAAGCTATTTAGAGGCTAATAATTAATATATGGAGTCTCAACTATTTGGCGAAGCGATTATTTTAAGGCGCCTGACTTTTAATGAGTCAGATTTATTAGTTTATTTATATACTCAAGAAAAAGGCTTAATTAAGGGTGTAGCTAAAGGAGCTAAAAAATTCAAGTCCAAGCTAGGTGCTCATTTAGAGCCGATTTCTCTGATAAGTTATTTATGTATTACTAACAAGGTTTTTTTTAAATTAGTATCAGCTAATAATTTAGACTATTATATTGATATTAGAGATAATTTAATTAAACAAAATATAGCTGGCTTAATATTCAATTATTTCATAAAAATAGTTAAGGAAAATCAAAAGGATCGAGACCTATATGAGCATCTCAAGGATTGGTTAAACTACTTCAACCAGGTTGAGGTGGAAAAAGCTAGTCAAGCTGATGCTTATCTCCTTATTTTCCTAGCCAAATTTCTTAAAATCCTCGGCTTTGCCATTGAAATCAAAGATTGTTGCTTAAATTCTAAGCTAAAAAAATTCAGCTTTTCAGCTGGTTCTTTTTTTTGTCAAAAATGCCGAGTAAACTCAGCTGCCTCACATCAGTTAGTTATCAGCCAGGAAGCCTTTAATCTCTTAGTTAAGCTAATTAAGGGCGAGAAGAATATTAGTTTTTCAGAGACAAGTATCAAGCAATTAAAAGAACTACTGCTTAAATTTTTAGACTATAGTCATAATTTAAATGAATATGAAGAAAGGAAAATATAGCTTAAAGTTAGTGGATAATACAGAAATAAAAATCCTTGAATTTGACTTATAGCTATTTCCTTGTTATAAATAAGGCATAAGTAAATTGTTCATTAAAAAAATATATTAAGCATGAGAAGAGAGTATAATTCAAGTGACTCCTTTACTATGGAGCAAAATCATCTTTTAATGTCCGCATTGAAGGATCTAGACTGTTTAATTGAAAATTTTTCTGGGGAGGAATTTTCAGTGCCTGACGTAATAGAAGTATGCACACCTAAATCCCTGGAGTATCTGCATAAACTGGGGGTTATAGCAGAAAACGAGGGAATTTTCTGGATAAATGAGAACCATCCTTTTGTTGTCCAGAAATTTATTGACTATAAAGACATAACAAACTACGATTAAATAGTCGGTTCCGCTTAAATAGAGCGGAACTTTTTTTTATTCCAACTTGCTTAATGCAAAAAATTAGGCTATTATTTAAATATAATATATAGAAATATGGGAAGAATAAGAATAGCGGAGGCTAAAAAATTAGCTAGTGGCTCAGTAAAATTAGCTGGTTTTGTGCAAAATTTGAGATTACATAAGGGAATTGCCTTTTTAGAATTGCGTGATATAAGCGGTTTGATCCAATTAGTTTTGGAGGAATCTAGGTTGGACTTTTCTTTAGTGAAAGACTTGAGTTTAGAAAGTGTGATTGAAGTAGAGGGTCTTTTGCAAGAAAAACCAGCTAAAAAGGGAAATCTGGCCTCTCAAAAAGATTTTGAGCTTTTAGTAAGTAAATTAGCGCTTTTGTCAGCATCAAGACATGATTTACCAATCGGAGTTTTAAATAAAGCGGATAATGAGGCGGGCACTGACTTGCGTTTTAATTGGCGTTTTTTAGACTTAAGGCAAGCAGATAAGCCATTAATTTTTAAGGTTTGGACTAAATTAGAGGAAGGTTTTAGAGAGGAATTATTGAGGCAGAATTTTATTCAAATTTATACCCCTTCTTTAATGAACACGGCCAGTGAAAGTGGAGCTGAGGTCTTTGAAGTTAAATATTTTGATAAAAAGGCCTATCTAGCCCAATCTCCTCAGTTTTATAAACAAATGGCGATGGCCGCCGGCTTGGAGAGAGTTTTTGTCTGTGGTCCAGTTTTTAGAGCTGAGCCCTCTTTTACTAATCGGCATTTAACTGAATTTACCGGTTGGGATTTTGAAATGTCATATATTGATTCAATAGAGGAAATTATGGAAATTGAAGAGAGTCTACTCATCTCTGGTTTTAGGAAATTAAAGGAAGACTTGAATTTAGAAATTGAAGTGCCAAGTTTAGATTTTCCTAAAATTAGCTTCAGCAAGGTTAAGAAAATATTAAATGAAAGAGGCGTGAAGGCCGAGAAAGAGTTTGATTTAAGCCCCGAGGAAGAAAGGGAAATATCTAAATATGTTAAGGAAAGTTATAGTCATGATTTTCTTTTTATCACCCATTACCCAATTGAAGCCCGTCCTTTTTATCATATGCGGGAAAATGATTTAACCAAGAGCTTTGATTTACTATACCAAGGAATTGAAATTACCACTGGGGCCCAAAGAGAACATCGTCCTGATATTTTAATTAAGCAGGCCAAGGAGAAAGATATGGACATTGATTCTTTGCAGGACTATATTAATTTTTTCAAGTATGGCTGTCCGCCACATGGTGGAGTTGGCTTGGGTCCAGGTCGTTTAATTATGAAAATATTAAACTACGATAATATTAAAGAAGTTAGCTTTTTACCCCGTGATGTAAAAAGACTTAAGCCCTAGAAATATGCAATATTTAGAGATAAAAAAAATTCATCAAGCTAGTTCTCAGTATTTAAACACAAAAATTAAAGTGGCTGGCTGGTTGAGAACAGTGCGGGTTTCGAAGAATTGTTCTTTTTTAGAAATCAACGACGGTTCTTTTTTTAAGAGTTTGCAGATAGTGGTAAATAATGATCAAGTTGATTATGAAGCGATTGTTAAAATAAATGTTGGGGCGACATTGGAAGTTTCTGGAGAGCTTTTAGACTCGCCTGCCAAAGGTCAAGATTTTGAGTTAGTCGCTAAGGAAGTTAAAATATTAGGAGAGTCTAGCAGTGATTACCCCCTACAGAAAAAAGGACATAGTTTTGAGTTTTTACGAGAAATTGCTCATTTAAGAGCGCGGACTAATACTTTTTCCGCCGTTTTTCGTCTGCGTTCAGTTTTAAGTCAAGCAATTCATCGTTTTTTTGCTGAGCGAGATTTTAATTATATCCATACGCCAATAATTTCTTCTAGTGATTGTGAGGGAGCTGGCGAGATGTTTCAAGTAACTACCCTTGATTTAACTAAAATAGCTTTAAATGAGCAAAAAGAAGTGGATTTTAAAAAAGATTTTTTTGGTAAAAAGGCAGGCTTAACAGTTAGCGGACAATTACAATCAGAGGCCTTAATTAGTGGTTTAAACAAGGTCTATACCTTTGGCCCGACCTTTAGAGCAGAGAACTCATATACAGCTCGACACGCTAGTGAATTTTGGATGTTAGAACCAGAAATGGCTTTTTATGATTTAGCTGATAATATGGACTTAGCTCAAGAGATGCTTAAATTTTTAATTAAAGAAGCTCTTGAAAAACTACCGGCGGAGATGCAATTTTTTAATAAATTTATTGATAAAGGTCTAATTGAGAGACTAGAGTTGATTGTTAGTAGCGACTTTGGACGAATTACCTATAGTGAAGCAATTGATTTACTACTGAAAGCTAAGAAAAAATGGCAGTATCCAGTGTCTTGGGGGATTGACCTGCAAACCGAGCACGAGCGCTACTTAGCGGAAGAAGTTTTTAAGAAGCCAGTTTTTGTGATTAACTATCCTAAAGGAATTAAGGCTTTTTATATGCGTCAAAATGAAGATGGCAAGACGGTGGCAGCGATGGACTTGCTTGTTCCTAAAATTGGCGAAATTATCGGCGGTAGTCAAAGAGAGGAGCGCTATGGAGTTTTGCAGTCTAGAATTGAAGCGATGGATTTAAATGTCCAAGATTATCAGTGGTATTTAGATTTAAGAAAATATGGTAGCCTTATTCATAGTGGTTACGGCCTAGGCTTTGAGAGGGCTCTTATGTATATCTCTGGTATGAGCAATATTCGAGATGTCATTCCTTTCCCAAGAACTCCAAAAAATTTAGAGTTTTAACTTATGTTTAAAGTAGAATTGGAAAAATTTTCAGGGCCTTTAGGTCTGCTACTGACTATGATTGAAAAGGAGAAGTTAGATATTACTGAGATTTCTTTAGCTAGAATTGCTGATAATTATGTTTCTTATATTAAATCTCTAGATAATATTATAGCTGATGAAGTGGCCGATTTCCTTTTAATAGCTTCGAAGTTGTTATGGTTAAAGTCAAAAACCCTTTTGCCTTATTTAAGAATTGAAGAGGAGGAAGATCTAGATGAACTAGAAAATCAACTAAAAATGTATAAGGAGTTTAGTCAAGCTAGTTTAGATTTAGCTGATTTAATTGCTTTGCCCAATAAGCTATTTTCTCCTAAATTCAATCGCTTAGCCCGGCGTAAACTCTTTAATTTACCTAGCTTTATTGTCCCTAAAAATGTAGATTCTCAGAAATTAAGTTTAACTATGCAGGCGATTATTGATTCATTAGAAAAAGCTGAGGTCTTAGAAGTCAAAAGAGTTAAACCAGAAATTAGCTTAGAGGAAAAAATTTTCAAGATCAGAAAATCGCTTGGCAAGCAGAGTAATCTATATTTCCAGGCCTTAATAAAAGACAAGCAGAGTAAAGCGGAGATTATAGTGAGTGTTTTAGCCGTTTTAGAGCTAATTAAACAACATGAAATAATTTTTGAACAAAAAAAATTATTTGCCGATATTTATTTAAGTAAAATATAATATGAGTTTAAAGTCTAAATTAGAGTCATTATTATTTGCCGCCGCCAGACCACTTAAATTAAGTGAATTATCTTCTATTTTAAGAATAGAAGAAAATAAGTTAAGGCAGGATTTGAATCATTTAAGTAATTATTATGAAAAGGAAAAACGCGGTTTTAAGTTAATTAATAATGGAGAAAAATATCAGTTGACTACTAGTGCTGATAATAGTTCTTTAGTGGCTAAATTACTATCGGAAGAGATTAGTGGCGAATTGACTCGCCCGAGCCTAGAAGCTTTAACTATTATTGCCTATAAAGCACCAGTTAGCAAGATTGAAATTGAAAAAATCAGAGGAGTTAATTGTAGTTTAATTTTAAGAAACTTGCTTATCAGAGGCTTAATTGAGGAAAAATATGATCGGCAAAAGCAGGTTTCCGTCTACAATGTTTCCCTAGATTTTATTACCCATCTTGGCATTAATGATTGCAGTCAATTGCCTAACTATGATAAATTACGCAATCTTGATATCTATAATTTTAGAAAGGAGTCAGTCCAATGAGCTTTTTTATCAATACCATTTTATCTTTAATTTTTGCCCTTAATCTTAATTCTTTTTATATCTCCGGCACTATTTTAAGTTTGGAGGACTGTAAAAACACTTATCCTAAAAGTGATTTTAGCCTTTATGTCTATTCCCTAAAACCAGAATTTGAGCTTTTAAGCAATCAAGCGGAGCTAGTTAGGCCAATTGCCAGCCTGACTAAATTAATGACTGCCCTAGTTTTTTTAGATACTAAAGTAGATTGGCGGGCTAATTATACAATAGTTAGAGAGGATAATGTTAAGGGAGGACGCTTAAATCTCTTTTTGGGCGATACTTTAACAATTGAAGAACTTTTTAAAACGGCTTTAATTGCCTCTGATAATGGAGCAACCGTTGCCTTAGTCAGAAGCACTGGCTTGAGTCAGGAGTCTTTTGTTTTCAAAATGAATGAAAAGGCCAAACAATTAGGTTTAGTAAAAACTAGTTTTGCAGATTCAAGTGGCTTAAGTGATGAAAATGTTTCAACCGCTAGCGAAATAGCTACTATCGCTAGATTAGCTTTTAGCAAAAAGGAAATACTGGAAGCTTTAAAGAATAATAAGTATCACTACACCACTAAAGAAGGCCGAGAGAAAACAATTATTAGCACCTTAGACCTCTTAAGCTATGATTTAGAGGGCTTAAATTATTTAGCTGGCAAGACTGGCTACACCGATGAAGCGGGCTATTGTCTAGTATCTCTTTTTTCTCAAAATGACAAGGAGATGATTAGTGTTGTTTTGGGAGCTAAAGAAAGAGAGGAGAGAGTGGATATTAGTCTCGATCTAGCTAAGTGGCGCTTTAAAGCTTGTCCTTTATGATTGATAGCCTATACAACAATTCTCGTTCTGTTTTAAAGAAGAAAATTCCCTTTGTTTTTAAATTATTAAATGAAAACAAGAAAATTTGCAAGTTTTTAATAGCGGGCAGTCTATCAACCCTAACTCACCTTCTAAGCCTTTTTCTTTTACACGAATACTTTAACATCAAGGTAGTTTTAGCTAGCAGTCTCGCCTTCTGCCTGGCTTTTATCATTAGCTTTAGCTTACAAAAATATTGGACTTTTCGAAATTATTCTCGCCGAAAATTCATTAAACAGTTGTTTATTTACCTAATTACTGCTATTATTAGTTTAAACATTAATGCTTTTTTGCTTCATACTCTGGTTAATGTTTTGGATCTTTGGTATTTAATTGCCCAAGTTTTAGTTAGTTTTTTTATTGCTATTATAAATTTCTTTAGTTATAAATTATTAGTTTTTAAAACAGATAAATGAAAATATATTTTTAGCCAGAAGATTTGAA
>CAYZMF010000027.1:0-9747 GCA_964479455.1 uncultured Gammaproteobacteria bacterium | reverse complement strand
TTCTTTTTTAGAAAAGATCTATTTAAATTAATTCTTGACTCTTATTTCATATACATATATACTAGGTATAGGTATTTATTATTAAACATAAACTATGAATTACAAACAAAAAGTGGCAATCACTTTAAAAAAAGCCAACTCTTTAACAAATAAGGTTCTTAAATTAATTGATGAAGATAGATATTGCATTGATATTATTCAGCAAAACCTAGCTATTATTGGACTTTTAAAATCCGCCAACCTTAGCCTTTTAGAGGGACACCTTGGCTCTTGCGTAACAAAGGCCGCCAAGACCGGTGATGAAAAAAAATTTAATATTATGATGGAAGAAGTTTTAAAGGTTGTTAAAACAGCTCAAAATAAATAAAAATGTAAAATAATAATTATGAAAAAAGTTTTTTATATTTCTGGGATGCATTGTGTTAGTTGTGAAATGTTAATTGAAGATGAACTCAAAAATATTTTTAAGGAGTCTAAAATAAATATTTCTCACAAAAGGGCTGAGTTGAAAATTGAAGCCGACGAGATCAGTGAAAAAAAAGTTAAGGAAATTGTCAAAGCCTGTGGTTATCGGGTGATAGATGAAAAAGAAAAAATATTAAATCTGAAAAAAAAATTTAAAGTTAAAGATTTTTTTGAATTAGCCTTGGCTTTTGTTTTTTTATTCTTAATTCTCTATTTATTTTCCAAGTTTGAATTATCAAAATTTTTTCCGGAAATTAATGATAAAGTTGGATTATTGCTTGCCCTTGGCCTTGGTATTATTGCCTCTCTATCAACCTGCCTAGCGATTACTGGCGGGATTGTAATGAGTTTTTCTAGTAATTATAAGCTTGATAAAAATAGTGGTGAAAAAAAACGAAATTCATTTTTAGCTCGTAGTCTGCCCCAAGTTTATTTTCACTTTGGTCGAATTGCTGGCTTTTTCATTCTCGGTGGCTTACTAGGTGCCTTGGGAGAAAAAATCCAATACTCGAGTGCTTTTGCTGGATTTTTAACAATATTAGTCGCTCTAATAATGTTTTATATTGCTCTACATATTTTAGGCTTCACTCCAAATATTAGTAAACTGGGCTTTTATTTACCAAAAAAATGGAGCAAGCGGATTTTAAGTTTAAAGGGTAGTAAAAGTCCTTATTTAATTAGCATCATAGGCGTTTTAAGCTTCTTCCTGCCCTGTGGGTTTACTCAATCTATGCAATTGGCAGCCGTCGCATCTGGTAGCTTTATAAAAGGAGCTTTAATTATGTCGTTTTTTGCCATTGGCACCTTGCCGGTTCTTTTTTCCGTTGGGCTTGGTTCTAGTTATGCTCAAAATAAGAAAATGGGGTTTCTAAAAAAGCTAATTGCCGCTGTCATTATTTTTTTCGCTCTTTACTCCTTAAACTCTAGTTTAGCAATAAGTGGCTCTAAATACTCTTTAGATTTCTGGAGTCAACTTGCTAGTACGACAAATAAAAAAGAGAGAGGTGATGAAGATAAAAGAGTATTAATTAATAAAGATGGCCATCAAACAGTCCAGCTAGACATTGATTACAGCTTCAAGCAAAAAGAATTTAGAGTCAAAAAAGATGTGCCAGTTAAATTTATTGTCAATGCCATTCATGTAAACGGCTGCACTAATGAGGTAGTTATTAGCCGTCTTGGCTTAACAAGCGGTAAACTAAAAAATGGCAGTCAGGGCTTAATAGAATTTACTCCGACTCAAACAGGTATACTTCCTTTTTCTTGTTGGATGGGAATGGTTAATGGTCGCTTTATTGTTGAATAAAAATACTATCTTAATAATTAAATAATTGTATGGACAAAAAAATAGATTTAGATATAAGTGGCATGACTTGTGCTTCTTGCTCGGCATTAGTGCAAAAAACTCTTAATAAAGATGAACGCATAAAAGCGGCAAGTGTTAATATTGCCACTAATAAAGCTAGTGTCACTTTTGACGAAAATCATCTAAAAACTGAGGAAATAATTAAGTTAATTAAAAAAACCGGTTATGGCGCTAGTTTAGTGAGTAAAAATAATGACATGGCAATAACCATGATTAAGGCCTCTCGTCTCCGTTTTATTTGGTCATTAATTCTCGGCTTGCCCTTAGTTTATTTAGCAATGGGAATGATGCTTGGCTTACCAGAGATAAAGATGTCTACAATGACTAATTATTTTTGGCAATTATTGTTTACTCTAGGAATTATAAGTATAAATTATAAAATTTATTTTTCTGGCCTCACTAAACTTTTTAAACGCCAGCCAAATATGGATAGTTTAATTGCTATTGGAACTTTAGCTGCTCTGCTTTATTCTCTATTTATTTATTTAAGACTTTTCTTTTATCCGGCCGAAATAACCTCAAGCCATGTTTATTTTGAAAGCGCCGGGCTCATTTTAGTTTTTATTTCTCTAGGTAAATATTTAGAAGAAAAAACCAAAAGTAAAACTGGGAATGCCATTAAAAAATTAATAGGTTTGCAAGCTAAAACTGCCTTGGTTGTTCGAAATAAGCAAGAAGTTGAGATTGATATTTCTGAGTTAGTTAAAGGCGATATTGTTATTGTAAAAGCTGGTGATAAAATTCCAGTTGATGGTCAAATAATTTTTGGTCAGTCAACGGTTGATGAGAGTGTAATTACCGGAGAAAGCATCCCAGTTTTTAAGGAAATTGACGATAAATTAATTGGAGGAACTATTAATAAAACAGGTCTTTTAAGATTTAGAGCAACTGGCGTGGGTGATGAAACAATGTTGGCTCAAATAATAAAAATTATGGAAGAAGCAGTTAGCTCTAAAGCGCCGATTCATTTATTAGTTGATAAAATTTCCTATTATTTCGTTCCAACCGTTATTGGTTTAGCAATAACCGCCTTTCTTATTTGGTATTTTCTTGGTTTTGGCTTTTCCTTCGCCTTAACCGCTTTTGTTTCTGTTTTAATAATCGCCTGCCCCTGCGCCTTGGGCTTAGCTACACCAACGGCAGTAATGATGGGGACTGGTTTAGCGGCTAAACGAGGAATTCTAATTAAGAGTTCAGCCGCCCTTGAAACAGCTAATAGGCTTGATGTAGTTATTTTCGACAAAACTGGTACTTTAACCAAAGGTCATCCTGAAGTAATTGAAGTCGTTGGTTTTGATTTTTCTGAAGAAAAGATTTTAAAAATTGCCCAAGCAATGGCTCGTAATTCTCGTCATCCTTTATCTGAGGCAGTTGACCGCTACGCCAAAGAAAAAGATATTTCTCCGATTATGCTTAATAATTTTGAAGAAAAGGAAGGAATGGGTCTTAAATCTTTTTGTCAAAACCATAAAATAGACTTACTTTTAGGTAATAAAAAATTATTAGAAACTGAGGGCATTAGTTATGGTCAAGAAATCGAAAAAGTCTTTAATCGTCTAGCTAGCTCTGGCAAAACACCTTTGTTTGTCACTTACGGCAAGCAAGTAGCGGGTTTAATTGCAATTATGGATGATATCAAGGAAACTAGCCTTACGGCAATTGAAAAATTAAAACAATCTGGCAAGCAAGTTTATATGATAAGTGGCGACAACGAAAAAGTCGCTCAAACAATTGCTAATAAATTAGGAATTGATAAAGTTTTAGCTAATGTTTTTCCAGCTGATAAAGCAAAAAAAATTAAGGAACTCCAAGAAAGCGGTTCAGTGGTCGCAATGGTCGGTGATGGGATTAACGACGCCCCTGCCCTGGCTCAAGCTGACCTAGGCATTGCTCTTGCCTCTGGAACTGATGTCGCAATTGAAGCTGGTGAAATTATTTTGGTAAAAAATGATTTGCGTGATGTTGTGAAAGCAATTGATATTTCTCGTTTTACCATTAGTAAGATAAAGCAAAACCTTTTTTGGGCTTTTATATATAATATTTTGGGCATCCCGATTGCTGCTGGGGCCTTATATTTCATTTTTGGTGTTTTACTTAATCCAGTAGTGGCCGCTTTAGCAATGTCCTTTTCTTCAGTTAGCGTAGTTAGCAATTCCTTATTGATGAAATTTTATCGAAAATAAATTATGTTAAAAAAACAAAATAAAATAATATCTTTTCTTACGGTTATTATTATAATTCTAATTTTCTTTTTATCATATCGTCTAATTAATGAAAAAAAACCTCAATATATTATAGAAAATAATAATTTATTTACTAGACAAATAGAAAAACCACTAATGAGTAATCTAGAAATAGTAGAAATAAAAAAAGAATTGAGTCTTGTTTTTGGGGGTGATATTATGTTGTCACGAACCGTCAATGCTAAAATGCAAGCTTATAAAGATTATGCCTGGCCAGCTCGCTTAATTGCTTCAAGCACCAAAAACGCTGATATTACAATTTTTAATCTAGAATCACCTTTTCTAAAAAAATCAAATTATAATGTACCGACTGGCTCCTTTTCCTTTAAAGCCAATCCTTTAGCTATTGAAGCTCTGAACTTACTAGGTACTGATGTTGTTTCTCTGGCTAATAATCATACGCTTAATGCTGGCCGACAAGGAATTATTGATACTCTAGAAATTCTTAAAGAAAATAATATTTTAGCAGTTGGCGCTGGTCTCAATGAAAAGCAAGCTAGGCAAGCCGCTATTATTGAAAAAAATAATTGGCGGGTCGCTTTCCTTGCTTATGCCTATCCAAATGACTCTAGCGTCGCCAGTGAAACGAGAGCCGGTATTGCGACCATGGATTTGAAAAATCTAAAAGAAGATATACAAAGTCTAAAATCAGAAGTTGATTTAATGATTGTCTTAATGCACGCCGGTATAGAGTATGTATCCTTTCCTCAAAAAGAACAAATTAACTTTGCCCGTAGTGCCATAGATTTTGGAGCTGATTTAGTAATTGGTCATCATCCCCATTGGCCTCAAACCTGGGAAATTTATAATAACAAAGCAATTTTTTACTCCCTTGGTAATTTTATCTTTGATCAAATGTGGTCTCCAGGAACTAGTCATGGTTTAATGTTAGAAATTATTTATCAAACCGACCTCTCAGCTAATGCTAAATTAATGCCAATTATTATTAAAGATTATGGACAAGTAGAGCCTTGGCCAAATAAAAAAGACCAGACTTCTTTCTGGTCTATTTATAAGCTAAAAGGAGAAACAGAGCTTAGTTGGTGAAGGTTTAAAAGCTTAAGCAATAAAAAAACTCGAATTTTAAAATTATTCGAGTTTTTATATATATTATCTTCCTAGTGAAGCTAATAGATCTCGACGATGTTCTTCTTCGTCCATTAAAATGTCTTCTAATACCCTTCTAATACCATATTCTCCTAGATCCTCAGCCTGTCTAATTCTCTCCTTATAACGACTAACGGCTAGTTCTTCACCTTTTAAATCCTGGGCTAACATTGTCTTGGGGTCCTCTGAAACCTCTCTGGCTTCAAGTTCAATAGTGGGCACTCCTCCTAAATCGGTAATTAACTCTGACAGTCTTAAGGCATGCAGCATCTCTTCATTAGAGTGAACAACTAACTCCTTAGTAATTGAGTCGTATTCTGGGCCAGTCATCATAGCCGCATGTTGCACATATTGTACGGCCGCTGCATATTCCCACTCTAAATCCTTATTTAATTCTTTAATAAATTGCTCTTTAGTAATAGTCATATAATTATTGATTAATTGTAAGAAATACTATCATATCAGCTTTAAAGCCCTTTGTAAAGACTTACTCTTTCCCTCTTTTTTCGCTATAATAGACACGGATACTAAATTAATAATGAAAATATGAAAATAAAAAGACTTTTATGGCCGTTTATTGTTTTAGTAATTATCGGCTTTGTTTTTGTTATCTATTTAAACAAAAAAGAATTAAGTAGAGGGGAAAATAATCTCAGTCAAAAACAAATAAACGACGAACTAGTTATTGATTATATAAAGAATAATATTTCCAGTCTTTCTCCCGAAGCTGAAGTTTTGGGCGGAACTTTCTATGTCACTAATATCGAGAAAATAGGGGATAATGTGTTTTATCTTGAATATGAAGATGGCCACATCGCCTTATCAGCGGAATTAGAATATGAAATAAATGAAAATGGAGAAATTATTATTTATAACTTCAACATTATCAACTAAATTAAGGACAGTCCTGTTGATTATTTGTCATTATTCAATTCTTTCTCAAGCGAGTCTAAGACTTTAGCCGCCTGATTTTTGCCTCCCAAGCCAAAGGCTAAACCGCCAGCTAAAGCAATCATAAACACGAAAGCGGTAAAGAGAGTTTGAATTAAGCTAGTAGCAATTCCTAATTGCACTAAAGCGGCCATAAAGACGAAAATAAGGATTGCCCATTTAGCTAGACTGCCCAAGGAGTTAGCGGTTTTATGACCAACTGAAGTATTTTCAAGAGCTTGAACACTTACCTTTTTCAATACTTTAGCAACTACTAAGCCGACCGCTAGAATAATAATAGCAACAATTACATTTGGTAAATACATTACTAATTTTTCTAGAAAAACACTTAATTGACTGATGTTTAAAATATCAACCACGGCAATAAAAGTGGCAATGTAAAAAAACCATTTTACTGTCCAGCCAATAATGCTCGCGAAACTAGCCTTGATACCAATCTTTTCCATCTCTTGCTTTAAACCAACTTTATTAGACATTAAATCTAGTCTAGTTAATTTAACTAATTTTTTTGCGAACTTACCAAGCATCACTGAAACAATTAAGCCAAAGACTAGAACTAAAATTGCTCCAATAAAGACTGGTACAAAGTTTAAAAAATTACTCCCTAAGCTCTGAAGCGAAAGCACAAAGCTTTCAGATAAGGCTTGAATCATATATATATTTGTTAATTTATAAGCAATTATATTATTGCATTAATCTACTAAATTAGCTACATCCTATTTAACTTCCGGCCTAAAATTTAATTGGGACTGTCGCTAATTAAGCTTTCAGCACATTAAAAAATAGCTTGTTAAAACTATAAAATTGATAAAGTTTTGCCCATTTTTATAATGGAAAAAAGCTTTCCCACGATGATTTATTTTAATTAATTCTTCCGAGCCATGCTCTGCGTTTGTTTTAGTATAATTAAACTCTTTAACTAGAAAAACGGGGCATCGTCAAAACTTTTTCCGCCTCTAGGCTTCATGGCTACTTTTCCTTGCCAATCGCCAGCAGAAGTATAAATAAAATTAGACTGTGGCTTGTAAATAACAGCAACGCATCGATAATAGCAATTGCGTTTTTTAAAGGGAACCCCCTTCAATTTACAGAGTAATTTTTTATAATTACTTTTATCATCGCCTTGCTTTCAATAAGGAGCCGAGTGAATGCCGGAAGCACCTTCTAAATAATCTACGAGAAAACCACTGTCATCGGCTAAAGTGCTAAGATCTAACAATCTCCCGCTACTTTATCCTTAATTAAAACATTGCCCGCAATACTGTCAGCATCTTCAAAAATCTTCTTTATCTCCTTAGCCTTCCCCTTATTATCTTGGCAACTAAGATTCTTTTCATGTTTACATTCTAGCAAAAAATCACCCAAAGGGTGATTTCTCAAAAATGCGGAACGGACGGGACTCGAACCCGCGACCTCCTGCGTGACAGGCAGGCGTTCTAACCAGCTGAACTACCGCTCCAAGCTAACAAAAGGATTTTAACAAATAAATAATGACTTGTAAAGACTTGATTTTTTACTATAGATGGCCTATAGTGATTATAAGCCAAATAGCTTTTTGGTTTTTTAATATTAAATATATGAAAAACACAATGAAAAAGAAGACTGACCAAGAAATGGACAGTAAAACTTTAAAGCAGATCGAAAAAGATTTATTAAAAAGAAAAAAACAAATCCTTAAAAGTTTAGCTGATGTATCTAAAGCAGATTATCATGAGAGTGATCTTCTGGGGGCTAAGTTTCCTGAATATGGCGATAAGGCTGACGAAAATGCCCAAGAAATTAGTGATTATAGTAATAATCTAGCGACTGAAAAAGTCTTAGAAAAATCACTTGAAGATATTGAAAAATCTTTAATAAGAATAAAAAAGGGAACATATGGTACTTGTAAATACTGCGGTCAGGAAATTAATAAAAAAAGATTACTAGCCAGACCAGTCGCTAGTTCATGTATTAGCTGTAAATCAAAATTACAAGAAAATGCATAAAAAACTTACAAAGAAAGCAGCTTTAATTATTTTAGTAGCTGTTTTTTTTATTAGTGATCGTTTCTTAAAATTTCAAGCTATAAACCTAAAAAGTCAATATGCTTTAATAGAAAATTGGCTTTATTTTGATTTTTATGCTAATTCAAATATTGCCCTTTCCTTGCCAATCCCCAATTCAATCGCCTTAATTTTAGCCACCCTGATTACTCTAATAATTCTATTTATTGTCACTGATTTAATAAAAAAGAAAAGATCTAATTTTTTAATCTTTTTTTTACTGCTAATAATTCTTGGCTCAATTAGTAATATTATTGACAGATTATATTATGGCTTCGTAATTGATTATCTAGTAGTTACTAATTTAACCGTTTTAAACTTAGCTGATTTAATGATCAGTTTAAGTAGTGCTATTTTACTAATCTATTTTTTAAAGGAGAAAAAAGAGTAATTTCCCTTGCTTCTTTATCAACCAAGAAATTAATTTTTAGATTAATAAGCCTATCGGGTGGTAAAATATTTAAAACCTTTTCCGCCCATTCAATATAAATTAAAGTATTATCAAAATTTAGATAATCTTCCATGCCGATATTAATAAGCTCCTGGCTTGATTTTAAACGATAAGCATCAATGTGAATAAATTTTTTAATTCTTTCGTGCTTTAAATCGGAATAGATTTTTAAAATATTAAAACTAGGGCTAGTAATATTTTCTTTAATTCCTAAATTATGCGTAATTTTTTTGGCCAGGGCGGTTTTACCAACCCCTAAGGGCCCAGAAACAGCGATTATTTCATTTTTATTAAAAGAATCAATAATTGCCCAAGCAACATTGTCTAAATCACCCAAATCTTTAACAGTAGTTTTAAACATCTTAATTCTGTTTAGCTAACTCAGCCACTATTTCTCCTAATTCATTATTATCAATAGCTATTTTTCTCTCCTTTAGGTAATTTTTTACGATAGATAATTTATCATAAATATTTAAAGACAGGTCTTGTTTTTTAAATAAGGCACGCAGGTAAATCTTACCTAAATCACCAGGCAAAGCCCCCTCTTCTCTATAAAACCTTTCTAATATTGGGGTAATAATAGCCGGGTTTTCTTCTAAGCCCTTATCTTTTATTATTTCATATACCCCTTTAAAGCTATAACTCCCACTCTTTAAAATTGAATCTTTAGCCTTACAATAAAGACCATTTATATTAACTCTCTCTTTTTGTAGACCCTCTTTATACATAATTTAATTATAACATAAATTGTTTAAAAAAGTGAGTAAAAAAAGGGGACACTAGAATCAATAGCTATTGCACCAACCTTAAAAGAATAGCAATATAGGCGTAATATTAGTAATAAGTATGCCCAACTAAAATATATAATAATCAATTTTTTAAATCATTTATTATTATCATCGCGATAAGAAAATTGCCCTCATTTAGGTCTAGAGTTAAATTTTAGACACAATATGGACACATTTGATAAAAATCAAGAAATTAATGAAAGAATTAATAGTCTCCAAAATCAATATTATGCCCGTAAATAAAGCAAAAAAACAGACTTTCATCTGTCTTTTCTTAGAGTGGGCGCACAAGGATTCGAACCTAGGACCCCTTCGGTGTAAACGAAGTGCTCTA
>CAYZMF010000026.1:0-11056 GCA_964479455.1 uncultured Gammaproteobacteria bacterium | reverse complement strand
TATAATGAAAACATTATTAATTAAATGTTTTTTTATATGTTCAACAAAAAAATTAGAGTCGCTATTAATGGTTTTGGTCGCATTGGCCGGGCTGCTTTTAAAATAATTCTGCGTGATTTTAAAAATTTAGAAGTTGTGGCTATTAATGATTTAACCGACGCTAAGACCCTAAGACACTTATTAGTCCATGACTCCTGTTATGGAAAATTTGAAAAAATGGTCGCTGTAAAGAAAAATAGTTTAGTAATAGATAAAAAAATTTATCCTATCTATTCTGAAAAAGAACCTAATAAATTGCCTTGGAAAAAGCTAAAGGTAGCCGTAGTGCTAGAGTGCAGTGGTCGCTTCAGAGATAGGGAGAGCGCTAATTTACATCTCTTAGCTGGTGCTAAGAAGCTTATAATTTCAGCTCCACCAAAATCTGAAGATATTAAGAGCTTTGTAATTGGTGTCAATGAAAAAAATATTAAAAATAGTGATGAGATTATCTCTTGCGCTTCTTGTACCACTAATTGCCTGGCCCCGGTAATGAAATTAATAAAGGATAAAATCGGCATTAAGAAAGCTTTAATGAGCACTGTCCACTCATACACCGCTGATCAGAATTTAGTTGATGGCCCGCATTCTGATTTGCGTCGAGCCAGGGCGGCCGCCATTAATATTGTTCCGACGACAACTGGAGCAGCCAAGGCAACAGCCACAGTTATTCCCAGCCTTAAGGGTAAGTTCTCAGGTTTGGCGCTGAGAGTGCCAACGCCGGTTGTTTCTTTATGTGATGTTAGCATTTTGCTTAAGAAAAAAACTAGCCTTGAAAAAATCAATAATATTTTTAAACAGGCTAGTCTTGGTAGATATAAGGGAATTATTGAGGCTAGTGATGAAGATTTAGTGTCTAGTGATGTTTTAGCCAATCCTCACAGCTCAGTAGTTGATTTAAAAAGTAGCCAATTAGTAGACGGTGATTTTTTAAAGCTAATAATTTGGTATGACAATGAATGGGCCTATTCATATCGCTTAGTTGAATTAATTAATTTATCGTTTAAATAATATGTATAATTTAAAAGATAAGGTCGCGATTGTAACTGGATCTGCTTCTGGGATTGGCTTATCAATTGCCCAGGAACTGGAAAAAGAGGGAGTAAAAGTAATTTATAGTGATATAAAAGATACTTTTACTAAAGCTAATTATTTTAAATGTGATGTTGGCGATTACAATCAATTAAAGAAATTAGTAGATTTTGCTATTGAAAAAGAGGGAAGACTAGATATTATGGTTAATAATGCTGGGATTGGTGCCTTAGGAGGTATTTTAGAGACAAAAGTAGAAGATTGGCAAAAGCTTATCAATGTCAACCTTTCTGGTGCATTTTATGGCACTCAGTTAGCCGCTTTAAAAATGAAGGAACTAGGGATTTCGGGCTCAATAATAAATCTTAGCTCAATTTTAGGAACGGTTGCTCTTAAATCTGCTTTCGCCTATTGTGCCTCAAAAGGTGGGGTAGTTCAGTTAACAAAAGCAGCTGCTCTTGATTTAGCTTTAGATAATATTCGGGTTAATGCAATTGCCCCTGGCTTTATTGCCACTGAAATGACCAGAGATGCTTTAAATAATCCGGATTTTGCTCAAATGGTAAAAAGGAATACTCCCATGGAAAGATTGGGGGAGGTTTCAGATATTGCCGGGGCAGCTATATATTTGGCCAGCCAGATTTCTAAATATGTAACCGGCACGGTCCTGCATGTAGATGGTGGTTGGACGGCGCATTAGTATGCTTGAGAAAATTAAGAAATCTAAATTAAAAGGACGAGGGGGAGCGGCTTTCCCTGTCTATTTAAAGTGGCAAGCTTTAGCTGATAATTTAGCTAAAAAAAGAGGCTATTTAATTGTTAATTGTGCCGAAGGTGAGCCTAATTTAAGAAAAGACTATTTTGTCTTGAAGCACGATTTAGATGACTTATTTCAAGGACTATTTTCTGCTTTAAAATATTTTAAGCTTAATAAAATAATTACAGTCTATTTCTTCATCAGACAAGATTATTATAATAAATTTGTAAGTGATTTTAAAAGACTTCTCAAGCAAAAAAAATATCAGACTCTAGCTAAAAAATTAGAATTTTTTATCAAGCCAGATAAGAATGATTACTTAGCTGGAGAAGAAACAGCTCTTCTTAATATAATAGAAGCTAAAAAAAGCCAGCCTCGTCTTAAACCTCCTTTTCCGTCGCAATCAGGACTCTTTAGTCAGCCAACTTTAATCCATAATGTGGAAACCTGGGCCTCGATTGGTCAAATAGCTCAAGATCGATATAGGCAAGAGAGGATTTATCATTTAAGAGGCAAGATTAGGCGACCAGGCTTATATAAACTGCCGGAAAATTTAAGTGCCTACCAAGTACTTAAAGAAACTAATAATCTACCGCAATTTAGATATTTCGCTCAAATTGGTGGGGATGCCTGTGGTCTAATAGTGCTTGATAGAGAGATGAGGCAAGCAGTGGCTGGTTCGGCTTCAATAACTATTTATCCCTTAGAAAAACTAGTCATTGAAAAATGTTTTCTCAATATTTTAAAATTCCATGCAGAACAATCATGTGGACAATGTACACCTTGCCGGGAGGGTACTTATCGTCTCTTAGAGGAGCAGCAGAGCGGTCAAACACTTAACTACGATGATTTAGTCTTTAGCCTGAAAGAAACTAGCCTGTGCGCTTTTGGGAGCAGTTTAGCTAAGTTATTAACCAGCTTTGAAAAAATTAGAAAAGAATAATATGGCCCACTTTTATTTAAATAACAAAAAAACATTTTTTAAGAAGGGAGAAACTATTTTAGATAGAGCTAAAAAAGAAGGAGTTAAAATCCCTCATTTATGTCATAATCCCGAATTTAAATCGCGGGCGGTTTGTCGGGTCTGCGTGGTGGAAATTAGTGGGCAGCCTAAATTAGTCACTGCTTGTTCAACGAAAATAGAGACCGGTATGCGAGTTAAAACCAATAGTCCTAAGGTTATCAGAGCCCGTAATCTTAATCTACAATTAATTTTTGCCTCGCATCGAGAAGAATGTGCTGACTGCCTACTTCTCTACAATTGCCCACTTTTAAAATATGCTAAAGATTATAAACTATCTATCGCTCGTTTTAAGGATCGTAAGAATATTAGAAAAAAATATAATTTTGATAAGGCGATTGAAATTGATGCCAGCCAATGTATTGATTGTGGGATTTGTGTCGATGTTTGTAAAATGGGTCAAAAAATTGATTGTCTAGAATTTAAGAATAAAGGGCTTAAGCAAGAGTTAAAGCCAAAGAAGAATAATAAGTGTATCTATTGTGGTCAATGTACTCTGCATTGCCCAGTTTTTGCTGCTCAAGAACAACAAAAATGGCCAGAGCTAGAAAGAGTTTTAAAGGATAAGCAGGATAAAATTTTAATCGCTCAAATTGCTCCTTCAATTAGAGCTAGTTTAAGCGAGTCTTTTAATTTAGGGTCTGGTAAATTTAGCTTAGATTTAATTAGAGCCTCACTATCTCAGTTAGGTTTTGACTATGTTTTTGATGTAAACTTCGGAGCGGATATTACCACTCTAGTTGAAGCTCAGGAATTAATTGAGAGATTAAAAGACAAAGAAGCTAAATTACCAATGTTTAGCTCCTGCTGTCCGGCTTGGGTGGTTTATGTGGAAAAAATTAGACCAGATTTACGACCATATTTAACTACTTCTCGCTCACCACAGATGCACAACGCTGCCTTAATCAAAAGCTATTTCGCAGAAAAAAATAAGATTGATTCTAAGAAAATAGTTTTAGTTTCCATTATGCCGTGTACGGCTAAAAAGTTTGAGCGAAACAGGAAGGAATTTAAAGGCCTAGTTGATCATGTCCTAACAGTCAGAGAATTTGCTTTTTTATTAAAAAAGAATAAGATAAATCCTTCAGAATTAAAAGCCGAGAGGGTTAATGATATTATGTCTGATTCTTCAGGAGCGGCCGCAATTTTTGGAGCTAGTGGCGGAGTAATGGAGTCAGCCTTAAGAAGCGCTCATCATTCCTTGAAATCAGGTAAATCATTAGCTAAAATAGATTTTAAGGAGCTCAGAGGCATTAAGGGTTTGAGAGAAGCGAAAGTCAAGTTGGGAAAAAAAAATTTAAATATAGCCATTGTTAGCGGAATTGCTAATTTAGACTTCGTCCTTGCTAATTTAGATAAATATCATTATATTGAAGTAATGGCTTGCCCCGGCGGATGTGTAGGGGGTGGTGGTCAAATTATTCCCACTAATTTAGAAATCATTAAAAAACGAACTCAATCATTATATAGTCTTGATAAAAAACTTAAAAAGAGACGAGCTGATGATAATATTTTAGCTAAAAAAGCAATTAAATGGCTAGAGGATAATAACTTAGACCATAAACTACTGCATACTAAGTACTATAAAAGAAAATAAATATATGAAACAACATTTAGCTAGTTTAAGCATTTTAAGCCTCGACCGTCGAGTAAATGCCCTAAAGATTAACAAAGTTTTAAGTAAGCATTTTTCTATCATTAACGCTCGCTTGGGAGTTAATGTGCAAAAAAATTGTACAGATAATTGTCAAGCCTTAATTACTTTAGTTCTTCTGGCAACTAAAACTGAAATCAAGGCCTTGGAAAATGATTTAAAACTAATCACTGACCTTAAAATTAAAATAAGTATTTTTTAATTATGATTCCTGATTATGTACTCAAAGTTTTTAAGGATTTCAAGAAAGCTGGCTTTAGTATTGAGCTGGTCGGTGGTTCAGTTAGAAATCTTTTAAGAAAAGAAGTGGTTAAGGATTGGGACTTTACCACCGCTGCCTTGCCAGAAGAAATACTAAAAATATTAGCAAATTCTAAGTATGAGAATAATTTTGGTACTGTTATTTATCCAATTAAAGATGAGGACGAAAAGCCTATTACTGTTTTAGAAATAACCACCTACCGCAGTGAAGCTAATTATAGTGATCACCGCCGACCCGACAGCCTAAAATTTGAGAAAGAAATAGAAAAGGATTTAGCCCGGCGCGACTTCACTATCAATGCCTTGGCTCTGTCTTTAAGCCCTCCCAAGGAGAATAAGAAGCACAGTCAAGCCATCCTTTTAGGCGAGAATTTAAAAGTCTATATTATTGACCTATTTGGCGGTTTAAAAGATTTAAATAGTAAAATAATTAGAGCGGTTGGTGAGCCAGAACTACGCTTTAAAGAAGATGCTCTAAGAATGCTCCGGGCTATTAGACTGGCAGTTGAGCTTAATTTTGAAATTGAAGATAAGACGAAAAGGGCTATTTCTAAATTAGCTTTTACCATTAAATTTATTTCTCAGGAAAGAATTAAGGATGAACTGACCAAAATTTTAAAATCAAATAACCCAGCCTTAGGTTTTAAATTACTATTAAAGCTAAATTTATTAAACTATATTATCCCCGAATTACTACAAGGCAAAGGAATTAAACAAAATCATCATCACGTTTATGAAGTTTTAGAACATAACCTATTATCTCTAAAGCATTGTCCCAGTCCTGATTGGCGAGTGAGATTAGCAGCTTTATTTCATGATATTGGCAAGCCAAAATCTAAGAGATTTATTGACGGGCAAGCCACTTTCTATAATCACGAATATATTGGGGCTAAAATAGTTGATAAGATTATGAGCCGCCTGCGTTTCAGTCGTCAGGATAAGGACAAGGTGGTAAATCTGGTAAAAAATCACATGTTCTATTACAATGTCGGGGAAGTAACAGCTGCTTCTGTCCGCCGACTAATAGCTAAAGTTGGTCAAGAGAATCTAAAAGATTTGATTGACCTCAGGGTCGCTGATCGGCTTGGTTCTGGCACCCCCAAAGCGATGCCCTATAAACTAAGACACTTGCAATATATGATGGAGAAAGTGCAAAATGATCCAGTTTCTGCTAAAATGTTAAAAGTTGATGGTAATGATTTAATAAAGAAGCTAAAACTCAAGCCCAGTCCTTTAATTGGTCAAATAATTGATATATTACTTAGCGAAGTAATTGAAGATCCGGAGAAGAATAATCAAAAATATTTGCTCGAGCGGGCTAAAGACTTAGTTAAGCTAGATTTAGAAGATCTAAGAAAATTAGCTAGAAAACAGATTGAGGAACAAAAAATTAAAGATGATAAAAAAATTAAATATAAATATAAGGTGTAAAATTATGACTAAAAAAATACTACCATTCACTTTGGCCATATTAACTATAGTATCGCTAAGTGCTTGTTCAAAAAATGATCAAGAAAATTCCGTTCAAAATGTTTTATTAAATAATAAAAAAAATATGCCTCAAGAAAATCAAGTAGAAGAAAATCCTAGGGAGTTTGAACTGGGTGATTTTGAAGCCCAAGAAACTCCTGAAATTGAAGAAGAAGAAACTTCCGAAATCAAGCCCTTTCCGGGAGACTTTGAAGACCTCTATTCTCAGGGTTATAGCCAAGCCCTAATTAAAACTAATCTTGGTGATATTAAAGTTAGTTTATATGGCCAAAAATCCCCCAATACAGTCAACAACTTCCTAAACTTAGCTAAACTTGGTTTTTATAAAAATATTAAATTTCATCGGGTAATGCCCGGTTTTATGATTCAAGCTGGCGACCCTTACACTAAAACTGAAAATACGGCCATTTATGGTACTGGTGGACCAGGCTATACCTTCGCTGATGAAATTAATCAAGAAAAATTAGTTAAGGGTTCACTGGCCATGGCTAATGCCGGTCCTAATACTAATGGTTCTCAATTTTTCATTGTCAGTGCTGACAGCACTCCTTGGCTTGACGGGGCTCACACTAATTTTGGCGAAGTGATTGAAGGGATGAGCGTAGTTGAAACCATCGAGAAGGTTAAGACAAATGATAAGGCCCTGCCGCTTAGTGATGTAATTATTAAAGAGATAGTGATTATTAAGGAATAGTTAATAAAAGTATTATTATGATATATTAAAAACATGAAAAAAAGTGATTACAATATAGTTTTTCTGGAAGTACTAGAAGGGGATAAGAAAAAGGTTTTAGAGTCTTTCCCCAAGGCTAAGGTCTTTACTAAACACCTAAGTCAAGAGGAGTTAATTAAGGAGGCTAAAGAGGCTCATATCATCTCGACTTTCGTTCATGGCGATATATCAGCTAAAGCGATTAATGCTTTAAGTAATTTAAAATTAATCGTTACTCGCAGTGTCGGCTATGATCATATTGATTTGAAGGCAGCTTTAGAGAGGGAAGTGATGGTTTGTCATGTGGCTGATTATGGTTCCCATGTTATTTCCGAATTTGTTTTTGCCTTGCTCTTATCAGGAATTAGGCATATTGGGGCCGGTGATTTACGGGTTGAGAAAGAAAAAAACTTTTCCATGCTTGGCTTAAGAGGAATGGCTTTAAAGGGAAGAACTTTAGGTATTATTGGAACTGGTAAGATTGGTTTAAATGTGGCCAGAATTGCTAGTCTAGGCTTTCTTATGAAAGTAATCGCTTATGACCCTTATCCTAATTATAATCAAGCGGAAAATAATCATTTTAAGTATGTTAGACTAAATACTGTTTATAAGCAAGCGGATATTATTAGTCTTCACTGCCCTCTACTTAAAGATACCCATCATTTAATTAATAAAAAAAGCATCGCTCTAATGAAAGATGGGGTAATAATTGTTAATACTTCGCGCGGGGCGATAATAAAGACGCCTGACTTAACTAGGGCGATAGTTAAAAATAAGGTGGCCTATGCTTTTTTAGATGTTTTAGAGCATGAGGAAAATATTAAGGAGGATAAGGATTTAATCAATCTAGCCCAGGTAATTACCACTCCTCATATTGCTTTTTATGCTGACGCCTCAATGGATAAATCGTATGAGCTAAGTTTTAAGATTATCAAAGACTTTATTAATAAGAAAAAAATAGATGGACAAGTCAAAGGGCTTTAATATATTATATATTTTTCTTACTAGCCTGCTAGCACTTTTTTTAGCTTTTATTTTAATTAATATTTTAGAGTTTAGGCAGCTGTCAAATGACTTCAATTACTCTCTTCCACAATATTTAAAAATACTGATATTTAGCATTAGTCTTTTAATTGGCATTCCTCTAGGTTTTAGATGGTTTAAAATTATTTATGAAAAAGAAAATTAGTCTTTTTATTCTTTTTTCTTTTTTTGTCCCTAGTCAAATACTAGCCTCATCTTTAGGTTACCAATTAAGTGGTCATTTTTTAATACAAACTGATAATTTAGGAGAAATTTGGTATGTGGAAAAAAGATTTCATAGTAAAAATCAAATTCATAAATTTAATGATTTGGCTGAATTAGCGATTGGCATTAGCGATCATGATTTAATTAAAATTCCAATTGCCATTAATGAGAACTTGACTTTAGTTGATTCTGATGCCGATGGCTTAGACGATTTACTAGAACTGGCAATTGGCACTGACCCCTTTAAGGCGGATAGTGATAATGATTCATACTCTGATTCTTTAGAGCTAAGACATCATTTTAATCCCTTAGATAAAGGGCGTTTGCCAATTAATCTAAAATTTAGTAAAAAAATAGCTGGACAAATAGTTCTTCAAGTAGAGCAAAGCGGAGAGCTTTGGTATATTAATCCAGTTGATAGTTTAAGATACTATTTGCCCAATGAAAAGTATTTTAAAAAGACGATGGCCTATATTGCTCAAGGGATAAATAATAATGATTTAGATTTGATTATTAACAATCAAGAAATCAATCAAGAAA
Source organism: uncultured Gammaproteobacteria bacterium (assembly GCA_964479455.1). Taxonomy (GTDB): domain Bacteria; phylum Patescibacteriota; class Patescibacteriia; order Patescibacteriales; family UBA12465; genus PWHG01. The sequence continues at coordinate 2,304 of CAYZMF010000026.1, read as the reverse complement.
TGACTAAAAATCTTAAAGTAGATGTCGGCAGTTCCCAAACTTTGTCCTATTATTTAAATGATCTCAAACTGGGTTCATTTAAAATTTCCAGCGGTAAGGCTTCAACGCCTACTCCCCTAGGGCATTACCAAGTGATTAACAAACATCCTAAAGCTTGGTCACCTTTTGGTCTATGGATGCCCTATTGGTTGGGCTTAGGCACCGGTCGATTTGGTTTTCATGAATTACCAATCTGGCCGAATGGTTATCGGGAAGGGGAAAGTCATTTAGGGATACCCGTTTCAGCTGGTTGCATACGCCTCGGAATTGGTCCAGCTAAATTTATTTACGACTTTGCTGAAATTGGAATGCCGGTTGAAATAGTTAAAAATTAATTATTTTGATTTAATATTTGGCTTTGTTTTAGCAATGACATAAGCAAAGAAGCGAGGGCGGCTATTAGAAATAGGTATTTAAGGGGCAGGAAGGGATGTACAATTAGGATAATTATGGCCATAATAACTTTACCAAACATTAAAGATTTCTCTTTAATGACCGTATACTCATCAACAAAATGACCCTGCTCAGCTGAAATTTCATAATTTAAGGTATCAAATGAAGTTCTGGAAAATATTCGACTTAGATTATGATAAGTAGAAAAGAGAAAGAACTGAAAGCCAGTGCTAATTAGAGCCTTCAATATCCAGCCCAGAGCATAAAACAAGGTGCCATATTTTAACCATTTTCTTTTATTGGGTAATTTATCAATCTTGTCGCCAATTAAAATTTGAAGAATAATAGTGACCAGTACAATTATTGAGGAAATAGCACCAACTTGAAAGTAGTTGCCTTCTAAAAGTTGCCAAATAAATATTGGCCAAATAATAGACGCCACAAAATTTTCAGCCCCATTGCCAGCATAAGCTAGAACGGCCGGTCTCATCTTTTGAGAAAAAAAGACTCGCCAAGTTTGTCGATAAGTCCAAGTAAATTTTTCTTTGATTTTTGGTAAGTGATAGAGAGGAATTAAGGCTAGAAAGTATATCACAATTGCTAAGATAAAAAGCAAGCTATAGCCGAGATACTCAATAGTCAAGCCACCCACAATCGGCATAATTGCTCCTAAGGCCATCATAGTTGCCTCCATTAAACTCAACTGCTTGGCTCTAATCTTCTTTTCAGTTAACTTAGCCATATGAGTGTGGTATGGCACCCAATGAGTCAGACGGAAAAAAAGACTTAAAAAAATGGCCGGCACTAAAAACCAGATATTTTCTAGGCTAAAAAGGTAGTTTTCAGAAATAATGTAGCGATCTAAAAGAAAAAAAACAGCGTAAAGGGCCGTTCCAAAAAAAACACTGACCTGGATCGAACGCCTAATTTGTAGATGATTCATTAAATAAATACAGCCGAGGGAAATGAGGTTAGCAAATAAAAGGTCAATTATTAAATAGTAAATAATGACATAGGCGAGATTGAATCCTAGAAATTGATAAAGAAAAATAGGGACAAAAAGTCCCATCAATTGAGCAGCTGAATTAACAGTGATTCGGCTAAAAAAAATCATTCTAAATCTTGAGGTTAGATTGCTGCTAATTAGCTTATTTCTATAATAAACAAGATCCTTAAAAATCTTTTTAATTCTCATAATATTAATAGCCTAATTGATGTCTAGACTTAGCCTCTTGTTCTTGTTTAAGGCTAAATAATTTCTTTTTTAATAAATAAGGTTTGGAGACATGATTTAAATTTACCTCATAACCTTCACTACCGGCGGTACTAATAGAAATCGAGCCAATTTTTAAAATCCTATCTAACAGATTTTGAGTGACGCTAATATCGGTAATTCGGTCATAGTGGATGCTGACAGTTTTAGTTGATAGCCAGCCCTTTTTAATTAACACACGCTGATTAGTGAAAAAGTATTCATTGCTTATTCTTAGATAATAAAGATTGTAAAGACTTAAAATCGGCAATACTATAAAAAGAAAAAAAATCAGAGCCGTCCAAATTAACCAATTATTATTATCCACTTCTTTACTTAAAATCTGAGACCCTCCTTGATAATTAAAGTATTGATTCCCATTTAAATTTTGATTGTCATTTTTAAAGTCAAGAAAAACAAATAAAGCCATGCTTAAAACAGAAATTATCAAGAGCCACTTTAAAATAGCAGCACTTAATTTAATGCGGACATACTCATTGCTTAAGCTAAATTTATATTTAACCTCTTCTTTGTCTCCTAATGATTTTTTAATAATATTACTTGTTCTCATATTAATTTCAAAATAAAATAATCTATGCTATTATAATAACATATTAAAT
>CAYZMF010000025.1:0-11301 GCA_964479455.1 uncultured Gammaproteobacteria bacterium | reverse complement strand
TTATTTAAATAATTTAGTTATTACTATAACCTATTTTTATAGAGAAAACAAGAGCTAAAAATGATGATTATAATCCCTAAGGGATGATTTAAATAAGGGGTGACGATATGGACAATTGATAGAGCTAAAACCACTGCTCCTAAGCTAATATAATTGTTTAAATAAGCAGTTTTAATTAAAGTAAAAAGGAGGAAGAGGTAGCTTAAGAGTCCGCCTAAGCCAATTTTAAGCCAGAGGTCTAAATAACCCCATTCAAAGGCGTAAGTTTCGTAGTAACCCTCCTCACTGCTTTCTAAAACACGGGGATCATAACTTTGGTAGCGAATAGTTTTACCAAAACCATAGCCAGTAATTGGTTGCTTTTTAATCTCGTCTATCATGGCTGGTAAAAGTGACCAGCGCGATGACAAGGCAGCTTCCTCTTGATTTAAATTAGCCCGCTGAGAAATTAAATTTAAAGAAAAATCGCTAGTTTTAGTTTTAAAAGCAATGCTATTGACCGCGATGATAATTAAAAAAGCCGCTAAAACTGTCAAAGCAATTTCAATTAACCAATTAAATTTAGTTTTAAGTCGATAAATAATAATGGGACTAGCTAACACTAAACTTAAGGCTAAAGAGAGCCATAGACTGCGTGAAAAGCTAATGATAATAACTGCCAAAAATATAGCATTAATCGCTATTTTTCCTAAATCATAACGAAGAATTTTATCGCCCCGAGGTACAATTAAAAAAAGAAAAGCAACTAAGGCGTAGATGTGAGATTGGAGAAATATCCTAGGCCACTGGCCACTGAAAGTCGTAATTTCGGCCACTCCTGATCTTCTAAGCCAGAGGTATAAGTCAGGGATAAAAGCAAAATTATTAGAGAAGAGAAAGAGTAAAATCAAAGTTTTAAGGGAGAGCCAAAAAGCACTAAGAAAAAATATTTTAATTAATTTGTCATAATTTTTCTTTTTCCGATAAACTAAAGCAATTGGGAAAATATAAAGAAAAAACAAAAAGGCATTAAAATCACTAAAGATAAGCTTAAAATCAAATTTATTAAAAATTGACAAAGCTAAGCCTAGAAGGATGAATAGGAAATGGGGTAAATAGTGTTTGGGAAAAGGAATTTTGACTTTTTTAATTTTAAATAAATGATAGAGATAGGCAAGCATTACCGCGCTAAAAATAAGCATGCGTAAAGACAGATTAAAGTCAAAAATATTTAGACTAAATAAATGCCCTTTTGAGCCAATTACTAATTCAATCACAGCCACTAAAAGACCAGTTTCCAATTTTTTTAGACTAAAAAATAAAACTGAGAGAAAAATTAAAACTAGAACTAATCCTTGCAAATTAGGGAAGAAATAGGCGAGAAAGGATAAAAGCTCTAGACTAATAATTGCTCCTAAAATTAATAAATAATCTTTTTTTCGCATATTTATTGACTAAAGTTAATTTCCTGATTTAAACTAATATTACACTTCTCTATTAAGCCGGCATTTAATTCTAAAACCGCATCAGCCAGACCTAAGCTAGAATAGAACTGACTTGGCTGGGCCCCTTCGGCTGGGGCATTTTGATAATAATTTAAAACTCTCCCTTGAGAGATGAAAATAATATCTAAGGGAAAGTTCATATTACGCATCACAAATTTTAAATTGTCTTCCTCTTTAAAGAGAAAAAGCATCGCCCAGTCAGCCTTTAAAGATTGGCGATTACTCAATCCTTGATAACGACTAAAATCATCATCAGCTATCTCAACTTTAAACAAACAATCACCAGCTTTAAGCATCATTGGTCCATTTTTTTGATTACGCCAAAAAAAGAAAAAGGCGGCTAGCACTAATATTAAAAAAATAATTCGTTTCTGTACTTTCTTAGAGTAGTCCATGCTTTTTTAAAATAATTTTCTTAGCCTGATTGTATTTCCTTACTAAAGGTAAAAAAGGCATTAATTTATAGAAAAAACTGGGCAACCAGGTACTAATACTACCCCCCGGCAAAACTTTAAAGAGAACTTGGTCAATAAAATAACCCTTTTTATCATTTTCTAACATTGTTAACCAGAGATCCCAATCTTGAAACTTTTTAATACTTTCATCCCACATCGTCTCAGGAAAATCAGAGCGTCTAATTAAAGACATGGTGTGGATATAAGGTTCTTTTTTAAGTCGATCAGGATTAAAAGGAGCTAATTTAAATAACTTTCTTCCCCAATAAAAAGAGCTGTAGCAATAAGCAAAATCAAGATTATTATCCAAAGCTTCTTTCATTACTAAAAGAGCTTGAGGGTATAAAAAAGCGTCAGCATCGCAGAAAAAAAGATAGTCACCTTTTGCAGCGTTAAAACCCCGATTTCTAGCGGCTGGGGCACCAAGGTTTTTTTGATTAAAAAAGAAAAAACTATTTTCTAGTTTAGTTTTTTTAACAAAGTTAGCAAATACTGCCTCGACATTATCCATAGAACCATCGTTGACTACAATTACTTCAAAATTTTGGTATTCCTGCTTCTCTAAACTTTCCAAGCACAACTTTAATTTGCTGGCTTGATTATAGACTGGAATAATTATTGAAATCATAATTTTTTATATAAATTATTGGCTAAATATGACCAATTAAAATAATTTTGGGCCCGGTTTTGACCGTTTCTACCCAAAGTTTGGGCTAAATTTTTATTCGTTAAAAGTTTAATTAAAGCCCTACTTAAAGCTAAGGCGTCGTTAGGAGTAATTACTAAACCACTAAAATTATCCACAACTGCATCTAAAATGCCCCCACTAGAGCTGGCAATCACTGGCTTAGCAAATAAGTTGGCTTCTAGGTAAACGATACCAAAGCCTTCATAATCACCTTTAATTTCTCGTGGGGTCATCACAAATATATCACATAAACTATAAAAAGCATATTTCTCCTGATGGCTGATGTCTTCTAAAAATATCACCTTGTCTTCAAGATTATATGTTTTGACTAACAACTGCAACCTTCCTTTATCTTCCCCCTGGCCAGCGAGGATATAAACTAAATTTTCAAAAATATCAGGTTTAAAATTAGCTATTTGAGCCAGGGCGTTTAAACACAGATCAAAACCCTTTCTTTTAACTAAGCGACCCAAGGAAAGAATAAGTCTCTTCCCTTTTAAATTATGTCGTTTTTCAAGCTCCTTTTTTATCTCTAAATCTAACTTCCCTACCCTGGCGCCCGGTTGACTGATGATAAGCTTGTCTTCAAATGAGGGAAATTTTTTAATTAACAAGGAAGCTAAATATGAATTAGCACAAATAATTTGCTTAGTTCTTTTTAAAATGAAATAGCTTAAAATTCGCTTGCGTCGGTTTTTAGTGGCTAAAGAAAAATCTAAACCATGTAAAATTACTGAATACTGAAATTTTTTAAAAAATGACAAGAAGAGAGCAACTGTTCCTAAGGGTAAGATATGCCCGACTAAAAGATGAGTTTCCTTATCAATTTTTCTCACTAAATCAAAAGCTAGATTTGGTATAGAATAGAAGTGAGTATTCCTGTCTTTTAAATGGTAATAATCAATATTATCTTCAGGCCAAGATTCAATTAGATTATAGTAATAATCAGAAACTCCGCCATAAGTTGGGGGATACTCTAAGGTGTATAATAAAAATTTCTTCATACTTTTTTAAAAACTTTAATTAAACTTAAAACATCTTCCTTGCTATAACCCTTAAATAAATAAAGGCTGGAGAAATAAACAAGAGCTCCTAAGACGACTGAGATAAGTAGAGCAAAAAAATCTAGACTTAAATAGATGAAAGACAGCATTAAAAATGATGACAGTAAAGATTTAAGGAAAATAGAAAACGAATATTTTAGGCGATAATCAATAAGCTTGAAACTGGCTCTAAGTCCTAAAATAAACATCAAGCCAGTACTCAGCAAAACCGTGATACTAGCTCCTAGGGCTTGATATAAGGGGATTAAAATTAGATTTAAAGAAATGCTAAAAACCGTCGTAATGGCCATATTTAAGGTATTGGTTTTTTGTCGATCGCAGGCATTAAGCAAGGAACCAATGGGAAAATTAAGAAAGATAAATAAAAGGGCAATAATAATTATTCTCAAGGGAATAATCGCCAGGCTGTCGACTTTAAATAATTCAATAATTTCCGGGGCAAGAATAATTACACCAAAAATAATCGGCAAAGAAATTATAATCAAATAATTAAAAGCCCGTCGAAATGAAATTGCTAACTGGTCTCGATTATCCTGCCAATAAGCGCTCATTGCCGGATAAAGAGAGGCAATAAAAGCGAGAGGCAGGAATTGTAAAGCAAAAATTATTTTAAAAGCAATTTGGTATAAACCAACTTGAAAATATGAAGCTAAAAAACCTAGTAAAAGTGAATCAAAATAGGTATAAAACCGCTGGAGGATATTATAAACCGCAAAGGGCCAACTTAAAGCTAAAATTTTCTTTGTTAAATTGAAATTAAATTTAGGAAGTATTTTTAATTTAAATTTCACTCTAGCTACATAGCTTGAAAAAACTAAAACCAAAAACGCAGCACTGGCCATGGCTGACATTAGCCACAAAACGCCGTTTTCGTTGGTAAAATAAATTAAAGCCAAAATTAAAACAATCGTTTGAAATAAAACAGCGGAAATACTTTCATACTTTAAATTATGAAAAGCCCTAATGACTGACAAAAAAGTATTAGACAAAGAATCAAAAAACATCGAGAAAAACGAAATCATAATTAACTTAATAATTAAAGGTTCGTAGTTTAAGAAAAAAACTAAACTAAGAGCCACCACCAAGCTAAGCAAAGCTAGTAACAATTTCAAAGACAAAACTGAACGCAACCAGATATTGGCCACTTCCTTTTTCTTAGCCACCTCTCTAATTAAAACATTATTTAAACCTAAGTCCATAATTAAGGCTAAAATAGTAGTAAAGGCAATGGCAGTATAAAACTGACCAAGCAAATCCAAGCCCAAATAGCGGGTAATTAAAATAAAATATAAAAAAGAGATTATCTTTTGAATAATCAAAGCTAAGGTTAAATAGGAAGTATTCCTGGTTATATTGAGTATTTTCATAAACACAAAAAACAATGAAGACTAGCTCCTCCCCTATTTTACCAGTTTATATTTTTTTTAGCAAAATAAAAAAGGGATCTCTAGAAATAAATTCTAGGATCCCAGTTAGATTGCTTGCTTCGTTTTATATAGAGAGGCAAGTCTCTTCAACCTTTCTTCTAATTACTAGATTATACTGATATAATATAGTGTAGAATTTTTCTTTAGGCGTTTTAAAGCTTTCGAAAAAGTCCTTGACTACAGAAAGGAGTCTGCTATCTATTTCGTCAAAGATCCCTTTTTGTTCAAAATAAACTTGCAGCACATTGTCGCGGCGCTTAGAGTAAAATAAATATTTTGTCAAGGCTTGATTATTTTTCCCCCCCATGCTAGGCTAGTTTAGTAATTAAAAGAATATATGAAAAAAGACATTCATCCTCAATACCACTCTGACGCTAAAGTTTCTTGCGTCTGTGGCGTTAGCTTTGAAACTGGTTCAACTGCCAAAGAAATTAAGGTTGAGCTTTGTTCAAAGTGTCATCCTTTCTATACCGGTAAACAAAAGCTAGTTGATACGGCTAAACGAGTGGAGAAATTTGGAGCTAAACTAAAAGCCAAAGAAAAGGAATCTCAAACTCGCAAAGGCAAGAAGGTAAAGCACGAAGCTCGGGCTAAAGTTAGGGACAAAAAAGAAGTAGTGGTTAAAACCAAGGATATTAAGAAAATTGCTCAAGTCCAATTAAAGAAAAAATAGTTTTTTATTATTATATTTTTTGTTATAATAAAAAAAACTAATTATTTTTTTAATGGAAAAATATGTATCAAGAGCTAAAAGACAAATTTGAAAGCTTGGAGAAAAAATTAGCTGATCCCGAAAACATGAAGGACCAGGCCGTTTTGCTGAAACTCAGCAAGGAACATGCTAGCTTAAAAAAAGGCCTTGATTTAATTTTAGAAATAGAAAAGATTGAAAAAGAACTTGAGGAAAATCAAGCTCTCCTAAATGACGATGATTTTAAAGATTTAGCTTTAAGCGAAATTGAAAAACTAAATATTCAATTGACAAGTCTGAAAGAAGACTTAGATGAGCTTTTAAATCCCAGTAATCCTAATGATTTAAGAAACGCGATTATTGAAATTAGAGCTGGGGCTGGTGGCGACGAAGCAGCTCTTTTTACCGCTGATTTATCGCAAATGTATCTCCGCTTTTGTGAGCAAAATAACTTTAAAACAGAAATAATCAGCTCAAGCACGATTGGCATCGGTGGTTTTAAAGAGATAATTTTTGAAATTAAAGGTGAGGGGGCTTACGGTCTTTTTAAATATGAAGCTGGCACCCACCGCGTCCAAAGAGTGCCTAGCACGGAAAAACAAGGACGAGTCCACACTTCTACCATTACTGTTAATGTTTTACCCGAAGCTCAAGAAATTGATATAAAAATTGAAAACAATGATTTAAGAATTGATACTTTTTGTTCCAGCGGACCAGGAGGACAGAGCGTCAACACCACTTACTCCGCCATTCGCATTACTCATTTACCAACAGGTCTGACTGCTTCTTGCCAGGATCAAAAATCACAGCACCAAAATAAGGAAAAGGCCCTGCAAATTCTGCGCTCCCGTTTGCTAGCTAAGGAAGAGGAGGAAAGGATGAATAAAGAGTCAAAGACCAGAAAAGATCAGGTGGGTGGTGGTGATAGAAGTGATAAGATCCGTACATATAATTTCCCTCAAGACAGAATTACCGATCACCGCATCAATCAGTCATGGCATAATATCAGTGATATTTTAGAAGGCGATTTAGCTGATATTTTAAATTCCTTAAAAAAAGGCTTAAAAATATGAGTCTTAAGGAAATAATTGAGGAAAATCAAGGAAAAATTGACTACCTTGATTTACTCAATATTCTGGCTCTGGTTCTTAAAAAAAGCCAAGCAAGCGTTTTAGCTAATATAAATCATCAAGTTTCTGCTTTAGAAATGAGGAAGATAAAAAAGATGATTAAACTTCGCAGCAATAACTATCCCCTCGCTTATTTAGCAAAAGAGGCTTTTTTTTATCATCTTAAATTTAAAGTTAATGAAAATGTCTTAATTCCCCGCCCGGCAACGGAAAAAATCATTGACCTAATTATGGCTAATGATTTAAAACAGGAAAAACAAAGCTTCATTGATGTTGGCTGTGGCAGTGGGGCAATAATCATCACTTTAGCTGATCTGTTAGTTAAACGCCCTAACTATTCATTTTTTGGCTTAGATATATCAAGTAAAGCCTTGGAAGTGGCAAGGTATAATGCTGAGAAATATAATTTAAATATAAATTTTAAAAGATCTAATCTTTTAAGTAATTTTCAAATAAATAATGATACTAAGATAATCACTGCTAATCTCCCTTATCTCAACCATCAAGAATTAAAAGAGCCTAGTATTAAATATGAACCTAGCTTAGCTCTTTTGGCTCAAGAGAATGGTTTAGCATTGTATAAAAAGCTAATTACTCAACTTAAGGAATATAATAATTTAAAAGCTTATCTAGAAATACTGCCTCGACAGGAAGAAGAGATAAGAAGGATAGCAAAAAATGATTTTCTGCTTTCTATTGAAAATGATTTAAGTCAAAAAATTAAAATTGTTATCTTAGAAAGATAATTTAGTAAATTGGGGCATCACACTTATCCAAGTCTGGTTTTTTTCAAAATAAAGAGGCTGGTTCTCTATATAATAGCGATATTTATCTTCTTTTTGCCAAATCGCCTCGTAGCATTTGCCTAAATAGCAGATAGTGGCTGGCCCTTCTTTTTTATCAATAAACTTTAGTCTTAGCTTATCATCAACCACTAAAGCTTCAACAAAGTGAAAGATTAGAGTTTTAGCTCGATATTTATAGGGATCACGAACGAAAACTTCTAATTGCTCGTCATATAACCAATTAGCCTGATAAGCTTCGCTATAGTAGCTATTAATCTTAGTTACCTCTTGAAATTGTTCAAAATCAAAATTAGGCGCTTCTTTAAACAGCCACTCCTCTTCAATTCTTTCTTTATCCTTGTCAATTAAATATTGCAGATAATCACTGTTTTTTATATAAATATTATTGGGGGCTTTTAAGCTATGATCGCGTTTGAAATACTGGCCGTAATAGAATTCATTTAAAGTAGTTAATCGCTGACTAGCAATTCTTGATAAGGCTTCCGGGCTACCACCGCAATGGACCACCAGGGCTTGAAAATCAGCGCTAAAATCTAGAAAATAAGGCCTTAAACTTCTAACTGGGCCAATTACGAACTCATTATCATTATTATTGTCATATATCGCTAAAAAACGAGAACTAGCTCCTTCTGTGGGTAGCTCATAGACGATAGTCGCCTGTTCTAAGCCCTTTAAGTGCTGATTATTAGGATAATTATCAATTGAAACCGCAATTGGGTTTAGTAATGCTTTAAATTCTTTTTTCTCAGCAATATCATCCTTTACTAAAACTATTTCCTTTTCTTCAACTATTTCCTCAGGACTACTTTTTGAAGGGAAAATAAGGTAGGCAAAAAGAATAATTAAAAAAAGAGCAATCAAAAAGTAGGCTCTTTTTTTTAAATCTTTTAAATTCATAACTATTTTTTCTCCGCCTTCTCCTCTCCCTCTTCCTTTTTTTCCTTCTCTCCCTCTTCTTCTTCCTTAGCTTCTCCTCCCTCCTCTTCCTTAGCGTCAGCTAATTTCTCTTTTGCTTCTTCAGCCTCAATCTCACTTTCTGTCTTAGGGGCAATCACATTAACGACAATTTCATCTTTTTCTCGCATCAGCTCCATGGACTTTGGTAAATTTAAATCTCCCATATAGATTGATTCCTCAAAGCTGATTAATTTAGAAATATCCACATCAATCTGATTAACTAAATCACTAGGCAAACACTGCACTTCCACCTCATCGCTATATTTCATTAATAATCCGCCTAATTCTTTAACAGCCTTTGATTCGCCAACAAAGTTAAGGGGAATAAGGGTGGTAATTTTTTCCTTCATATTAACCTGATAGAGATCAATATGAGACGGAATATGTTTTACTGGATGATAGGCCACATCTTTGACAATCACTTTAACAGAAGTTTTATCAAACTCTAAATCAATTAAGTTTGACTCACCGGCCTCATTATAAACCTTATCAAACTCCACCTTATCTAAGGTCAAATTTTCATTTTTGACATTGTTGCCATATAAAACAGCCGGAATAACCCTATTCTTATCTAGCTTCTCTTTTAAAACTCGCTTAGTCGCGCTTAATTTAATACTCATAAATTTAATAATTAATTTTCGCTTTAATAATAATATTTTCTGTAATACCAATTAGAATAAATAATGAAAGAAGAAAACTGCCGCCATAACTCATTAAGGGTAATGACAAACCGACCACTGGCACAATTCCAATGTTCATTCCAATATTAATAAACATTTGAATAAAAATCAAGCCCATAGCAGCTAAAATAAAGAAAGTGCCAAAATCATGATTGATAATTTTAAGGGCCTTAAATAATCGGGCGAATAATAAGGCGTAAAGAGATAGGATTAAAATCACACCAATAAAACCAAATTCCTCGGCTATCACTGCAAAGATAAAATCGGTGTGAGCTTCGGGTATAAATTTAAGTTGCGATTGTGAGCCAAAACCCAAGCCCTGACCACTTAAGGCTCCAGATCCAACTGCAATAATTGATTGATTAATATTATAAGTACTGCCTAAAACATCGTAACTGGGGTTGATAAAACCTAAAATTCGGTTTTTCTGATAATCTTTAAAAAAGACCGTCCAGGCTAAAATACTAGCAATTAAAGCAATTAAGCTAATTATTATAAAATACTTCCTCTTAAAACCCGAGGCAATCACGGCCACGAGCCAGGTAAAAAGCAAAATTAAGGCTGAACCGAAATCAGGCTGAAGCATCACTAGAAAGATTAGAATAGAAGTTAAAAAAGCAGAAATAATTAGAGAGCGAACTGTTTTGACTCTAGTAGCTAAATCAGCTAGAAAACTAGCTAAAATTAAAATTAAAATTACTTTTACAATTTCCACTGGTTGCAAGCCAAGGCCAAAAATTGAAAACCAACCTTTAGTTCCCCGAATACTTTGACCAAATATTAAAACCGTTGATAACAAGAAGATGGCAAAAAGATAAGCTTGAAACCAAAGACTTTTTAAAAATCGCCAATCAATAAAGCTGAAGACAAAAAGTAAAATGATTGAAATTAATAGAAAAATTAACTGACGATTAAAGTAATAGAAATTATGCTCACCCTGCCCTAAGGCAATGCTATATAGAGCTAAAAGACCAAAGGAAGTCAAAAGAATGACGGCGGAAAACAATAGCCAATCAAAATTCTTAAGATAAAGGAATACTCTTTCTTTCATAGAAGAAATTATTTTTCTCCGCTATAAGGAATGAAAATATCCTGATCTAAAATATCAACATTAGGAACAATCATTGCCTGAGTAGAGCGACTAGCCCCGGCTGGCCAAGAAATAGATAAATCAAGCTCTTCCCCTTCCCTAAAATTACTTATCAGATACTGATTTACACCCGATTCGCCCGCACTATTGAAAAGAATAATCTGTAAAGGTAGTTGATAGAAATTATAAGGCGAGCGGTTAGCAATTGAAAAATTTAAATTATAACTATCACCCTCTAAATTAAAACTATTAGTTTCAATCTCTAAATTTAACCTTTCCTTTTTATACTCCTCCCAATCATAAATTTGATGGGCACTAATTCTTTTCCAAGCAATGTCTTTAATAACTAAATGGACATTACCGAGTGAACTTTCCAAGTTCTGAGCTAATTGAATCAAGTATTTATTCTCACTGGGTAAAATAAAAGAATTACCACAAGCTAGCTCTCGACCGCCATCTTCAAAGCAGTAATAAAAATCCGCCCGGTGGCGAGGATTAGGATTAGTAATTTGAGCGACAAAATCCAACTTATCCTGGACATAAAAAACTTTAACAAAGGAAAAGAGTAAATTATCTGGAGCTAAAATCTGTCTTAACTCATCTGAGCCAATCGTCACACTAGTCATATCATCTAACATTTTTTGGTGCTCCGCTCGACCACCAAGCCAATAACTAGCTAGATGATAAGTGGAGTAAGAGAGGGTGCTAGCGGCAAAGACAATTAAAAAAATTGAAATAATTTGCCTAAACTTTTTTTTGTTTTCTAGAAACCACAAACCGAGATTTAAATGTTTTTCACTTAAACCCCCTAAATCTTCATACTTTCTTT
>CAYZMF010000024.1:0-11685 GCA_964479455.1 uncultured Gammaproteobacteria bacterium | reverse complement strand
ATTAGGTATAATAAAATAGTAAAATTAAGATAATATTTTTAAAATAAAAAAAGAAAATACTAAAAAAATAATCAGATATATTTGTTTAATTAGTATTCCATTTTTAATTGGCTATTTCCTTGCTTTTCGCCATCAAGAAAATTTTCCTTTATTTAACAATAATGTCAGAGGAGAAGAGATTTTAAAAAATATTGATTTTAACCTATACTTTGAGGTCTGGCAAAGCTTAAAAAACGAACATGTTGATCATAATTTAATTAATGAACAAGAAATGTTTTATGGCTCGCTACGCGGTTTAACTAATTCTCTAAACGATCCCTATACTATTTTTCTAGATCCAAAGGAAACTAAAGAATTCTACGACGACTTGTCAGGTAGCTTTGAAGGAATAGGGGCTGAAGTTGGTCTAAGAGATGAAATAATCACCATCATTGCCCCTTTAAAAGGAATGCCGGCTGAGAAGGCAGGACTAAGGTCTGGTGATAAGGTATACGCAATTGATGGCGAGGCGACTATGGGAATGACTATTAATGAAGCTGTTAGGAAAATCAAAGGAACGAAAGATACTGAAGTAATTTTAACTATTTTAAGGCAAGACGAAGATAAGCCAATTGACATCAGTATTATCAGAGGCCTAATAGTGATTAAAAGCCTTGAATGGGAAGTTTTAGAAAATGATATTTTACTCTTAAGTATTAGTAATTTCCACGACGACACTCTTGGACTTTTTAATCAGGCGATAATGGAAATGAAAAGACTAAATATTAATAAAATAATTTTAGATTTACGGAATAATCCCGGCGGCTATTTAGAAACTGCGATTGATATCACCAGCGAATGGGTTAAAGAAGGACCAGTCGTTATTGAGCAATTAATGGCTAATCAAAGAAGGGAACATTTTACCACCAGAACCGCTCGTTTAAATGGTGTAGAGACCATCGTTTTACTTAACCAAGGCTCGGCTTCCGCTTCAGAAATTGTGGCTGGGGCATTACGGGATTACAAACTAGCCACTTTACTTGGTGAGCAAAGCTTTGGCAAGGCTTCGGTCCAGGATCTTAAGAAATTAAGTGATGGTTCGGCTCTAAAAATCAGTATTGCTAAATGGCTAACTCCGGAAGGGGATTATATTCATGAAAAGGGGATAAGCCCTGATATTATAGTTGAGTTTACTAAAGAAGACTTTGAAAATAACCGAGACCCACAACTGCAAAAAGCGATTGAATTACTTAATAATTAAAATATGGCAAAAACAAAATATATTTTTATAGTCGGCGGGGTAATGTCTGGGGTTGGTAAGGGAATAAGTGCGGCTTCTATTGGTCAATTATTGCAATCAAAGGGCTTTAAAGTTAGCGCCATTAAAATGGACCCCTATATCAATGTAGACGCTGGCACCATGAATCCAATTGAACACGGCGAAGTGTTTGTGACACAAGACGGTGACGAAACTGATCAAGATATCGGTAATTATGAAAGATTTCTCAATAATAATATTTATAAAGAAAATTATTTAACAACTGGTAGAATTTATCAGCATGTTATTAATAAAGAAAGAAACTTAGAATATAAAGGGAAGTGTGTTCAAGTCGTGCCTCATATTCCCTTGGAAATTAGGGAACGAATTAGAAAAGCAGTTGAAAAGACTCAAGCTGAAATTATGATGATTGAAATTGGCGGCACGGTTGGTGAATATGAAAACCTTCTCTTTCTTGAAGCTGCTCGGGTCTTAAAACTATATCACCCTAAAGATGTTCTTTTTGTCATGGTCTCATATTTACCAGTCCCTAGCACAATTGGAGAAATGAAGACCAAGCCTACTCAGCACGCCGTTAGAAGCTTAAATACCGCTGGAATCCAACCTGACTTTATTATCGCTAGAAGCGACAAATTAATTGATAATATTCGACGAGAAAAACTTTCAATACACTGCAATATTCCTTTAGAAAATGTAATTGCTGCCCCGAATGTTGATTCAATCTATGACATACCCATAAATTTTGAACGAGACAATCTAAGCGCTAAAATTTTAAAGAAGCTTGAGCTAAAGCCAAAAAATAGTGGAGACAATTTAGAATGGAAAAAAATGGCCAGAGCGATGAAAAATTCTGGGCCAATAGTTAATATTGGCATCGTCGGTAAATATTTTAAAACTGGAGATTATTCATTAAGTGATTCATATATATCAGTCATTGAAGCCTTAAAGCATGCCTGTGCCCATAATAATTGTCAACTAAAATTAGACTGGCTAGGAATGGAAAACGTTAAGGATGAAGATTTAAACAAACTTAAGGGCCTTATCGTCCCCCAAGGCTGGGGAAAAAGAGGCTCAGAAGAAAAGATTAAAGCAGTCAAATA
Organism: uncultured Gammaproteobacteria bacterium; assembly: GCA_964479455.1. GTDB lineage: Bacteria > Patescibacteriota > Patescibacteriia > Patescibacteriales > UBA12465 > PWHG01. The sequence continues at coordinate 9,327 of CAYZMF010000024.1, read as the reverse complement.
TTGTCGGGAAAATAAAATACCTTTTCTTGGCCTATGCTATGGCATGCAAATGGCAGTCATCGAATTTGCTCGCAATGTCGCTAAATTAAAAAAGGCTAATTCTCAGGAAATTGATCCGAAAACACCACATCCAGTTATTCATATTATGCCCGGTCAAACTAAATTAATTAAAGAAAAAGGCTATGGTGGTACTATTAGGCTAGGGGCCTGGCCTTGTAAGATAAGAGAGAATACTTTATTATCTAAGGCTTATAGCCAACAAAAAGAAATACAAGAAAGACATCGTCATCGCTATGAGTTTAATAATGATTACCGAGAAATCCTCGAAAAAAATGGCTTAATTATTTCCGGAACCTCACCTGACAACAAAATTGTTGAAGCTATTGAAATAAAAGAACACCCCTTTTTCTTAGGTGTTCAATTCCATCCCGAATATCTATCACGACCACTTAAGCCCCATCCTCTATTTGTAAAGTTTATTAAAGCCTGTAAAAACTAAATTACACTAACTACTTTAGAGTGCTTTAAACTACCATCAAACTTTTTGAGCTTCTTGTCGCTAAATTTAATTTTACCACTAACTAAAGCAAAAAGCGTGTCATCCTTGGCTCTTTTAACATTAACACCTGGGTGATACTTGCTGCCTCTTTGTCTAACTAGGATATTTCCTGCCTTAACTAGCTCGCCATCACTTTTTTTTAGTCCTAGTCTTTTACTCTCCGAATCCCGCCCCAAACCAGTCGAGCCTCCGGCTTTTTTATGTGCCATACAATTATGATTAAAAAATTATTATATGCCAATAATAACAAAAGACTTAGTTGCTGTCAATATCATCTAGTTCGGATTGACTAAAGCAATATATTTATTTAAACTAAAATAAATTAGTTCATTAAATAAATTAAGTCATGAAGAAAATAATTTTTGTCGTTTTGAGTTTTTTACTTCTATCTTCTTGTAAAAAAGAAGAAGTTAAGCAATTCATTATCCCTAATTACGGGGAAGATGGGAAGTATGTTCTAGAGCCTTTACCAGGATCCTTTGCTAATGTAGCCATCACTATCTGGCCTAGCTATGATGCTCAGCAATCAAGGATTATCGTCGAAAATCGCTTAAATGATGCGATTGCCTACATTATTAGTGAGCAGCAAGATCCAAATTTTGTTTATTTCTCCGATAATTACATCAAAGCTAAGGGAAGTAGCGAGCAATACGGGTCACAATTACCACTTAATAAAAAAATAGATATTAGAATACTAGTCTATAATTCTACTCTTTCTTATGCTTTAGTCGTTATAATCGAAGGATTAGGGCTAGATTTCTGGTCTTCAATTGAAGATTACAAGGAAAATTTAAGGGAAGAATATCAAGGTCAACTGATACTTAAGCCCTGATGATATGACTCGAGTTTGCTCGGGTCTTTTTATTAGCCAAAACAAAATTTATATGTTAATATAGAAGCGTAAATTAGTTAATTTAATTTAAAATCAATTAACTTCGTTTTAATTTTTAATCGATGTTTTTTGATATAAATTTATGGTGAAAGTAAATCAAGAAAAATGTATTGGCTGTGGCTTGTGTACTAATATGTGTCCCGAAACCTTTACTATGAATGAGGAAGGGAAGTCAGAGGTGATTAATGATAAGCTTACAGATTGCTCCAAAGAAGCGGCTGCTGCCTGCCCAGTATCAGCTATAGAAATTAAATAATATGCCTGAAAATTTAGAACCATCTAAAATTGAAAGCCTAGCTCAAGTTCAGAAAACTATAGAAAGTAAGGAGGTCTCTATAGAGCAACAAGAAGTGTTTGAAAATCAAGAACTTGAAAAAAAAGCGGAAGAAAAGAAAGATAATAGAATTGAACAAATTAAGGCAAGTATTAGCAAAAAGTCAGTTGTGGCTATAAGCGAAGCAGAACAGCTTAGGATGAAACAAATTGACAAAATTCTCTCTGCTGGCCTAGAAGATGCCTACCTTTCACTTAGTCCACAAGTGCAGAAAGAATTTAAAAAGAAAGGAGAGGAAGCTACCATTGAAATTAATAAACTTTTAAATAAAGTAAAGGTTAATCTTGGCAAGATTATTAAACTAATTAAAAAATGGCTCCTTATAATTCCTAAAATTAATCCCTTCTTCCTAGAACAAGAAGCCAAGATTAAAGCTGATAGAATATTAGATTTAAAAAATAAAGAAGAATAAAATGAATATAATTTTAACTAATCCCATTTTTTTAGTCGCCTTGTTCTTAATTCTCATTATTATTTTTATTTTAATCGCCAAACTAATTTTGAAGAATTTTTTTATTAACAATAGCTATTTTGACCATCAAGTTTTCTTAGTTAAACTGCCTAAGGAAAAACCCGGTGAAAATGATAATGATAGATCTCTTAATAGTTTACGCGAGGAAATAGCTAAGGGCGAGGCGGTAATTTCTAGTTTGGGGGGATTAAAATCACAACGAGGCTTTAGGGCCTGGGTGATGGGTAGAAATGATCATTTTTCTTTTGAAATAGTTTCTCATAAAAGTAGGATTAGCTTCTATGTCGTTAGTCCTAAAAATCTAGCTCGTTATGTTGAACAACAAGTCCACGCTCATTATCCCGAGGCCAGTGTTGAAACAGTTGAGGATTATAATATTTTTCAAACTAAAATTCCGGCCCTGGCCGCTTCTATTAAAACTCAGAAAAAATTCTTTTTTCCTCTTAAAACTTATCAAAAATTAGAAGTGGATGCCTTAAATTCCATTGTGAATGTAATGTCAAAACTCAAAAGTGAGGAAAGTTTAGCTATCCAATATGTAGTACGCAGTGCTCACCCCAGCTGGCATTTGAAGGTAAAAACTATTGTTAAAAAAATCCAAAAAACAAATTCTATTAGCGATGGGTTAAGTGCCGGTAATTTTTTTAGTGAGTTTTTATCAAGCCTAGGTTCATTATCCTCTAGTCCTAAAAAAAATGAAACGGAGGCAAATACTAAAAGATTAAGTGCTGTTGAAGAAGAAATGCTCAAGGCAATTGAGGAGAAAAATTCCAAAGCTGGTTTAGATGTAAATATCAGAATCATTGCCAGTGCTAAAACAAAGGAACAATCTAAGGTCTATATCAACAATATTGCCAATGCCTTTACTGAATGTAATAATTTTTCCTATGGCAATATTTTTACTCGTTCTTTATTTGCCAATCAGAAAACTCTACTAAGAAATTTTATCTTCAGGCGCTTTAATGATAAAACCTCTTTCCTACTTAACACTGAGGAATTGGCTACTATTTTCCACTTTCCTCTCAAGCATACTGAAACGCCCAACATTGTTTGGCTCAATGCTAAAACTGCCCCGGCTGCCAACGACATTCCAACTGAAGGTATTCTTTTAGGCACCAATACTTTTAGAGGTGAGAAAAAAGAGATTAGAATCAAACGACCCGATCGTCGAAGACATACCTATATTGTTGGTAAGTCAGGCGTCGGTAAATCTTTTCTATTGTGTAGCATGGCCATCCAAGATATTTTAAACGGAGACGGAGTTTGTATAATTGATCCTCATGGTGATTTAGTTGATGATATCTTAAAACGGGTACCGGCCTCTCGAGCGGAAGATGTTATTATGTTTTCTCCTGGAGATACACAAAGGCCGCTGGCTTTAAATTTACTAGAATACGATCCTCGTTATCCGGAACAAAAAAGTTTTGTCATCAATGAAATGATTGGTATTTTTGATAAATTATATGACTTAAAGGCAACTGGTGGGCCGATGTTTGAACAATATATGAGAAATGCTCTTCTTCTTATCATGGATAGTCCGGAAACTGGTTCTACCTTAATGGAAATACCTAAAGTCCTAGCTGATGAAGACTTCAGGGCAATGAAATTAGCGGCCTGTAAGAACAAAACAGTGGTAGACTTCTGGAAAAATGAAGCTGAAAAAGCCGGAGGGGAAGCCGCTTTAGCTAATATCGTTCCCTATATCACTTCAAAGTTAACCAGCTTTATTTCTAATGATATGATGCGACCAATTATTGGTCAGCAAGACAGTTCCTTTAATTTTAGAGACATAATGGATAAGCAAAAAATACTGATGATTAGTCTGCCTAAAGGTATTGTTGGTGAGATGAACGCTTATCTATTAGGTATGATTGTGGTGGGTAAAATTTTAATGGCTTCACTGTCTCGGGCTGATATGAAAGGCGAGGATAGAAAAGACTTTTATCTCTATATCGATGAATTTCAGAACTTTACAACTGACTCTATTTGTCAAATTCTGTCTGAAGCCCGTAAATATGCCCTTAATCTAATTATTGCTCACCAGTATATTGGCCAGCTAACTAAGAATAATAACACTGAAATTAAAGACGCAGTCTTTGGCAATGTCGGCACGATGATTAGTTTTAAAATTGGTTCCGAAGATGCAGAATTTTTAGTTAAGGAATTTTCACCTGTTTTCAATGAATTTGACCTTTTAAATATTGAAAAATATACCGCCTATGTTAAATTATTAGTAGATAATGCCACAACTCGGCCCTTTTCGATGGCAACGACTTGGCCTTTACCGGGAGTAGAGAATGAAGACTTGGCTGAGAAAATTAAATCCCTGAGTCGTTTGAAGTATGGCAAGGAAAAGGCCTTAGTAGAAGCCGAAATTACTAAAAGAACTAATCTTAAAAAATCCAATGTCTAACCTATACCAAACTTATCGTCCGCAAAAATTTGCCGATATTTTAGGACAAAATCATTTAACGATAAGCTTAAAAAATGAAATTTTAAATGAGCAAATAAGTCATGCTTATCTTTTTTCTGGTCCCCGAGCAGTTGGCAAGACTAGCTTAGCTCGTATTTTAGCTAAATCCTTAAATTGTTTAAATCGAAAGAAAACTGAGTATGAGCCTTGTAATAATTGTTCTAACTGCCTTGGTATTGACCAGTTTAAACATTTAGAAGTCTTAGAAATTGATGCTGCCTCGCACACTGGGGTTGATAATGTTCGTGATAATATTATTAGTTTTGCCAAGATAGGCACCAAAACGGCTAAATTCAAGGTCTTTATCATCGATGAGGTTCACATGCTTTCAATTTCTGCCTTTAATGCTTTGCTTAAAATCTTGGAAGAACCACCCGCTCAAGTTATTTTTATTCTCTGCACAACAGAAATCCAAAAAGTCCCCGAAACCATTATTTCACGCTGTCAAAACTTTAATTTCAAAAAAATTAGTCCTAGTGAAATTGAGGAAAAATTAAATTTTATAATAAACAATGAAAAAAGAGAGGTTGAGACTAGTGTTGTTAAAGAGATCAGCTTAAAAAGCGGTGGCCATTTAAGAGATGCTGAAAGTCTCCTAGAGCAGATCTTGGCTTTAGATAATAACAAGATTGATTTAAAACTAGCCCAGCTTGTTTTACCAAAACAAAGAAGCAAAGAAGCCCTAGATTTAATTTTATTCCTCAAAGAAAAAAAGCTCAGTCAGTCTCTCATTTTAGTTAATCAATTAATTGAGGGCGGTTTAGATATTCAGCAATTTATTGAAGAGACAATAATAATGCTAAGAAAACTATTACTAGAAAAAGCCCAGCTTGGCTTAAGTATTAAGTTTAATCTTGAATTTAGTCAGGATATTGAAAAGCAAATTAGTAAACTAATTAATGATTTAAGTTTAGAATTTTTAAATAAGCTCCTAACTCAGTTTTTAAATCTTAAGCTTAAGAAAAACAGCCTTTTACCCCAACTACCCTTAGAGCTACTTATTAGCCAGATTTGTTTAGAAAATATTGAATTTAAAACCGCTAAAATTAATGAGACTGGCTTTATCAATAAGGGGGGCAAGTCTCTGACTGAAGAAGAGCTTTTAAATAAATGGCCAGAATTTTTGATAAAAATAAAAAAACATAACCACTCCCTCTCTTTTATTCTCCAAAATTGTCAAGCCAGAGTAATTAGTCCCGGACTTTTAGAATTAAATTTTAAGTATAAGTTTCATCTTGAAAGAGCCAATGATCCTGAACTCAAAAAAATAATTGAAGACAGTTTAAGTCAAGTGTACAATCAAGCAATTAGCACTCAAGCAATTATTAATGAAAAGCTTGAACTAAAGACAATTAAAGAAACAAAAGCAAAATCTAAGAATTCTTTAATTGATACTTTTGGGGGGGAAATTGATAATTAATAAAAATATGTTAGACATTAAATTTATTCGAGAAAATACTACCCAGGTCCAAGAGGCTTTAGAGAAAAGACTTGACCCCAAGCTCTTTAATTTAAATGAACTTTTAAGATTAGACCAGAACAAACGACAACTTATATTAGAAATTGAAAACGAAAAGGCCTTAAGAAATAAATATTCAAAAAACAAGCCTAATTCAGAAATAATTAAAAAAGTTAAGGAGATAAATAAAAATTTAAAGAAATTAGAGGCAGTTTTTAAGGATCTTGAAGAAAGATTTAAAAAGATGCTAAGTGCTTTGCCCAATATCGTTTTAGAAGAAGTACCTGCTGGAGGAAAGGAAAATAATCAAGTTTCTTATACTCATTTAAAGCCCCCAAAATTTAATTTTGAAATCAAGGATCATGTTAGCCTAGCTACTGATTTAAATTTAGTTGACTATGAGAGGGGTGTTAAAATAGCCGGCTCTGGTTTTTGGATCTATAAAGGCTTAGGGGCTCAACTTGAATGGGCCTTGCTTAATTATTTCATAGATTTCCATCTAAAAAATAATTATCAATTTATCCTCCCGCCCTTAATGTTAAGTGAAGAGTCTGCCTATACTTCAGGTCATTTGCCAAAGTTTCGAGATGACTTATTCTGGACTCAAGATAACTTATGTTTAAATGCCACCAGTGAAATGATGCTAGGTAATTTCCATCGTAATGAGATCTTAAATATCAAGAACTTGCCTCTTAAATATTTTGCCTATTCACCTTGTTTTAGAAGGGAAGCTGGCGCCTATCGAGAGGAAGAGAGGGGCATGATTAGAGGTCATCAGTTTAATAAAGTAGAAATGTTTATCCTTTGTCAGCCGGCTGATAGTGAGACTTATTTCCAAGAGTTATTAAATAATGCCCAGGCTTTACTTAATGGCTTAGACTTACATTATCAAGTTTCTAAATTAGCAGCTGGGGATTGTAGCTTCGCTATGGCAAAAACTTATGATCTAGAAGTTTGGTTGCCAAGTATGAAGATCTATAAAGAGGTTAGTAGTGTTTCCAACGCCTTAGACTATCAATCTAGACGGGCTAAAACACGCTTTGAAGATAAAAATAACAAACACTTTGTTCATACTTTAAATGCCTCTGGTTTGGCGACTAGTCGTCTTCTACCAGCCATAATTGAACAAAATCAATTAGCTAATGGTGGCTTTAGAGTACCAAAAATCTTGCAAAAGTATTTAAATAAAGAAATTATTAAGCTATGATTTTCCGCCTTATTATTCTCTCAATTATTATCAGCTTAATCCCTTTTTCAGAAATTCTAGCTCAAAATAATCCTAAAATAGCTAATTATTTTTTAAATGATCAAATATATCAAGATGAGCTTGAAAAATTGGCCAAATGGGATTTAGTGATTTTAGATATGGAGTTACAAAAAAATAATCCCGAGGCTTTAGGAGAGTTAAGGAGATTAAACCCGGATATTATTCTCTTAGCCTATATCAGCTCCCAGGAAATATATCATGATTTAAAAAAAAGACCATCATCTAGCTTAAGAAAGGAATTATTAACTAAAATAGAGGATAGTTGGTGGCTAAAAGACAAATTTGGCAATAAAATCACTTTTTGGCCTGGCACCTATATGTTTAACCTTACTGAACAAGTCAAAGCTAATAATCAAGGGGAAAAATTTAATGATTTTCTGCCTAGATTTGTTCACGAAAAAATTCAAAGCTCAAAATTATGGGATGGAATTTTTTATGATAATATCTGGGATAAGATAAGCTGGATAAACCCTAATCTCGAAGTAAGCGATGAACAATGGAGAGAGGCTTATCTAAAACTATTTAAAAAAACTAGAGAGCTTTGTGGTGAAGATTTCTTAATCACTGGCAATGGTAAAATTTATGAACCATATCTGCCCCAGCTTCACGGACAAATGCTTGAAGGCTTTCCCTCTCAGTGGGAAGGAGGCTGGGCTGATTCTATGGAAAAATATTTAAAAATACCGAGCTTAAGCCGACAGCCCAATTTATCAATTATCAATGTTTATAATAAAGATAAAGAGAGTTATCAGGTATTTAGATTTGGTTTAACAAGCACAATGCTTGGTGAGGCCTACTTTAGTTTTGACTATGATGTCGGTAGCCATGGTCAAACTTGGTGGTATGATGAATATGAAATAGACTTAGGCGAAGCCCATTCTAATCACTATAATTTACTTGATATAAATAGCCTAGATATAAAGCCGGGCTTATGGCGACGAGACTTTGAAAATGGCTCAATAATAGTCAATAGTACGGATACAAAACAAAGGATTATTTTTGAAAAAGAAGTATTTGAGAAAATTAAAGGCTCTCAGGATACTAAAATTAATAATGGCCAAAGAATTAATTGGTTAGAATTAGATTCTTATGATGGCATTCTTTTGTTAAATGAGTTAGATTTGGTCAATCAAGCTAGTTTTTTAAATGGGCAATTTATTAATGTTTTAGATAAAGAAGGGAAGCAACTTAGAAATGGTTTTTTTTCCTACTTAAATCAATTTCCGGCCTTAAGTGAAGTTTTAATTGTTGACCTATTGTCTGATGGTAGAAACGAGTATATCTACAGCCACCAAGGTGAAATAGTGATTACAAAAAACGGTCAGGAGATTAATCGCTTTAGTGCTTTTCATCCTAGCTTTAAGGGCGATATAGCCTTAGCAGTCGGGGACATTAACGGCAATGGACAATCAGAAATTATCGCCGGAGCTGGTTATGGCGGGGGCCCTCAGCTTAATATTTTCAATATTCAAGGAGAGCTAGTTTCTACTTTTTTTGCTTTTGATAAAAATTTCCGCGGTGGGGTTCAAATAGCCCTAGGCGACATCAATGGTAATGGCAAAAAAGAAATAATCTGTACACCGGGACCAGGTGGTGGCCCTCAAGTTCGGGTCTTTGATTATTTAGGTAAAGAGCTGTCTAATTTTTTTGCTTATGAAAAGAATTTTAGAAGCGGTTTAAGTATTACTAGTGCTAATATTTTAAATAATACTAAAGATGAAATCATTGTTGCTCCTTTAAGTGGAGAAAATTTAGAACTAAAATATTTTGATGAGAAGGGAGAGCAACTTGAGTCTTTTGTTATTAAAGGAAAGTTAGAATCTTTAAAATTATCAGCTAGCGATATTAATAATGATGATAAGATAGAAATT
>CAYZMF010000023.1:0-12391 GCA_964479455.1 uncultured Gammaproteobacteria bacterium | reverse complement strand
AAAAGCTTAAAGGCTAAGCCTCATATTATTATTGCCACTCCAGGCAGATTAATGGATCACCTAGAAAGAAAAACTGTTAATTTAAACAGTCTAAAGATATTAGTACTTGACGAAGCGGATATGATGCTTGATATGGGTTTTTTGCCACAGATAAAAAGTATTCTTAAACTAGCTCCCAAAAAAAGACAGACAATGCTTTTTTCAGCCACCATGCCTAGCCAAATTGTTAAAATTGCCTCTGACTATATGAGCTTACCGACTAGAATAGAAGTCGCTCCAGCCGGGACTTCAGCTGAAAATGTTGAGCAGGAGATAATTGTAATAGACAGACAAAAAAGGTTTGATCAATTAGTAAAAATACTAAACAATAACTTAGGTTCAGTTTTAATTTTTATGCGCACAAAATATGCGGTTAAGTCTTTAAGGGTAAAGCTAAGAAAACATGAATTTAAAGCAGCTGAGATTCACTCTAATCGTTCCCTAGGACAACGAAAAGAGGCCTTAGAGGGCTTTAAGCTAGGCAAGTACCGGATATTAGTAGCCACTGACATTGCTGCTCGGGGCATAGATGTCAAGGCAATTGAATTGGTTGTTAATTTTGATTTACCAGAAAAATCTAGCGACTATGTTCATCGTATTGGTCGAACCGGTCGAGCTGGTAAAAGCGGGAAAGCAATTTCTTTTGTGCTGCCAGATCAAATAAAGAGCTTGAGAGAAATTGAAAGATTGATTAATAAAACTTTGAAGGTAAACAAGACGGGGAGGGAGTTAAATAGATTAGGGCTTAATCAGAGTTATAAGGAAAGGCAAAAAAAGATGTCTAGAAAAAGATCTTGATTTTCCATATTAATCAGTTTATGTTAGTATAAATATATATAATCTTAATAATTAAATTTTAAAAATATGGCTCTTAAACCGCATCGTGTGGGCAGAAGAAAAGCAAGTAAATCTCCTAAAACAGCTAAGCGTTTAGAAATCAAACGATTAATGTTAGAAGAAAAGGCTAAGAAAAGGCGAGTTAAAAAATAGTTTGTTTTGAGATAAGGAGTGTTAAAATCTCGCAGTAAAATTCTTTATTTACAAGCTGGTATGATTATTATTGAAGGAATTTCGCCAATCCTCCCTGATTGCCTATATTCAAATATTTGAAGATGGTAATAAAAGGACATCTTGAATGATTTCAGACGCAATTTTATTAGTTCATCATTCAATTCCACTTTCTTGTCCAATAGTTGAAGCTAAAGAGTGTCTGAAGGCGATGGTTCTGCTTGATGACTTAAATAATATTTGAAATATTTATCAGCCAATTTGAAGATGTAATCAATAATTACTTTAAATAAATGAACTTAACAAAACAAGAAATGGATCAGTTGTGGGGCGGGGAAGGCCCTTACTCAGAAGCCCGATTAATAATGGAGCACCGAATTTTAGATGATTCTGTTACCCGGGTCTCTATTTTAGTTGAAGTAAATATTAATCCCTACAGCTTCAAGCTAATTAAAAAAGATAGAGATAAGTTTGCTGATGATGAGCTAATTCAGGCTTTAATTAATAATGCTCGCTATATTAGCCAGGGCAATGGTTATTTATCAGGATCCTTTGCTGGAAAATTTAATTTTACCACTGATGAGGAAATAATGAAGAAAGGGAAGGAAATTCTAGCGGAAACCAAAAAAGCGCTTATAAAAATACATCAATATGTGATGAAGAATATTGCTTGATTTATTATTTCTTAGCCTTAGCTACTTTTTTAGCCACCGCTTTCTTTTTAGGAGCTTTTTTCACTTTAACTTCCTTTTTTTCAGGAACTTCTTGAGGATCTTCTTCTTTAAGTGCTAAAGCTTTAATGAGTTCACTTAACTTATTAACCAAATCGTCAATTTTATTGATTAATTTGCTATTATCTGGAGCGGGACTAGGTCTTTCAGTTCTAAACTTTCTTGGTTTAGAAAAACTTCTTTTTTCATTATGACCTGAGTCTGATTGGCCTCCAAAACAGACACTGCAATAGACTGGCTTATCACCCCGGGGCTTGAAGGGAACCTGACAGGAATTCCCACATTCATCACAAACAGCACTATGCATTATTTTTCTTTCCCCTGATCTTTCGCGACTAAAATCCCGATCTCTGTTTTCTGCAAAATCTCGGCGACTACCACTTTTTTTAAAATTTCTCATATAGTTTATTATTAATTAGATTATGGACTCAGCATATACCTATTTTAGATATTAAGCAATAGATGGGCTTGGTAAAATATTTAAACTAGTCTATAATACTTACATGTATTTCAATATCATTTTTTCGCTAGCCTTTTTTATTTTAATTCTTCTCGGCATTTTTTGTGCAGGGAATTTATTAATAAACAGCTTTTCTCTTTTTGCTAAAAAAAAGAAGATTTTAGTCTACTCGCTTATTGCTTTTTTAATCTTTTGTTTTTTACTTAGCTTTGGCCTATTAAATAATTACCACAATGACCTACTACTTGTTTTTTATATAAGCAGTTCTTTTATCTTCGGTTTACTAACGCAATTAATGCTATTTGGCTTTCTATATCTGCTAGTTTCCTTCTTTTTAAAAGCCAATAAAAAATGGAAGTTGCCTATTTCTAGAGCATTTTTGGGATTAGCTCTTCTTTTCTTTAGTCTGGGGGTTTACAACGCCTTTAATACTCAAGTTAAAACAATTCAATTAAATAATGTAGCTAGTGGGCAAAAAGTAGTTCATCTATCTGATTTGCATTTAAGTCATATTCATGGATTAGGCTATCTAGAAAAGCTTGTCTCTCAAGTCAATACCTTAGAGGCAGACTTAATTATTATTAGTGGCGACTTGTTTGACGGCAGTGATCAAAAGATTGATAAATTTACTAAAGCCCTGAAACAATTTAAAGCCCCAACAATTTTTGTCTTTGGCAATCATGACACTTATCTTTTTAGAGAAGATGTTAGTCGCGTAGTTAAAGAAGCCGGTTTAATTGAGCTAAGCGATGAGGCCCTGGTGATAAAGGATTTAGAAATAATTGGCTTTGATTATTTAAGCCATGAGGATAGCAATATTCGGCGGGAAATAGCTTCTTTATTACCAGAAAAGGAATACCCCAGAATTGTTATCAACCATGTGCCGGTTGATTACAAAGAAGCTTATGCCCTGCAGGCTGATTTAATGTTAGCTGGCCACACTCATCGCGGACAGATATTTCCCATATCAATAATTACGAAAATGATTTATGGGCAATACTCTTATGGCTTAGCTAATTATCTAGAGATGTTAGTTTATACCAGTGCTGGCCTGGGCACCTGGGGACCGCCGGTTAGAACACCTTTCCCCGGAGAAATAGTTTTATTTCAACTAAATTAATTTTAAAAATATGAGAAGCATTAAGTATTTTAGAGATTTATACAAAAACCCTGACCTTTATGGAGAAAAACCAAGCCCAGAAGAACGGGCCGAAATTGATGAATATTGGAAGAATAAGGAGAGGGGAGGAATAAAAACTGAGGTAATAGAAAAATTTGGACCGACTGCTCAGAAATTTTATGATTCAATAGAATTAATCAAGAAGGCTGGCTTGAAGACAAAACATGAAAATGATTTTAAAGAAAAGGAAATTATTGAAAATAGAAAAGAAGTGATTATTAATTATGCTAAAAGAGTTTTAGAAGATATAAAAAAATACTTATCTAAGATTAGTGAAATTGAAACGGAAAAACAAGATAATTATAGGGATAAAGCCTTATATTTAAAATTTTTAACTAGTTCCGATGAAGAAAGAAAAATTTATCATAATCGTTTAATTACCGATTTGAAGGTTTTGATAAGATTGATAAATGTAAATTTTAATGCGGATATCTCTGATGATCATAGGTTAAATTTAGAAGTAAAAATGAAAGACAGGGCAGGTCTTAGTAAAGAGCAGTTGGCCGATTTAATGAATAAAAGAGAGTATTTTAACTTTCCCTCAAAAGAAGGGGTTTTTGTTAATCTTAAAGAGGTTTCTAAAAATCCAGAAATGGAAAGAGATTTTATTGCCAATTGGGCTTTAAATATGTATCATGATTTAACTTATTTAGAAAAGAAAATTAATGATGATATAATAAAAAACTCCTGATTATATATTAGTCAAGAGTCAATTTTTTTAATTCCTTTTTCCAATTTTTCTAGAATTAGATTTCGGGCAATATTGTAGGCCTCGTTTTTAGTAACTTTCTTTTTTTTCTTTTTTTCAATTTCTTTTTGAAATAAAGAAAGTGAATTTAAGAAAGTATTATCGCCTGCCTGGTTCTTAAATATTTTTTTAGCGTTGAGTTCATAACTAGAATTTACTAAGTCAAGCGCTAATTTAAATAATTTTTTATTATTTTCCATTTTTTATTTTTAAAGTGCTCTGTATTTATATAATAAATATTGATGTCTGTCAACTAGTTTGAAATCTCTGCTGATCTGTGGGATAATAAAGAGATGAGAATTAAATATCAATTGCTCTATATCCACGGGGGAACGACTTTTAAAAGCAAGTCAGATTATTTAAAATTTTTAATAGGGAGACCAATTAGTTTAGACGGTCATCAATCTTTTAGTGCTAATTATTTAGAAAAATCTTTAGGGGGAGCTTATCAAATAATTCGACCAAAAATGCCTCTTAAGGAAAATGCCTTGTATCAAGATTGGCAAATACATTTTGAGCGCTATTTTAAATTATTAGATAAGCAAATTATTTTAGTCGGTAATTCTTTAGGAGGAATTTTTTTAGCTAAATATTTATCGGAAAATAAGTTAAAAGAAAAATTGCCCTTAGTGATTTTAATTGCTCCACCTTTTGATGATAGTTTAAAGGGAGAAAGTCTGGCTGGTGGTTTTAAGTTAAAAGAAAAATTAAACTTAATCTCAGACAATGCCCTCAACTTATACCTCCTTTTTTCTGCAGATGACCAGGTAGTTAATTTGAGCCATTTAAAGAAATATCAAGCTAAGCTTAGGAGGGCTAATTTTCGAGTCTATAAAAACAAAAAGGGTCATTTTAGAGTAAAAACCTTTAGGGAATTAATTAGAATAATCAAAAAACATGAAAATTAGCAAGACTGATTATTTATTATATAAAGAGTGCCCAGAGAATGCCTGGCTTAAGGTCAATCAGCCTCAACGTTTTTTTAAGCAAAAACGGAGTGAATTTGAAAATATGATCATTGAAGCGGGTAATGAGGTGGATATTTTAGCCCGAGAGCTGTTTAAAGATCAGGGCAGATATCAAGAAAAGCTTGAAAGTGAGAAGTTTCTTTGCTACTTAGATATTTTAATTTTTAATGAGGAAAGTCAGACCTATGATATTTATGAAGTAAAGTCGACTAATAGTGAGGCGGAAGGCAAAAAGAAAAAAAAGGATAATCAGCTTTATGCCCTTGACCTAGCCTTTCAGTTAAGAGTGGCACGACTAAACAATTTAAAAATCAATAATGTCTATTTAGTCAGACTTAATCGCGACTATGTCTTAAAAGACAAGCTAGAGCTAGCTGAGCTATTTAAAATAGAAAACTTCAATAATCAAGTTGAAGAGATAATGGCTGACTTAGAAGTTGATATGGAGAGAGCTTATCATTTTTTAAATAATAAAGATCAGGATTTTAAAAGCTGTTCCTGTTTATATAAAAGTCGCAATAATCATTGTAGTTCTTTCAAATATTTTAATCCTAATATTTTAGACTATAGCGTTTTTGATATTAGCCGAATTGGCAATTCTGCCAAGAAGCTCCAATCTTTAGTTGATAATAATATTTTTAAAATTGAAGAAGTACCTGATGATTTAAAATTATCTACTCGGCAAAGAAATCAAGTGCGGGTTTGGCAAACTAAAAATCCAGAGATTGATTACAATCAATTGGAAGAATTTTTAGAAACAATTAAAAAACCAATTAATTTTCTTGATTATGAAACTTTTCCCGCCGCTATTCCTCAGTATCCAGATTATTGCCCCTATCAACAAATTCCTTTTCAGTTTTCACTTCATATTTTCAATCAAGATTTAAAACATTTTCAATTTATCCACACTCAAGACAGTCGACCGGATAGAAAATTTTTAGAGGCCCTAAAGAAATATCTTAGTCTAGATGGTTCAATCGTAGTTTGGAATAAGAGGTTTGAAATGGGGATTAATCAGAAATTAGCTTTACGAAATCCTAGCTACAGTCAGTTTATTGAAGAAGTAAACAGTAAAATAGTGGATTTAGAAGATATTTTCAGCGGGCAAATCTATCTTCATCCCAATTTCTATGGGCGCTCATCTATTAAAAAGATTTTACCAGTTTTAGTTCCCCAGTTTTCCTATCAGGCTCTTAATATTTCTGAGGGAGGAGCGGCCGCTTCAGCTTGGCAAAAATTAATTAAGCTCCAAGGTGCAGAGAAAGACAAGATTGTAAAGGATCTACTAGACTATTGCTATTTAGACACTCTGGCGATGTATGAAATATATCAGCATTGTCTAAATTTATTTAAAACAGAAAAATGAAGGATTTAAATTACCAGGACGAGGAGCTATTATCTCTAGTTTTAAGCGACAATCGCTATTTCTCAATTATTATTGATCGTTATGAAGCTAAATTACTGAGCTTTATCAAAAGAATGTCAAATATTGGTGATGAGGATGCTAAAGATCTGCTCCAAGATATTTTCCTAAAAGTCTATTTAAATGCCAATAGTTTTGATGATAATTTGAAGTTTTCTTCCTGGATTTATGCCATTGCCCGGCATCAAATAATCAATAATTATCGGAAACTAAAAAGCAGGGCTGAGGGCAATAAATTAGCGCTTGAGGCTAATTTAGTAGAGGGCTTAGTAGCCGATATTAATATTGAAGCCGAGATTGACGCTAATTTAAATTTAAGTAAAGTTAAGGATGTTTTAAATCTTTTAAAGCCGAAATGGAGAGAGTTATTAATTTTAAAATACTTTGAAGAGAAGGACTATCGGGAGATTTCTGATATTATAAAAAAGCCAGAAGGAACGGTTGCTTCTAGTTTAAATAAAGCTAAAAGAGAGTTTAAAAAAATTTATTTGAAAAAGTATGTCAATTAGTGAAAATTTAATAAAAAAAATAAACAAGGAAAAAATTAAACCAAGGTCCCCCTATGTTTTTATTTTAAAAAATCTTTTCTTATGGTGTTTAGGAATTATCTCAATCATCTTGGGGGCCATTTCCTTTTCGTTATTGCTTTATTTATTTAAAGACCAAACTGATTTATTGTTAAATAATTTTGGGGCGAATTTATGGGAGCTGGCTCTTGCTCTTATTCCCCTTATTTGGCTATTTTTTCTAATTAGCTTTAGCTTTCTTTTTTACTTCAATCTCAAAAAAACTAAACGAGCTTATAAATACTCGTCTTTTTCTATTTTCCTCTTTGGTCTCATAGCTAGCTTTCTGCTCGGATTGACTTTTAATCAACTGGGTTTTAGCCGGCAAGTGGATAATTATTTAGCCAAGAAGGTATCGCCTTGTGTTTACAGACGCTATCTTAATCCGCAAATACAATTTTGGTCTCAGCCAAAGCAGGGAAGACTATTTGGCTATATTATTGACATAGAAGAAGATAGCTTGATTATCAAGGATATAAATAATCAAAGCTGGCAACTTGTTTATGATAAAAATTTAATTAATCGGCATAATTTAAGATTTGAGCCAGGTATGGTACTGAGAGTTTTTGGTCATTTAGATGGTCAGAATATTTTTCACTTGCTAGAAGTTTTGCCCTGTCGTCATCATTTCAAGGCTAAGCAGGGACTGAGAAAATGAAGGAATTTTTTTAATTTGCGTATTAGAGAGCAGAAGCCTTTAATTAATAATTAACTATTAAAATTTATGAAAAAACATCTTAAAACAATTGCTTTTTCCTCGCTCGCTCTATTATTCCTAATCCCCTTGGTTAGCTTGGCTAATAATAAAATAGTTTTGCCGGCTAAAGGAGAGAAAATGAAAACTCAGGAAAATAGGTCAGTTTGTAGCAACAAAGAAGCTTGTCGCCAAGCTAATCAATCTAAACATCAAGAGATGATTAGTATTTTAGAACAAAATGATTATCAGGCCTGGCTCGACTTTGTCGCTGACAAGGACTGTCCGATGAAAGCCCAGGTGAGTGAAGAAAACTTTTCTGATTTTGTTAAAGCTCATCAAGATAGACTAATTGAAAGAGAAGCGAGACAGCAGTTTAGGGGAGTTAGAGCTAGATAAATTAAAATTATATTTTAAAAGGGAAGCTGTTATTTATTTAACAGCTTTTTTTTGTTATAATAAAGTCATGAAAAAATATCGACCTAAAACTGCTGGTTTCTATTTAAATGATAAAGTGCCAGTTGTCTTAAAAAACAAGACAGTCGCGGATGTCGAGGAATTAATTAAGAATAGAGTCAGTAGTTTTGAAACTATTAATTATATTTATGTAGTCAATAATCAGCAGAATTTATTAGGGGTTTTTTCCATTAAAGAGCTTTTTAAGGCTGATAAGAAAATTAGGCTTATAGATTTAATTAAAAAGGAGCTAGTTTATGCCTATGCCTCGACTTCCCAAGAAAGAGTGGCTAGCCTGGCTCTAAGGCATAGCTTAAAGGCAGTCCCGATTGTTAATAGACAAAAACATTTTTTAGGAGTAGTAGCCAGTGATGATATTTTAAAGATACTTGATGAAGAATTAACTGATAATATTTTGAAATTAGGAGGAATTAGTGAAAATCACAAAGAAAATGTTTTCAGCTTATCAATTGCTAAATCGATTAAGCACCGATTGCCTTGGCTTATCATCGGTCTTTTTGGGGGTATATTTACGGCTAGTTTAGTGGCTAATTTTGAAGAGGTGCTGAGCCAAAATTTGATTTTAGCCGCTTTTATCCCTCTTTTAGTCTATATGTCAGGAGCGGTTAGTGCCCAAATGCAGACCTTTATCATCAGGGATCTGTTTTTAAATCATCACTTGAAATTTTTAAAATATTTTCTAAGGCAAGCAATTATAGTTTCAAGCATTGGCCTAATAATCAGCCTTCTTTTATATTTCATAAGCTATTTACTATATCAACAAGCTAGCCTTAGCTTCATCCTCTCCCTCTCCTTGTTGCTAAGCATTATTAGCGCTTTGATTACCGGCTTAATTTTCCCCTATATCTTTAATCGTCTAAAGCTCGATCCAGCTGACATTAGTGGCCCAATTGCGACAATCATCCAAGACATCTTCAGCATCCTTTTGTATTTCTTGATTGCTAGTTGGTGTTTATAAAAAAGCTAGCCCCAGGGGACTAGCGATACTTTCCTTCAATTTTTTTATACTCTCCCCAAGCTTCCCTTTCCTTTTTAAGGTAGAGGGCGACATTTATGTCTTCTTCTTCCAATTTTTCAATTTTGTTGCGATAGATAAGATTATCAGGAAAAACGGAATTTAGTTCCCAGAAAACTAGTTGAGCATACTGCTTAAAAGAAGTGGAATCAGCTTGATAAAGCTCTTTTAGAAGCTGATAGCGAGCTTCGACATAAACAGCGTGCTTTTCGGCTAGGATTAAGTCAATATCGTCATCTTCCATTATGCTTGACTCTAGATAAAGGGTATTGGTGAGCGTAGTTTCTCCTTTATTTGCTTGAACCTTTTCTTTTTGCACAAGGAAGCTAATAAGGAGCATAATTAAAGTGCCGGCTAGAAAAACAACGAAGATCACGATAAATGTTATTAAAACTTCTATAAGCTTCATATCTCTATTTTTTTAAATTAATATTTAAATGAACTGATAAAAGCTTAAATATAATTGCTGATTTTGTCAAGCTATGCTAAAATGATTTTATGAAAAACTTTATTTTAGCCCTTGTTTTTATCTTTTTGGCTTTCCTGGCCTGGCAGTATTATAGCCAGTCAGATTTTGATTTTAAATGGAGTAAACTAAGTAATATTAACTTAGATATTGTCAAAGATATTAATATCTTTCAAGCTGATAAACAGGAGCCTGAGGAGGATCTTAAGGACTATAGCGATTTAGAAATCAATGAAAAGCTAAGTGTTCCCAAGGAGGTAGTTGTTTGTTTAGTTGGAGCAAAAGAGAATTTAGAAAAAGCTAAGGAAGAAAGCTTTCTTAAAAGTGAAGAGTTATTAAAAGAGACTTTAGATAATTTTAATACTTGTCAAAAAAAAGATGAAGATTTAGAGGCTTGTTATCAAAAATATCTAGAGCGCCAGGAAGAAATTGTAGAGACAATAAAATTAGAGCGAGTAAATATTGACAATGCCTATCAATTTAATTTACAACTTTGTTTGCCAGATGTTTCGTCCGATGACTTAGATTTAATATTTAATGAACTATAATGACTCAAGAAACCGCTTTTAGCCTCCTTAAATCAGGAGAGAATGTTTTTTTAACCGGACCAGCCGGCTCGGGTAAGACTTTTCTATTAGCTAAATATCTAAAATATTTAAAGGATAATAAAAAAAAGGTGGGCATCACCGCTTCAACGGGAATTGCGGCCACTATTTTAAATGGGCAGACCATCCACTCTTGGTCTGGAATTGGGATTAAGGAAGAGTTAACGAAAGCCCAGCTCTACCAATTAGAAGATGATGAAAAGATTAATACGAGGATTAATAAAACAGAGGTTTTAATAATTGATGAAATCTCCATGCTAAGTGCTAAAAGATTAGACAGCCTTAATTTAGTCTGTCAGCAGATTAGGCAAAGCACTAAGCCCTTCGGAGGCTTGCAAGTAATTATGGCAGGCGATTTTTTTCAACTACCACCGGTGGTTAAAAATGAATTTGAAGATGGGCGTTTTGTTTTCCAGGCCGATATTTGGTCAAAAATGGATTTAAAAATTGCCTATTTAGATGATCAGTTTCGGCAAAATAGAGAAGATGATTTGCATGCCATTTTAAAAGCAATGCGTTTAAATTTAATCAACCCTGCATTGCTTGAAAAACTAGAAGGGCGCTTAGGTCCTGGAGAGCTGAATGAAAAAATGACTAAACTCTATTCCCATAATCACTCAGTTGATCATGAAAATGAGCTTGAGTTAGAAAAAATTAATGAGCGAGCCAAAAATTTTCTGATGACGGAAAAAGGGCCAAAACATTTACTTGCCTCTTTAAAAAAATCCTGCCTAGCCCCAGAAAATCTAATTTTAAAAAAAGGAGCAATTGTTATGTTTGTTAAAAATAATTTTAAGAAAAAATATGTTAATGGTACTTTGGGAGAAGTGATTGGCTTTAATCGCAGTAGTCGCTTACCGATTGTTTTAACCAGTGATCAGCGAGAAATTGAAGTAGAAACAAGTACTTGGTATTTTAGTGAAGATGAGCAAATTTTAGCTAGCATTACTCAGTTACCGCTGAGACTGGCCTGGGCGATAACAATCCACAAAAGCCAGGGCATGAGCTTAGATAAGGCGCAAATTGACTTAGGTAATACTTTTAGCAAAGGGATGGCCTATGTCGCCTTATCTAGGCTAAGAAGTCTAGCCGGACTTAATTTAATTGATTTTAAAGAAAAAGCCTTGTGGACCGATCAATATTTAATTGAACTGGATAAAAGACTAAGGCAATTGTCGGAAAAACTTTAGCCTTTCTTTAGCTATTTCTTTATATTTAAGGTCTTTTATTGAAACTTTTAAGGCCCAAATTATTGCACTTAAAACAACTAGTTTAAAGTTTTTATTTAATTCTTCTCTAAACTCCTTGGGATTGTATGCTAACTTGGCTTCCTGGAAATATAGTTTAATAAAAAATTCTTGTTTGTTATAATCAAAATAGGAGGCGTAATAGAACATTTTAGCCAGCATGAGACTGAGGTTATTGCTTAGGTGGGCATTATCCCAGTCAATAAACTTAAAGCCTTGTTTTTTTGTTAAAAAAATATTAGCTCCAGCTAAATCGCCGTGGTCAAAAAATAGTTTCTGACTGTCATCCTTCTTTATTTTCAAAGTTTTTAAATGCTTAATAACACTTAGAGCAATCGGCTCTTTTTTTAGTAAATTAGCTTTTCTTAAAGCTCTTTTTTTAAATTCTAGGGGATTAATAATTTTAAGTTCTTTTAAATTGATTTTAAAATTATTTAACTTAACTAATTCTTTAATAAATAATTCTAGCTCTTTATCTTTTAAGTCATTTAAGCCCATTTCCTTGCCTTCAATATAGCCAGTTATTAAATAGCGATGACTTTTATCGAGGTAATAAGGGGTTTCACAGCTTTTTAATCCTTCCTTATTTAAATACTTTAAGAGGAGATAAGTCTTTTTCAGGCGATTACGGGCACTAGCCCGATTGCTAATGATTCTTAAGGCATATTTCTGCTTATTTAAAATAAAGCTATAGACCCGGTAATTATTACTAAGGGCAATTTCTTTTAAATTATAATTTTTTATGATATAATTCATCTATATAA
>CAYZMF010000022.1:0-12490 GCA_964479455.1 uncultured Gammaproteobacteria bacterium | reverse complement strand
ACCTAAGTATTCATCTTCCTGATCTACTTCAACTGGTAATAATTGCTTAACCCGAGGTACTTGTTTGACAGCATTTACAAAGTCAGTGTAGGCAACAAAAATTTTATCATAGACACCACTTAAAAAATTTTGAATCACAAGCTTCACTAAGGGTCTTATCTGGCTAGCCTCAAAGGCTGTTTCTGTTTTTTCAAATTCAGCTATAACTGGATGTTTATAACGAGAATAAATATTCAAGCCTTTTTTGCCAATAATAATAAAGTCAGTCGGTAAGTCCTTGTTTTTTTTAACTGACTCCCTCGCTTTATTCAAAACCGCACTATTAAAACCCCCGCATAAACCGCGATTAGAGCTTATTAAAATAATTGCCACCTTTTTAATTTCTTTTCTTTTCAGTAACAAAGGATATAAATGCTTACTAGCATTAGAAGAGTTGGCAATATTTAAAACAGTCAACCAACTTAAATTGGCATAGGTTCTAGTTTTTAAAACCGCCTCGGTCGCTTTTCTCATTTTAGAGGCAGCTACCATTTCCATTGCTTTAGTAATTTTTTTAGTATTATCTATTGACCTTAAACGGCGCAATATTTCCTTTGTTTTAGGCATAATTACTTCTTAATTAAATAGTCTAAACTTGTCTTAAAATCATTAATTAAATCCTTTAGCTTGTTCTCCAAATCTTCATTAATTTCTTTTTTTTCTTCAATCTCCTTTAACAAGCTATTGTTTAATTCAGCGTATTCATATAAGGCAAATTCAAATTCCTTCATTTTTTCAATTGGCACATCATCAGCTAAAGAGTTAACTAGACAATAATAAATTAAAACCTGCTTAGCAACTGAGACAGTCGCGTATTGGTCCTGCTTAAATACCTCATACAATCTCTTTCCTCGCTCCAACTTGCTTTGTGTATCTTCATCTAGATCAGAGCCAAACTGAGCAAAAGCGGCTAATTCTCGATATTGAGCAGCCTCTAGCCTCATTTTACCAGCTACTTTTTTCATCGCTTTAATTTGAGCAGCTGAACCAACTCGGGAAACAGATAGACCAGCATTAACCGCAGGGCGGTTACCTTGATAAAAAAGATCGGGTTCTAGATATATTTGCCCATCAGTGATGGAAATAACATTAGTGGGGATATAGGCGGAAACATCACCAGCTTGGGTCTCAATAATTGGCAAAGCAGTAATTGAGCCACCCCCAGAATCCTTATTTAACTTACAAGCTCTCTCTAGTAATCTAGAATGTAAATAGAAAACATCACCTGGATAAGCCTCTCGTCCAGGAGGACGCCGTAGTAATAATGAAATTTCTCGATAGGCAACCGCATGTTTAGACAGGTCGTCGTAAATAATTAAAACATCTTCACCTTTATCTAAAAAGTACTCAGCCATAGCACAGCCAGCGTAAGGGGCGATATATAGCAAAGAGGCCGGGTCTGAAGCTCCAGCTAAAACAACTGTAGTATAATCCATTGCTTTATGTTCTTTCAGCTTAGCCACAATACTGGCAATTTTAGATTCTTTTTGGCCAATAGCGACATAAATACACTTCATGTTTTGACCTTTTTGGTTAATAATAGTATCAATTGCAATCGCTGTCTTGCCGATTTGCCGATCACCAATGATTAATTCTCTCTGGCCTCTACCAATCGGAATCATGGCGTCAATTGCCTTAATGCCAGTTTGCACTGGCTCTTTAACCGATTCTCGAGAAATCACTCCCGGAGCAATCTTTTCAACTGGATAAAATTTATTAATTTTTAAATCACCATTAGCATCAAGAGCCTTACCTAAAGGATTTAAAACTCTGCCGATCACTTCTTCGCCAACTGGTACCTCTAGAATTTTTTTCATGGCAATTACATCATCTCCCTCTTTAATTTTATCGAATTGACCTAAAATAATAGCCCCCACATTATCTTCCTCTAAATTTAAAACCACTCCATAAACTGACCCGTCTTTCGTTTTAAATTCAAGCATCTCTGACATCATCGCCTCTGATAGGCCTGATATTTTAGCAATACCATCGCCTACTTCAATTACTTGCCCCACATTTTTCTCCTCAACTTCAGATTGAAAATCCTCTAGTTTATTTTTAAGTTGTTCGATAATAAAATCTTTCGTGCTATTAGCCATATTTTTATATTTTTAAATGATTATTTAAGTTTTTTAAACGGGTCTTTAAACTAGCATCAATAATTTTATCTTGGTAGCGTAGAATAATACCCCCGATTAAGTCTTGATTAAGCTCCTCTTTTACTATAGACACTTGAAAATGTTTAGCCAAATTATCAATCAATATTTTATTTAAAGATCTAGCACTAGAGCATTTAAGTTCTAAATCTAAACCAGCTTTTTTATATAATTGATCTAAATGATAAATAATTCTAATACCTAAGGCAAGATGGTGATTAGTAGCCAATAACTTTACAAACCTCTCTACTACTTCTTTAATTTCCTTTTCATCCTTATTCTTTAAAGATTGAAATAGGGCGACGGCATATTTTTTAGCACTTATTTTCATAGCTTTTTAACTAATTCTTCTACTATTTTTCTATCCTCTTGCTCGTCAATTTTTTTATTTAAAAACTTGCTAATTCCTAAAGTGATTAAATCAGAAATTTCTTCTTTAATATCCTTTAAAACCTCAGCCTTGTCTTGTCTAATCTTTTCCTTCTCTTCATTAATAATTAGCCCAATATCCTCTTTAGACTTTTTTATTATATCATCATATCTAAGCTCCGCTCGTCCCTTGGCTTCCTCTATTAACTTCATGGCTTCTTTTTTCGCTTCAGTTATAATCTGGCTTTCCTTCTCTTTGGCTTCCTCTAATTTCTTTTCCGCCTCTTGAGAGTTTAAAACGCCTTTTTCTACTTTTCTACGCCGATCTTCTAATATCTTTAAAACTGGTTTATAAGCAAAACGCCATAAAACAAAGGTTAAAATTGCAAAGTTAATTAATTGAGCGATTAATATAGTGTAATTAATGCCAAGCGCTTGGAATAATCCCATATAATTATTTTAATTAAAAAACAAAGAAATCTAACTCTACATTAGAGTTAGACAGTCATTGTCTTCTAAAGCTTAACTGAATAAAACTAAAAGAGCAATAACTAGGGCATAGATACCAGTTGACTCAGTAATCGCCATACCAACAAACATTAAAGGACTTATCTTGTCGCTGGCTTCAGGATTTCGCCCAATCGCCTCTAAGGCTTTAGAGGCAACCATTCCTTGACCTATAGCTGGCCCAAGCGCACCAAAACCAATCGCGATGCCAGCTGCTAAATACTTAACTGCTTCAATTTCCATAATTTTATTATTAATTATAATATACTCAAATTTTTTAAGCTTCTAATTTTTGCTTGCCCATATCTGAGGCTATTGAAATAAAGACAAGGGTTAAAACCGCAAAAACAAAGGCCTGAACAACAGCTGTTAACAATCCTAAAAATAAAAACGGCAAAGGGGTGAAAAAGGGAAATAAAAACAAAACAACTGCTCCTAAAACTTCTCCCGCAAATATATTTCCAAATAAACGAAATGATAAAGAGATTATCTTAGCTAATTCCCCAACTAAATCCATCAAACCTAAAAAAAACTTCATTGGACTTCTAAAATTAATAAATTTAGTAAGATAAGAGAAGGGGCCACTGGCAATAATTGCTACTATTTGAACCGTTAAAATAGAGATAATTGTCATCACAAAAACAAAGCCATAATCTGCTACAATTGCCCTAAAAATTGGAACCATCTCTCCATTATCTTTTATTAAAGAAAAGGCCGCTTGGCCAGGAATATAGGCAACTAGATTAGCAATTAAAACAAAAAAGAACATTGTCGCCACTAAAGGAAAGGCTCTGTCTGCTTTCTTCCCTTCACCGATAATAGAAACAGTAAAGTCATGAGCCCCACCAATTAGCATTTCGATTAAACTCTGAACTTTACCGGGAAACATTTTTAGATTTTTACTTAGAATAATCGCCCCAATCATAAGAACAAGGCTAAGGCTAAACAGCCATAAAAAAGAATTACTAACTGGAAATTTAAAAATGTAAAATAGAATCTCAGGGGCTAAAGATATGTCTAGTTCCATAGAATTTAATTTGATTTTTTTTCTTTAATCGCTTCTTTTTTAAATTTATCTATCAAGGTATTAATCTTCTTTATTTTCTTAAAAAGCAAAAAATTACTAACTACAAAGGCGATAAATATACTTATTGCTAGAAAAATAGGATAAGTATCAAATACTAATTTATCTAAAACCCAGCCGACTGAAGCGAAAACTAGGAGAGGGCCTATAATCAAACCTAAACTATACATCCCACTAGAAATAGTCAACTCTCTAATTGCTTTTTTATTCATACTTCATTTATATAGTATTTATCTTAAAAGGTCAAGCCTTAAAAGATTAAATAGAAAACAAATACTGAGCATTTTCAGTGCTTGTTTGGGCTACCCTTTGAAAAGATATGCCCTTTATTTCGGCAATTCGCTTGGCGACATATTCAACTAAGATGGGCTCGTTTCTCTGCCCCCGGTAGGGCTCAGGTGTCATATATGGGGAGTCTGTCTCCACCATTATTCTCTGCAAGGGCACTTTACGAATTAAATCATCCCAGCTTTTACTAAAAGTAATCAACCCGGTAAAGGAGATAAATAGGCCAAGATTAAAATATTTCCAGGCTAAATCCTCATCACCGGAAAAACAGTGAATTACTCCCCAAGGCCGGTCACTACTGATTTTCATCTTTTTCTTAAAATCACTAAGAATGGCCAGAACATCATCATGGGCTTGGCGACAATGAACTATTACGGGCAAATCTAGTTCATGGGCTAATTTTAATTGCTCAAGAAAAGCATTTTGCTGTTGTTTTTTAAGTTGAGTTTGGTTTTTATTAGGATTAAGGTGATGATAATCTAAGCCAACCTCGCCAATCGCCACTACTTTTTGAAATTTAGCTAAATTTTTGTATGTCTGATAACTAAATTCTTCTTTGCGACCAGAAAAGGAATAGCCTCCCACTTCTTTTTGATCTTCAACTAAAGAGTCATCTAGGTGAATAGGGTGCAAGCCAATAGCCGCATAAACTCCTTTCTGATATTTATTAGCTAAACTTAATGCCCGATTAGAGGTCTTAAGCTCTGAACCAACTAGAATCATCCAAATATTATTACTTAAAGTCTTTCTAATAACCGCTTCCGAGTCTTCTTTAAAAGCGGAGAAATTTAGATGGGCATGTGTATCTATTAACATAAATTAAATATTTAACTCCTCTAAAACTTTTTTTTGTTTTCTATTTAAGCCTTTGGGCACTTTTATTCTAACTAAAACATAATGATCACCAAACCCGCGACCATTTAGTTTAGGTATCCCTTTATCTTTTAAGCGAAATTTGGTACCTGACTGGGTACCTTCAGGTATTTTTAATTTAACTAAGCCTTTAATTGTTTCTACCTCAATTTTATCACCAGCCGCTGCTTGGGAAAAGCTGATGTATTTTTCAGTAAAGACATCACTACCTTGTCTTTTAAAATCGTTATGTGAATTAACCATTATCCGTAGAAATAGGTCTCCCACCCGACCATTTAAAGCATCTACCTCTCCCTTGTTAGGAATTCTAATGCTCTCGCCATTATCAATTCCAGCCGGAATTTTAACTTTAAATTTTAATTTTTCGTGTGCACTCCCTTGACCTTTACATTTACGACAAACTTGCTTGGCTTTCTTACCTTTACCTTGGCAATCAGAACAAATTGATTCCATTTTCATGGCCCCTAGAATGGTCCTCTGTACTCTGCTTACCCTGCCTCTACCAGAGCAAGTAGGGCAATTTTCAAAATCACTTCCCTTTTCCGCCCCACTACCTTGGCAATTATCACAAAAACCCGTTCTTTCATAATTAATCTCTTTTTCAGTGCCTAAAGCTGCCTCCATAAAACTTACCTGAATTGTCATTTCTAGATCTTGAGCTCTAGTGTGAGTTTCGTGACGAGCATTAGATCCTCCAAAACCAAACCAATCACCAAAGCCAGAAAACATATCATTTAAGTCTTCAAAATTCATATTAAAGCCCTGACTAGAAAAACCCTGTCCACTACCACTGAAAGCGGCTGAACCATACTGATCATATTGCTGTCTTTTCTCAGCATTAGCTAAAACTTGATAAGCCTCGTTGAGCTCCTTAAATTTTTCTTCATCACCGCCCTTATCTGGGTGATACTGATGGGCTTTCTTACGAAAAGCCGACTTAATCTCTTTTTGATCAGCTCCTTTATCTACACCTAATATCTGATAATAGTCTTTACTCATAATTATTATTTTTTATCGCTCTCTACCTCTCCTTCGACCACCTCATCATCTCCTTCTTTTTTTTCATCTTTCTTGCTGTCATCTTCTTTTTTTTCTTGCTCAGCTGATTGCTGATACATGGCTGCTCCAATTTTTTGAGCAATCTCATTCATTGCTTCCATTTTACCCTTAATATCTTCAAGATTATCTGAGTCCTTAACTTTTTTTAATTGCTCTAATTTTTCTTCCAATTCTTTTTTATCTTCAGCCTTCATCTTCTCGCCTGATTCTTTAAGTAAATTCTCGGTAGTCATGATAACAGTCTCAGCCTGATTTAAAATATCAACCTTTTCTTTTTTCTTCTTGTCTTCTTCGGCATTTGTCTGAGCATCTTGCTTCATTTTTTCAATCTCTTCTTTAGACAGACCTGAAGAAGCAGTAATAGTTATTTTTTGTTGTTTGTTGGTCGCCTTATCAGTCGCACTGACATTTAAAATTCCATTGGCGTCAATATCAAATTTAACCTCAACCTGAGGAATGCCCCGGGGAGCTGGTGGTAGGCCGTCTAGAATAAATCTACCTAAGGTTTTATTATCAGCCGCCATTGGTCTTTCCCCTTGAACAACATGAATTTCTACACTTGGTTGATTGTCAGCTGCTGTCGAAAATATTTGGGACTTAGAACTAGGAATGGTGGTATTTCTCTCAATTAAAGTGGTGGCTACTCCGCCTAAAGTTTCAATCCCTAAATTCAAAGGAGTAACATCTAAAAGCAAGACATCTTTAACATCACCTTGCATCACACCAGCTTGAACCGCTGCTCCTAAAGCGACTACTTCATCTGGATTAACACTTAAATTTGGTTCTTTATTAAAAAATTCCTTAACCTTTTTTTGCACTAAGGGCATTCTACTCATTCCTCCCACTAAAATAACCTCCTCAATGTCTTCAATCTTAAAACCAGCATCACTTAAGGCTTTTTTGCAAGGTTCAATAGTTTTATCAACCAAATCACCCACTAGTGATTCTAGTTTAGTTCGGCTAATTTTCATCACTAAATGCTTTGGCCCATTTTCATCAGTACTGATAAAAGGTTGATTAATTTCTGTTTCCATTGCCGTTGATAATTCAACTTTAGCTTTTTCTGCTGATTCTTTAATTCTTTGCAAAGCTAAAACATCTTTACTTAAATCAATACCTTGTTCTTTCTTAAATTCTTCAAGGATCCAATCAATAATTCGTTGATCAAAGTCCTCGCCACCTAAATGGGTGTCACCAGTTGTTGACTTTACCTCAACCGTATCTTCGGAAATGTCTAAGACAGAGACATCAAATGTTCCTCCCCCTAAATCATAAACAACCACTTGTTGGCCCTTTTTTTTATCAAAGCCATAAGCTAGGGCGGCAGCGGTTGGTTCATTAATAATTCTTTTTACCTCTAAGCCAGCAATTTGGCCAGCATCTTTAGTGGCTTGTCTTTGAGCGTCATCGAAATAGGCGGGAACGGTGATAACTGCTTCTGTAATCTTTTCTCCTAGCTTAGCCTCCGCATCAGCCTTTAGTTTACCAAGGATCATGGCAGAAATTTCTTGAGAACTATATTCCTTGTCACCCATTTTAACCTTAACTGTCTCATCTGACTTAATTATTTCAAAAGAAGCCGACTTTAAATCTCTTTGCACTGCCTCATCTTCAAAGCGACGACCAATTAATCTCTTAACAGCATGAATTGTATTTACTGGATTAATAACAGCTTGTCGCTTAGCCGCTTGACCGGCTAGGCGTTCATTGTTTTTCGACATCGCTACCACTGAAGGAGTGGTTCTATTCCCTTCAATATTTTCAATAATTTTAGGACTGCCTCCCTCAATAATTGCCATCGCACTATTAGTTGTTCCTAAGTCAATTCCTAGTATTTTTGACATATAATTTTTAAGATTTCAAATCAATTAGAAATAATATAATTTAAAATCATTTTTTAATTTTTCTTTTTATGAGCCACTAGCCAAAATTTAGCTAGTAGCGCTAAAAACAAATTACTTTTTTTTAGTCTCAATTTTAATTTTCTTTGGCTTTAATTCTTCTGCTTTAGGGATAATTACCTTTAAAACGCCTTCCTCATTAACTGCCCTTGCTTTATCGCCATCAACTTTAGAAGGTAGGGGAATAGAGCGATAGAAAGTGCCACGCCTTATCTCTTTGCGATAATAATTTTTATCCTCTACCTCGCTTTTCTTCTCCCCTTCTCCTTTAATACATAAAACATCATTTTCAATAGACACGCTAACCTTTTCAGGATCCATGCCAACCAATTGGGCTTCAACTATGATATTTTCCGCATCTTCATACATATCAACCGCCGGCGTAAAGGCGAATTGGTCATTTCTTAACATTGGCATCAAATCATTATAGGATTTGTCAATGTCATCAAAATGATCGCTTAAAAATGGACTCCACTTTATTAATGACATATTTTTATTATTTTTCTCTTAAAACTTAAGCTATTTTTTAAGTAGATAAGAGGAAAAATTACTTATTTATTTCTTTACCAACCATAACTTTAGCTGGTTTAATTAATTTATCATGTAAGGTATAACCATAGGAAACCTCTTTAACGACAAAATCTCCCTGACCCTCAATCGCTTCCATTAACTGATAATCAAATTTTTCACCCAAAGTTTTGATCTCTTTAACCCCTTTACTCTCTAATAATTCCTTAAACTGTCTTAGAACATGAGAAACTCCCTCCACCCAAGCACTTTTCTTTTCTTCTTCTGGCAGAGATTTAATAGATAATTTCAAATGATCATAAACACTTAAAATGTCCAAAATAGTTTCCTTTAAGGCATACTTAAGAAATTCAGCTTGATTTTTTTCTGTATTTTTAAGCAAATTCTGATAATCAGCTAAAGCCCGCTTATACTTCTCCTCCCAATTTTTTGACTCTGTTTGTTTCTTAAAATCTTCTATTAATTTTATAATCCCTTTTTCTAATTTTAATTCAGAAATAGCTTTGTCAAGCTCTAGCCACTTATGCTCCAATAGCTCTCCATTCAATTTTAAATCACCAGCTTCTTTTACTTCTGCCTTATAATTAACAAAGATATGATGATATTTCTTGTCAATTTTTTCAGTTGTTGAGATATGCTCAATATTTTCTAAATCTAGACTTGCTTCTTCTTTAATTTCTCGCTTTAAACAATCGAGCATTGTCTCGTTAATTTCCACCTTCCCTCCTGGAATTGACCAGCCATATTTATTATCACGAACAAAAAGAGCTTCATTTTTATGATTAAAAATTAAAGCAGTACAAGCAACTAGAGGATATTTTCTTATTTCTTCTGACATAATTATTTAACTTAAATTATTATTTAAAAAATTCAAAATTGCTCCATTTCTGGCATAATCCATGCGCATTGGCCCTAGTATGCCACATAAACTTGATTGACGATTCTTCTTATACTTCAGCATAACTGTTCCCAAAAAAGGGCCAAAAGGATTACTGGAGCCTAATTTAAACTGCAAACCATCTTCTAAGTCATCGAATTCTTGATCAATAATTTCTTCCATCCTATCTATTACTAAAGAAACATCATAAACTGCCTCTGTTTGTTTAAATTCAGTTTGTGAAAAAAGATTAGACAAACCGGTATAGTAGAGGTCATTTTTATGAAAAGCCCAAAAAACCGTATTGTTAGCTAATTCAGCCAATAATTTAGCTAAAATTCTTAAATCCTTTTCTCCTTGCTTAAAAAAATTATTTAATTTTTCAGACTCATTTTTTTTCAAATCAGGTAAATTATTAGTTAAATGTTCAATCTCTAATTGGTAGGCTAATTCAGTTGGCACCCGTCCAGCAGAGGTATGGGGTTGATAAATATAGCCCTCTTCTTCTAAGTCCATCATTTCATTACGAATCGTAGCCGGAGAAATATCCAACTTATACTTACTAGCAACTAGTCCAGAAGAAACCGCTTGACCAGTTTGAATATATTCCTTAATAATTGTCCTTAAAATTAATTCTTTTCTTTTTTCTAGCATATGACTATATTATAAACAAACTTAGCACTCAAGTCAAGAGAGTGCTAAAAATCATATTATTTAAACTTCTATCTCTGACTAAAATACCATTCTAAAATATCGTAGCTGATAGAAACACCAAGGTCGCTGCCCTCAATGCCTTCTTCCACTAAAACCGCAAAAGCTATTTCTGGATTTTCATAAGGAGCATAACCAACGAACCAGGCATGTGGGTCTTTTTGGCTAGACCATTGGGCAGTGCCCGTTTTACCGGCGACTGGAACATTCAAGCGATTCAGGCGAATTCCACTTCCACTGGTAACAGTTTGTCTCATACCGGCTTGAACAATTTTTAAATTGGCTTGGTTAATAAAATTTGAATTGATAATTTCTGGCTGAATTTCCTTAATTAAATTATTATCTTCATCTCTAATCTCTTTAACTAAGTGGGGTTTAAATAATTTTCCGCCATTAGCAATAGCGGCAATATAATTGGTTATTTGCAAGGGGGTAGTCAATAAATAGCCTTGACCGATGGAGAAATGATAAGTATCACCAATATACCAATTTTCTCCAATTTTTTCTTTTTTCCAGTCGCGATCAGGAACTAAGCCCTTGGCCTCGCCATTTAAATCTAAACCACTGGCTTTACCTAGTCCAAATAATTTAGAATATTTGACTAATCTATCTAAACCTAGACCCTTGAAATCCTGATAACCTCCGCCAATATAATAGAAAAAGGTATTAACAGATTGAGCGATCGCCTCTTTTACACTTACTCGTCCGTGTCCGCCAGACCGCCAATCAGGAAAAAACCATTGATTAATCCGTAAACCACCAGTGCTTAAAAAGCTGGTATTTTCATTAATAATATTTTCTTCTAAAGCAGCAGCAGCTATTAGAGGCTTAATACTTGATCCAGCTGGATACTCTCCAGCAACGCTTCGGTTAAATAAAGGAAGGTTGGGGTCCTTAATTAATTCTTGATATTTCTTAAAACTAATTCCACCGGCAAAATCATTATTATCAAAAGCCGGTAAACTAACTAAAGAAAGGATTTCGCCTGTTTGGGGATTTAAAATAACAACCACCGCTTTGTTTAAATTTCTAATTTCTAGCCACTTATTTAAAATCTCTTCCACCTTGGCTTGTAAGCTTAAGTCTAAAGATAAATGCAGGTTATAACCATGTGAAGGTGATTCTTCATTTAGTATTTTAATTTTTCTACCCAAGGCGTCAACTTCATAACTACGATAACCATTATTTCCTCTTAATGTTTCTTCCCAAACTAATTCCAAGCCACTTTTACCGATATAATCGATCACTGAATAATTATCTTTTCGCTCAAATAATTCAGTTTCACTAATTTTTCCAGTATAACCTAAGACATGAGAAAGACTATAAACATTTTTTTGTCCAATTCCTAAATAATTTCGCTTAATTTTTTCGCTGATAATTAAACCTGGAAACTTGTCTTTAAGCAGTAGAAACTTTAGAGCAGTTTCGTAGTCTAGGTTTTCTAAAATAAAAATTGGCTGATAAGACTCAAGTGAGCCATACACCACGCTATCTAGAGTCTGCTTTATCAAGGCAAAACTAGGTCCATCTATATAATCGTCTTGTCTTAATTCTTTTTTAAAATCTATTAAATGGCTAAGCTGCCGAATAATATTATCTCTAACTAAAGGGTCTTTAGGTAAGTCAATTAATCTTATTGATAAAACAAAATTTGCTTGATTTTTAACTAAGGCAATATCATTACGGTCATATATAATTCCTCGGTTAGCGCCGACCAACTCTCTTCTAGCCTTATTACTTTCAGCCAATAATTGATAATAAGAAGCGTTATAGAGCTGGAGCCAAGACACTCTAGCTATCAGAATAAAAAAGAAAATGAATAAAATAATTTTAATAAGCTTGATTTGCTTTAAGTCAAATGTCTTACCAATATATTCTTTATTATCATCTTCTGATAAAAAGGCATGCTCGGTCCAAGCTGTTAAGTAAAAAGAATCTTTTAATTTCCCAAAATTAAAACGACCTTCTTGAATAGAAAATGGGTTTTTACTACTTTTATTTTTCATCATAATATTGTATCATATAAGTATGATTAGCTAAAATTGTAATTGTTTATATTTTTTTTATAATATAATTAGCTTGGTGATATGTCCTAATT
>CAYZMF010000021.1:0-13041 GCA_964479455.1 uncultured Gammaproteobacteria bacterium | reverse complement strand
ATAGAGCCTAAATAAGCTCTATTTCTTAGTACCTCGTGCTAGCACGATGTTGCGGAGAGTGAGGGATTCGAACCCTCGATACCGATTAAGGTATACACGCTTTCCAAGCGTGCGCACTAGGCCTCTATGCGAACTCTCCCTTAATTAATTGCCAATTGCCGGGCGATTACTGAATGCAAGCCTTCAATTTGATTACCACCAGAATCAGTATAGTCTTCATAGGGTCGAGCACCGACTATCAGCTCACTGCCAAGCATTAAAGTAGGCGTGCCAAAAACATAATTGGCTCGAGCGTCATTTGTTAATTGTCCTAAAAGCTCTTTTAAATAAGGGTCATATAAGCAGGTTTCTAACTCTTCCTTATTTAA
Source organism: uncultured Gammaproteobacteria bacterium (assembly GCA_964479455.1). Classification (GTDB taxonomy): domain Bacteria; phylum Patescibacteriota; class Patescibacteriia; order Patescibacteriales; family UBA12465; genus PWHG01. The sequence continues at coordinate 12,673 of CAYZMF010000021.1, read as the reverse complement.
ACCATTCTCAGCTATAAACTGATCTGATAAAAGGAAGTTATCCTCCAGAGAAAAAAAAGCCTCTCTAACTAGCTTGCCTTTGTTTTGTAGTTTAGCACAAGCCAGTACTAAGGCCATTTCTTGAGAAAAAGAATCTTGAGTGGAAATGTATGGGCGGTAAATAAGAACAAGATTATTAAAATCATTTCTTGCCTGACTTAAACTGTTTTCTAATTCTCTACTAAAGTGATCCAGATAATTTTCATAAACTATAATCGGTAGTTGACTATTATTTAAATCACCATAAACAACATCGAAGGGACTGAGTGATAAAACAGGAGAAAAAGAATAGCTCTGCTTTAACTTGCCCTTATTTAAACAGCAAGTTGCTTGGGGATGAAGAAGTATATAAACGAAGCCCAAAGAAACTAAAATCGAAGAAAACACTAATATTTTAAATTGTTTAGTTTTGAACATAATTTTTATTCTTATAAAAAATTGGTCTTTCTTGATAAAAATAACGGCCTTTCTCAATGCTGGCAGCCACTTGAAAAAGTTTTTCTTCCTTGCCATAAGGGGCAATCACTTGTAGGCCGGCTGGTAAAGGGTTTTTTCCAGTTTCTGTGATAAAGCCAGCTGGCATTGATAGGGCGGGTAATCCAGCTAAAGAAACCCCAGCTAAATAGACGTCTTCTAAATACATCGCCAAGGGATTATTTATCTGCTGTCCTAACTTAAAAGCCCCGTGGACTGAAGTCGGGCTAAGGATTACATCGGCTTTCTGAAAGATATTTTCAAAGTCTTGCTTAATTAATTCTCGCACCGCTTGGGCTTTCTGGTAATACTTATCCGCGTAACCAGAACTTAAGGCAAAAGTACCCATCATTATTCGTCGCTTTACCTCTAGGCCAAAACCCTGACCACGACTATTTAAATAAAGCTCCTCAATGTCTTTAACTTGTTTAGCCCGCAGACCCCAAGCTAGCCCATCAAAACGAGCTAAATTAGAACTAATTTCACTGGGCGTGATGATGTAATAGACAGGCACACTATAGTCAATATATTTAAAATCAACCGGCACAATTTCTGCTCCCAAGAGGGTTAATTTATCAGCTACCTCTTCAATCATTTTATTTATCTGGGGATTTAGGTTTTTATTATAAAACTGCTTAGGCCAGGCAATTCGTAAATACTTAACTCCTTTATTTAAATAATTACTATTTTTATTAAAGTTTTCTCGCAAACAATTAGCGTCATAATTATCCGGTCCAGCAATGACTTGTAAAACATTAACTGCATCTTCTATTGTTCTAGTAAAGGGGCCAATCACATCAGTAGAGCTAGTCATAGAGAGCAAGCCAAAACGAGAAACCCGTCCATAACTAGGCTTGAGACCAACTAAATTGCAAAAACTGGCTGGTTGACGAACTGAACCGCCAGTATCTGAGCCAAGAGAAAATAGGCACATCCCTGAGGCTAAGGCAGCGGCACTACCGCCTGATGAGCCCCCGGGCGTCCTTTCAATATCATAAGGATTTTTAGTGGCCCCAAAGGCCGAGCTTTCAGTTGAAGCCCCATGGGCAAACTCATCTAAATTGGTTTTACCCAAAAGTATCGCCCCCGCTTCCTTAAGTTTTTTTATCACCGTGCCGTCAAAGGGAGCTACATAATTTTCAAGTATTTTTGAAGCAGCTGTAGTTTTCAATCCTTTAGTTAAAATATTATCTTTAATTAGATAGGGAATGCCCAGTAAAGGGCCAGTTTTACCTTGCTTTCTTTCTTTGTCGGCCACAATTGCCTGTTTTTTAGCTTCTTCATTAATAGTTAAGACGGCATTAATTGTCTTGTTATTCCTCTCAATTTCTTTGAGACAAGCTAAAGTTAAATCAAGAGAGCTTATTTCTCCTTTTTCCATTAAGTCTTGAGCCTCTTTAATTGTTAGAAAATTTAAATCCATATTATCTTATTTTAGGCGAAACGACAAAACCAGACTCCAGTGGTCCTTGCTTTAAAGCAACTTCTCTTTCCTCTTTGTCCCAACTTAAAACTTCATCCTGGCGCCACACATTTTTGTTATAAGAAGAAGCTTCTTTTTTCTCACTGATCTCTACTAAAGAAAGCGTGTCTACAAATTCAACAATTGCTGGCATTTGCCGCTTAAATAATTCTAATTCTTCTTTAGTTAAGTCTAGTTTAGCTAAACTAGCTAAGTCTTCAATTTTTATCATATTTTTGAACTAATTTTAAAAATTCTTTTTCCGTCAATCTTTTTATATTCATCTTTTCTGCTTGTTTTAACTTAGAACCGGGCTTATCACCAACTACTAAATAATCTAGATCTTGGCTAATACTGCTTTTAACTGCCCCGCCTATTGCATTTATCTTATCTTTTGCTTCTTGTCTTGTCAAACTATTTAAAGAGCCTGTAAAAAGAAAACTAAGGTTAATACTCTTCTTTATACCCACCTTTAGCTTAAAGCCTTGCTTAGCTAATTCTTCTAATAGTTCTCTAGTCTCATTATTTTTAAAATAATTAAATAGATTGCTAGCCATGATTTCTCCAAAATCGTCTAATTCTAACCAATCTTCTTTTTCCTTTTTCTCTGCCCATAAAAGTAAGTCAAGGGGACTAAAAACTTCTTTCTTTAGCTCTCTGGCCATTAAATCGGCAATTTTAAAAGCGGCCTCTTCGCCAATTTGGAAAATGCCGAGGGCAATGATAAATTTACTTAAAGAAGTATTCAGTGATTTTTTTATAGCTAAAATAATTTTATCGGCTTTTTTTTGAGCAAAGCCTTCTAGGCCCAATAAGTCTTCTTTTTTTAGTTTATATAAATCACTAAAGTCATTAACTAGGTTTTTTTCAATTAATAAAAGAACGATTTTTTTACCTAAACCATTAATATCTAAGGCCTGTTTAGAAACAAAATGGATTAAATTGCGAGCTCGCTTAGCTAAGCAGTCAGAATTAAGACAACGATAAGCGGCCATTGACTCTTCTCTAACAACCGGCCCCTGACAACGCGGACAAAAAACTGGAGCCTTGATTTCCCTCTCTTGTCCACTTCGTAGGTTCTTGAAAACCTTAATTATTTTAGGGATAACATCACCCGCTCTCACCACGATCACTGTATCTAAAATTTTAAGACCCAGTCTTTTAATTTCATCAAAATTATGTAAAGTCGTTTTAGCAATCATTGCCCCACCAATATTAACCGGTCTTAAAAGAGCGGTTGGCGTTAGCACGCCAGTCCGTCCGATTTGCCAGACTACATCCTTTACTATTGTAGTCGCTTCCTCAGCCGGGAATTTATAGGCGAGCATATAGCGCGGAGCTTTACCGACCACTCCTAACTTTTGCCAGTAATCATAATTATTAATCTTAATCACTAAACCATCAATCTGAAAATCAAGACCCTCTCTTTTTTTAATTATTTCTTGATAGTAAATCTCCGCTTCCTTTAAGCTTGATTTTACAATATTTTCCTTTATTTTTTTAAAACCTAGAAAGCCAGCTAAGCAATCGGCTTGCTCCCTAGTTTTAACTAAGTCATTTATCTCCTTGTCATAGATATATAGATCATAGCTATAGAAATCAAGTTTTCGCCGGGCCGATAATTTTGGATCTAGTTGACGCAAAGAACCAGCCGCCCCATTGCGGGTGTTGGCTAGAATCTTCTCCTCTCGATTGATTTCTTTAAAAATTGAAATTGGCATAATCGCCTCCCCCCTAATTTCAATTTCTAAATATTTAAACTTCTTTAAAAAAGTATTGATATCTCCATCTTTCCAGCCTAAAGATTTAAGCTCCTCTAAGCTTGGGATCCTTAAAGATAAGGGAATGCTCTTGATAGTTCTTAAATTTAAACTAATATCTTCACCAATTAAACCATTCCCCCGAGTTGCTCCGTAGTTAAATTCACCTTGCCTGTAATGCAAACTAACCGCTAAACCATCTAATTTTAATTCTAAATAATAGTCTGAATCAATCTTCCCTGCCCTTAAATAGTTAAAATTTTTTTTCTGCCAATTAATTAAATCCTCAAAGGAAAAAGCGTCATTTAAAGAATGCATCGCCCGTTTGTGCCCTATCTTTCTAAATTTATCTAGAGCCTTCCCGGCCACTCTTTGCGAGGGCGAGTTTTTAGAAATTAAATCAGGAAACTTTTCTTCTAAATCACCTAAGTCTTTTTTTAAACTATCTAGAGCACTGGGCGAAATACTCTCTTTATCTAGAACATGATAATTATAGCGATGCTTCTCAATTTCCGACCTTAGCTTAATCAATCTTTTTTGGACCTCTTTTTTATTCATATTTTGAATTATATCATAAATTAGGAGTCTTGGCATATTTTCCTAATTAGTGTATAATATAAATATCTTAAAAATAAATAATAATATATGAAAAAAAAATCCTCCCCACCCATCCTGCCAATCGCCCTATCCCTTGTTTTTGTCATTATCTTTGTCCTTGGTCAATGGCAACTAAGCAGGCAGAATAAAAAACTCAGTGAAGTCCAAAATCTAGTTATTGAAAACAGTCAAACTAGTACTGAAATAGTTAATTTTATAAACGCGAGCCTTTCTCAAGCTCAACAAAAATAATTAATAATAAATCATATGCAAAAAGAAAATCTTATCCCTTTGATCACTGGCTTAATTCTCGGTATTTTATTGATGTTTTTCTGGCAATTAGGGGCTAGACTAAATAATAATAATATTCGTTTAGGTCAATTAGAACAAGCAGCTACTACTAACGCTCAAACCATTGAACAGGTCGTCAACTTCATTAACAGTGCCAATACTCCCGCCGAAGGCACTCAAGCCAGTCCCAGCACTAATCCTCAACAATAATTTTTAGCTATAAAAAAACAAGCTTTTTTTCAAGCCTGTTTTTTTTTATTTATTTTTATTTATTTATTTTTGGTTTTATAAGGCTAATTTCCAAACAGTTTGACTCAACTAGCAAGCCACTAACGAAATGCATTTGACAATTAAAACCAGTGGTATCTTTTAGGCTATAAGACTTTGTTAAGCCCAATTGACCATTCTGAGCAAGATACTGCCCTCTAATAGAACCATTAACATGTAAATCAGCTGAAGGAGTATCGGTTAATATGCCTACCCGACGATTAAAACTAAACCCCCCCATTGAATTAAAATCCATTCTGTATTTTGGAACATGGCCATCTAAAAAATAATTATAACTAATATCTCCATCTCCACCCAAGGAATTTCTAAATCTGATAACATTGGCCTGTCCGTTTTGTGAAATTAATTCAATTTGGGCAGATGCACTCTCAAGAATCAAGTCAACATTATCATTATAGCTATTACTGACATCTTCTTGCATTACATGTAAATTAGCTTGAGGATTTGTTGTCCCTAAACCTAATTTTGCCTCTGGAGTAATTCTTAATTTTTCTTGACCATTTAAGGAAAAGGCTAGATTGTTTATAACTGGACTAAACATGCCAGTATTAGGATTCTCATAAAAAGAGAAAGCAGGAGAATCAGTTGTTCCTTTGTCCGCTCTAAATATATTTTTATCAGTAATAACATCGATTAACCCTATACGATAAGCACTTGCACTAACATTTCCAGCTACTGTTAATTTAGCTAAATTTGGATAAAATCCTGTTCCGATGCCAACATTACCAATATTAGTATTCCAAATATGGGCCTCAGTGCCCATCCAATATTCATCAAACTGTTTAATTTCTTTTTTTATTGCCGGTTTAATCAAAACATTAGAGCGAGCTAATACAAATTGCGGCATAGTAAGAATTGCCAAAGTTAACATCCATAAAACAAATTTCATTTTTTTCATAAAAACATTATTTAATTTAATTAATTACTAACGAACTATACATCAAAAAAAATAATTTGTCAAAACTTCAAATTTTAACAAATTATTATATAAAATTTTAATCAATTACGGCCCCTCCGCCTGAGGCACAAGATGGATCAGGGCTACAGCTTGTGCCTATCACAATGCCGTCCTTAATATGCAAACAACAAAAATTACCTGAACTCTCTTTTAACTTAATATTAATTGTAATTCCTCCGGAACCATCGCTAGACTGGTATGCCCCTCTAATTACCCCATTGACATGTAAATCAGCCTCCACCAAACTATCATAACTATCTAGATTAACGCCTATTTTGTCTTCAAAGAGTATGGCTCCAGAAGATAATGGGGATTTAAATCCTAAAATTGCGCGGTGAGCAAGGTGTTGGTTTATATTGAAATTTGCGTGCTTTATAATAAATTCAGAAAAAGGATTTCGTAGAGAAAGACTGCTCCCAGTATTAGAAATAATGTCTAACTTAGAGTTTTCCCCTTCTATGGCCAGTAGAACAGATTCGTCAAAATCAGTTACCACCGCCGCGTCCTCTCTAATATGCAGCTTAACTTGAGGCTCTATGGTGCCAATACCTACCCGCCCTGAAGCATTTAACTGCATAATATTTCTAGCATCGCCTACAAAATTGATTACACCATTATGGGGAGAATACATTCCTAATTTAGCATCGCTTAAGAAAGAAAAAGAAGGGGCAGCTAAAGAGCCGGCTGCCGCTTTAATCAAACCTGAGCTACTAATAACATTAACGTTGCCTAAATAATAACCTAATTCTGAATTTATTCCACCTGAGACACTAAGTTTAGAGCGACTTGTATTATTACCTGTATTGCCAATAAACACTGTTCCATGGTTTATATTTTTAATATGCTCTCCATCTAATCCTGCCCAATATAATCTACTATCAACATACCCCTTATTAACCGCATGAACATCTGCAGTTGGGCTAGGGACTGTAATGCTAGAGCTAAAGCTAGCACTTCCATTAACATCGAGGTCATAATTAGGATTATTAGTTTTTATGCCAACCCTCTGGTCAGTATAAATATCAGAACCGTTTTGACTATATGACCATAATGATTGAGGCACAGAAATTGAAGCACAAGTCAAAGAGCTACCGATTGCATTAACAAATTCACCATGAGGGCAGGCTACAGGAAAATTAATTAATTTATTCCAATTAATTTTAACGCTATCAACATAATTCTTTGTCGCTACATGACTAGTGCTACTTGGCTCATTAGCAATGATATTGCCAAGCACCTCTAAGGCTACGCTGGGGCTAGTCGTGCCAATTCCTACCTTGCCGTTCCTTAAAATACTTAAGCGATTATCACCCCCCCAAAGCCTCAAGCTATTATCATCCCTCTCAACATACATTGACCAATGTCTATTCGCTCCCGCCACACTTTGTAGATCGATTTCTGCGTTTAAAGCAACTCCCGTTCCAGATATATCATAAATATGTAAATGTCTATTAGGGCTAGAGGTACCAATCCCGACATATTGATTAAAGGTCTGCTGAGCTGTCCAATTATTAACCTTATCTAAATTTAAACTAGCGACGACATGACCAGCCGTTGTCGGGATGCTTAAACTACCATCAGAGTTTGAAACTGACGAAACTCCACCCCCGCCACCAGTCGGCCAGGTGTCAATACAAGAAGTTCCTAAGCAAAATCTAGGGGCTGTAATATAACCACTAACAGTGGTTGTTCCCATTGCTACATTGCCACTCGAATCAATTTTTAAATCATTAAAACTACCGTTTCTTCTAATAACAAAATGATCACTATTATTATTACCCATAAACCATTTTTCCAAACCAGCTATATCCTTGATAGCCAGCCCCCTGTAATTACCATCTTGCCCTGATAAGGTTATTATCGGGCCAGAACTAGTATCATAAAGCTGAAGTTTAGTGCTTGGGCTAGAGGTACCAATGCCAAGAGACTGACTAAAAGTCTGCCGGGCCAGCCAATGGTTAGGATTACTTAAATTCAAAGCAGCTTTAACCTCCCCAGTTACTGGGTTGATAACTAAAGTACTATTGCCATCATCGGCTACTGAAGCAACCTCACCTGAACCACTGCCCCACTGAGAAATACAATTATTACCTAAGCAATAACTAGTCGCTTTAATATCACCAGCAACCTCTAACTTGGCACTAGGACTACTAGTCCCAATCCCCACTGACCAATCACTAGAAGAAGCTGTTAGATAGTCGCCATTTAATTGCCAGTGACTAACACCTGGCCCTCCTCCGCCGCTCAACTCATTCCAATCAGCTACACAATCACCAGCTAAGCACAATCCCCCTGAACTATAGATCTGACCGTCTATTGTTAATTGATGAGAGTCGCTAGTCGTGCCAATACTAACCTTCCCTTTTAATACTGTTTGAACAATCTCATCATTACCCAAGACAACGCTATTATTACCGGCCCCAGTCGCTCCATAACCAATTACAATTTCATTAATGCTATTATCACTAGCGGCTCTTGTTTCACTGCCTATAAACACAGATTGCTTGCCAATAGTTAAGCTTGAATAACCCGAACCATAATAATGACCAGCCAGGTAACCAACCGCCACCATATCACTAGCCGTAGTAATTTTACCTAAAGCCGAAGTGCCAATGGCATTATTTTTAAAGCCTTTAGTTAAGTTAAGCAAAGACCGCGCACCAATCCCAACATTATTATTACCTTGAATATTACCTACAGTACCATCTCCAACATGAAGGTTGCCAGCCTTATGACCTAGAAAAACATTTTGAGGATTATGGAGACTAGAGCCTTGATAATTATGTAAAAATCTTACTCCATCTTTAAAAATAATACCGGTGTCGTCAGAGGTGGTATTGGGCAGGTTGATGGATTTAGTTAAACTTAATTGATGAACTGATGTAGTAGTGCCGATGCTTAAAGATTCTTCAATTGCCATCGTTCCTGTGCTCATTGAAAAAGAATTATATGAATCACTGCCGATAAGGGCTCCTCCCCGGACAAACAAGGTTGAAACACCAGAACCGACATCACCAACTGTAAGACGGCCAATAATGGTTGCCTGTTCTCCAATAAGGAGTTCTTTGCCAACTCTTAAATTTTCATCAACCACTAAATCATCACCAGTCACCACCATTTTTTCATTCCCGCTTAATTGCAAATTAGAGCCAATCATTAAACCATGGCTAGTATCAAGTGGGGCTATGCTTGTACCCAATAATTCCCAAATTGGCGAACTCGCACTAATATCCGCCCAATCTGCAACACAGACATCTCCTAAACAATAATTATTAGCCAGGACATCACCAACTACTTCAAGATGAACTCTGCCCTCAGGCAAGTCGGTCATTGGATCTATCTTTATCCCACTGTAAAACCAAAACAAATCATCAGCTGACCCAACTTCAGGGTCATTCATATCTATCACCTTATAACCAGTTTGAGCAAAAACAAAAGAAGCCGATAAGATAAAGACTAAAATTAGGAGATATAATAATTTAGCCCATCGCTTCACAATTAAAAATTATTTAGTATATATAACAAGATAAAGCCTCACTATTCCAGCCAACTGCCGCTAAATCAAGTTCAACTAACATGGCGTCACACCAGTCCTTTTCCAAGCCCTGACAAGCCTTGGCCTTAGCCACCCAGGTGCCACCAGCTGAAATGCATCTTTCCTTTAAAATTGGCACTTTAACTACTTTTTCCCAATTACCATCGAAATAAACATGACCTTCGTAATCACATCTAAAGCGGTCGCCACCAATATACTCGCCACCAACACTCTGACAGCTTTCTTTCATTTCTTTAATTTTTATCCACGCCCCATGAGAATATTTTTGGCCAGCAACTTGACATTGATTATTTTCTCCCCCTAACCACTGACCGTCAATCTCTAAACAACTATCCTTTAAAGCAAACATTTGCACCCAATTACCGGGATAAATGACTCCATCAATCTGACACTGGGTTTCTTCTCCGCCCAACCATTCTCCCCCAAATTCATTAAGACAGCTCTCTTTCATTTCTTCTAAAACTAACCACTTGCCCTGGTAAAAAGTATCACCAGAAATATTACAAGCTTCAGCGACTCCCCCTAACCACTTTCCACCACTATCTAAACAACTCGCCTTCATTTTTTCATAGGCTTCCCACTCAATCATCTCCCATTCCCCTCCCTTGAAAACTTCATCATTAATTTTACATTCATAAAGCAAGGAATCCTCCACCCACTCGCCGCCAACTAACTCACAGCTTTCTTTCATCGCTAAAGCATTTTCTTCGTTATAGCACATTTCTTCTTCACTAATCCAGATTCCCCCATCTGCTTCACAATTAGCCTGCCAACGAATTAAAGCTTCTTGCTGTCGTTTTTGGCCTTCAATTAATTCTTGACTTTTTTCCTCAGCAATATTTGACTCAGGATCAATCTCCTGATTTTTTGATATTAAAACCCAAACTAAAGCCATTGCTAGTAGAATAATTATTGTAATAAAGAAAAGATTAGTTTTTTTCATATCGCTTTTTTAATTATTTAAAAATATTTGAAACTATTAATATTATACAATAAACTATTAAGAATGGCAACAAATGAACAATCTTTTATTAAAACTTTTTAGCGCTTATCTTCAAGCTAGGGGGAATAAGGGAAAGACTCTTAGTCAAATTGAGTTTGAATTGAATTATGAAAATAATCTTCTCAAGCTCTATCAAGAAATAATTAATCATAACTATAAAATTAAAACTTGCCATGTTTTTATCATTAGCCAGCCAGTTAAACGCGAGATACTAGCCGCTCATTTCAGCGACCGTGTAGTTCATCATTTAATATATAGCTATCTCTATCCAATAATCAACAAAAGACTCATTGATGACTGCTATAGCTGTCGCGAAAACAGAGGACCTCTTTTTGCTATCAAGCGAGCTAAAAAATTTCTTAGAAGAGCAACTAATAATTATCAAATTAAAGCCTATCTACTTAAATTAGACATCAGCGGCTACTTCATAAACATTGACAAAAAAATACTTTACAAAATTCTAATCAAAACTATTAAAGATGATTTAGCTAAATTAGAGAAGCAAGAACAATCTCTAATCTACTACCTAATTAAACAAAATATTTTCCATGACCCTAGAAAAAATTATATTTTAAAAGGAAATAAATCAGACTACCAGCATTTACCTAAAAACAAACTTCTTTTTAGTAGTCCTAAAAACTGTGGTCTGGCGATTGGCAACTTGACTTCCCAACTTTACGGCAATCTCTATTTAAATCCACTTGATCACTACATTAAAAGAGAATTGAAGATAAAATACTATGGCCGCTATGTCGATGATTTAATCTTTTTTCATCCAGACAAAGACTATTTAATCAAAGTAAAAGAAAAAATAGAAATAAAATTAAAAGAAGATTTTAAACTAGAAATTAATCAGCCCAAAACAATCTTAAAAGAAGCTACTGCTGGTTTCTCCTTTCTCGGTCAATATATTCTTCCCCATCGCAGCTATCTTTCTCGACGTGTTAAAAATAATTTCTATCAAGCAATAAATAGTTTAAATAAAGACTGGCAAAATCCCAGTCTAAAAATAATAGAAAAAACAATCAATATAATTAACTCCTACTTAGGGCTTAGCAGACACTGCTCTAGTTATCGCTTAAGGAAAAAGATTCTCAGTCAGCTTCAACCTCAAGCCTATCAGTTCCTTGAATTAGACAAGGGTCTCTTAAAAATAAGTCTTAAAAGTAAAGTTAAAAGCCAGATTAAAGCCAAAAAACTTAAACATTTTTTAAAGATTGATAATACTTAAGCCAAGCTCCTAAATGATTATTAATCTCTAAGATATCTTCTGATAATTTAATAAAAAGCTCCAGCTTAATCAATTTTAAATCATAAACAAGGCGCAGTAATAATTTAAGCGTCTCTAGGCTTTCTTTGGCTTTTAAAATATAATCTAGCTTCTCTAAATTAGCACAACGATTAGCTTGGTAAATAAACAAAATCAAATCAATGCCACTGCCTTTGATTCTTTCCCCCAAACAATAGCGAAACTCGCGGCTAAAATTTTTAGTTAGCCTAAAAATTGCCAAAGACAAGCGGTAGGCTAAACGATAGACTGGTAAAGAGCTGTAAGTAGCCATAAAAAAATAGAAATAAAAAACGAAGAAAATAAATCCCTCGTTTTTCCTTAAGTCCCGGAGGCAGCGAAGGGAAAAGCCATGCGCCCGATTATTACTGTTCAAACCAGCATTATTGGAGTTCCAGGTAAGATTGCGGGCAGAAGTCCCACTGACTGAAGATGAGCAAACGAAGGCATTACTGCCCAAAGAATTGAGAGAAGCAGGACTGTGATTGCGATTACCGGCTGCCTAAAATGGTAAGTGCTCAATTCGTGCTTAAAGCTAAGACCTAAGTCAGAACTAAAAACATCTTTTAAAACTGCCCATACAAAAGCAGCGACTTACCGGATTTAATTGTACTCCTCCCTGCTAAAAGGCAAGGAGCTCTTACGAAATTATCATAGCAAAACAAAAGATTTTAAACAAGCGTGCCCGCCACTAAAGATGGCGGGCAAAGAAACAAATCAGAGCCCTGCGGTCTCTGTTAATCCCGGAGGCAGCGAAGGGAACAGCCACGCGCCCGAACATTACTGTCCAAACCAGCATAATTGGAGAGCCAGGTAAGATAGCGGGCAAAAGTCCCACTGACTGAAGATGAGCAAACGAAGGCATAACTGCCCAAAGACCTGAGAGAAGCAAAACTGTGATCGCGATAACCGGCGACTGGCCATTTGAGACCGGAAGCATAGGCACCAAGCGTATTA
>CAYZMF010000020.1:0-13245 GCA_964479455.1 uncultured Gammaproteobacteria bacterium | reverse complement strand
GTGGGCGCACAAGGATTCGAACCTAGGACCCCTTCGGTGTAAACGAAGTGCTCTAACCAGCTGAGCTATGCGCCCCTTATTGAAACTATCTCAAAGCTTTCTGGTGGGCGAGAGAGGATTTGAACCTCCACGGCTTTACAGCCACAAGCCCCTCAAGCTTGCGTGTCTACCAATTCCACCACCCGCCCAAGCTTAAAATAATATTATTTCTTTACTTTAACTACCTTTTCTCTTAATTTCTTCTTATAACCCCTCTTTAGGAAATAAAGCTTGGCCCTCCTGACATCAGCAATTTTCTTAATTTCAACTTTAGTAATAGTAGGTAAATTAATTGGAAAGATTTTTTCTACCTCTACCCCTTCAGATATTTTTCTAACGGTAATTGTTCCTCCCGTTTCTTTATTATGCTTTCTAGCAATAATTAAGCCTTCAAAATACTGAAGTCTTTCTTTCTCTTCGCCTTTAGAGTTTAATTCTTTAATTTTTTGATAAATCCTAACTGTCATGCCTGGCTTAAGGTCCATGTCAGCTATTTTTGTAGATTCTTTTTGATCTTTCTTTTCTTCTGCCATATAATAATGATTAGCTAATTATAGAGCTATATTATAATTAATAAGTTTAAGTGTCAAGCCCTATTTTTCGATTAATTTCTTTTAAAATTTTATAAAAAGTCTCCTCTGCGCTTAAGTTGCTTGTATCTAAAACATAATCATAATGACTTTTATCATGAACATCTATATCGTAATACTTTTGATAGCGATAAGCATCACTTTTTTCTCTTTTAATTAGACTTTCAAGCACTGACTCTTTATCTACTAATTCCTTATCCTCATTTCTTTCATTATCTTCTTGTAAGTGTTTTAATATTCTCTTAGCCCCCTCTTCTTTATTAACCTCTAAATATATTTTAAAGGAATTAGGAATAAAATGCCAAGAGGTTCTGCCTTCAATAATAAAATTATCTTCTTTTTTGCCTAGCTCTCTTTGATAATTATCTACTTCCCGGTCGGTGCTGGGATCACTTTCTCCTAACTTATTATACTCCGCTAAAGTTAAACCTTTTTCTTGAGCCATCTTTCTTCTGATGCCCCCGATGTAATAGCGAGGCCAGCCTAACTTGCTAGCTAATTTTTCAGCTAGCGTACTTTTTCCGGAACCTTGAGCACCACTTAAAGATATAATCATAGTTCAATGTTTTAATTATAAAGGAATTATACTATAATAGTCATATAAAAAACAAGTGCTTAAAATAATAATTATGTATTTAGAAAAATTAGTAATTTCTGGTTTTAAATCTTTTGCCAGTAGCAATAAATTAGTCTTCCCTGGACAATTAGATAAAAATAAGAAAAGAGGAATTACTGCTATTGTTGGTCCTAATGGCTCAGGCAAATCAAATATTGCTGATGCCGTCAGATGGGTTTTGGGAGAGCAGAGTAGTAAGACCTTGAGGGGGAAAAGGGGTGAAGATATTATTTTTGCTGGTTCTGATAAAAAAAGTCGCTTAGGTCTAGCTGAGGTTTCTTTGTATTTAAAAAATGAAGAAAAAAAAGAAACGACAGAAGGCTCTCCCTTTAAATATGACCAATTAATTATCACTAGACGACTAAGTCGAAGTGGCGATAGTGAATATTTGATTAATAATAACAAGGTAAGATTATTAGATATTCAAATGTTGTTAGCTCAGGCCAATATTGGCCAAAAAACCTACAGCGTAATTGGGCAAGGAATGGTGGAAAATTTTTTAAACACTAGTACCGGGGAAAGAAAAGAGTTTTTCGATGAAGCTACCGGCGTCAAGCCTTGGCAAATTAAAAGGGAAGCTTCTTTAAGTAAATTAGAAAGAAGTTATGACAACTTAAACCAAGCAGACATGTTACTCTCAGAAATTAGACCTCGCCTTAATAGTCTAACTAGACAAGTAGAAAAATTGAAGAAAAAAGAAAAATTAGATAGTGAACTTAAAGCCAAGCAGCTTAATTATTATGGCTTTTCTTATGCAAAAATTAATAATGAGCTGAGTCTTTATCATGTTGATATAAAAAACCTCGAAAAAGAAAGAAGCACTATTAATAATAAGTTAGAAAAAATTAGACTGGAAATTGAAATATTTAAAAACAGCTTAAATGATGAGAAACTAGACAAATATAAACAGTCTCTAAGTGAGAAAGAAAAAGAAAGAAGCTTATTATCAAATAAATTAGCTAATTTACAAGCGGAAATAAATGTTAGCTTAGAAGCTAAGGGACATTTTGATATTTCTTGGCTTAATAAGAAAAGGGCAGAATTAAAAAATAATTTAGAGGTAGAAAAAAATAATTTAAATATAGAAAAACTAAATCAGCTAAAGAAGGCTGAAGAAAATCTAAAGGAGAAATGGCAAGACATTCAAAAGAAAACTGTTAAAATAGAGAGCAATAAAGAACGAATTGAGTTTTTAAATAATCAATATAATGCATATTTTAAAGAAGGAAGTAAGATAGAGCTTTTAATTGAAAATCATCTCAAGCAAGAGGCAAGCTTTAATAATCAGTCTCTTTTAAGGGAAATAGAAGAAATTAAAAAAGAGCTTAAACAAGCCATAATTAAGATTGACGATAAATATAGTCAAGAATTAGAGAGTCAAATAAAAGACCTAGAAAATAAATTAGAAGGAGTCAATAAAAAAATACAAAATCATCAAAATAATTTGCAAAAATTGAAAGATGACAAGCAAAAGCTAGCTAAGGAAAAGGTAAGTAAAGACTATATCGCCAAAGATATTAAAAGTTTCTTAACGCAACTAGATAAATTGCAAAGCGAGTCTGATTTGAATAAGTTAAAGGAGATAATTAAGAAAATTAAAGAAAGCTTTGAGCAAAAATTCTCTCAGTTTTTAGACTTTAAAGAAAATAAATATATCGAAGAGATAGGGGATGAGCAAAACCTAATAATTTCTTTAGGAGAAAAAAAGCAGGCGATAATGGAGGGCATGAACACCAAAAAACTAAAACTGATACAAGAAAAAGAAAGACAAAACTCCTTAACACAAAAGGTTAGTCGTTTAAAGGAAAATTTACGCGAAAAAGAAAATACTGCCTCCCAGCAAAATCACTCCAATCAGTTAATTATATTAAAAAAAGATGAAAGTCAATTAAAGGAGAAAATAAACAAAGTTTTAAGTGAGCTGGAGGCAATTAAGAAAGAAAACCTAAGCTTAAAAACTAACGATAAAGAGTCTTTATTGGAAAAATTAAATAACTATCGCTTGCAACTTTCTACTGAAGAAGAGAAGCAGCATAATATAAAACAAAAAATAAATGAGCTTGGTAATGAATTAATTGATATTGACACTAAACTTGAAAAAGCTCAACATGGACTTAAATTAGATAAATTAGAAGAGCAAAAATCTATTATTGAAAAAAATTTATCATCAATTAAAGAGCTTATAAGCAGTCTAGAGTATAAAATTAATGAACGAGAGCTTAATTACAAAAATAAAACAGAAGAGGTTTTAGAAAAACAAAAATATGCTGAAGATTTACGCTCACAAATTAAGCAAAAAGAAAGGTTTTTACACGAATTAGAAATTAAAATAGCTAAATTAGAAACTAGATTAGAAGATCTAGAGTCAAACATTGCTAACAATAACTTAAACCTAATAGATGTCAAAAATTATCATAAAGCTGAAGATTTTAAACCAGAAGAGCTAATTGTTACAATTGAAAGAATAAAAAAGCAGTTAAATCAAATTGGTAATTTTGACCCTGATATTGAAGAAGAATATTTAAAAACCAAGGAAAGATATGATTTTCTTTTCAAACAAGGTGAAGATTTAAAGCAAACTATCAAATCTCTAGAAGAAATAATTGATAAATTAGATCAAGATATCAAAAGCCAATTTAATAAAGAGTTTAAAATAATCACTGAGAAGTTTAATCAATATTTCCAGATTCTCTTTAAAGGTGGTTCAGCTAAAATACTTAAGTTAGAAAATCCTGAAGAGGAAACTAAAGAAGAAAATAATATAAAATTACTGAGAAAAAAAAGCGCCTTAGGTATTTCTGGAATTGACATTCAAGCAATTCCTCCCGGTAAAAAAATTCAATCAATTGCTATGCTCTCTGGTGGTGAAAGGGCTTTAACAGCAATTGCCTTAATTTGTGCCATTATTAAAGCCAACCCCTCCCCTTTTGTAGTCCTAGATGAAGTTGATGCTGCCTTAGATGAGTCTAATTCAGAAAGACTAGCAAAAATATTAGATGACCTCTCTACTGATACCCAGTTTATTATAATCACCCATAATCGAGCTAGTATGAAACAAGCCAATGTTCTCTATGGCATTACCATGCAGTCTGATGGGGTTAGTAAGCTGCTAAGCGTGAAGCTAGATGAGCTTATTTAATTATTTCTAATTTTCTGCTATAATTTAATTATATGATTAAATCAAAGTATAAATTTATTGCTGTTTTTCTTTTTTTGTTAGTATTAAATACTGCCTGCAAATCACCTTCAGGTAATGTTAGTCAAATGATGCAAGCAGTTACTTTAAATTGGTGGGGTGTTTATCATAATCAAAGCGACGTTTCTGATATTATCGCTGCCTATAAGGCAAGGCACCCTAATGTAAGTATAAATTATCGAAAACTTCGTTATGAAGAATTTGAAAATGAACTACTCCACGCCTTAGCTGAAGATCGGGGTCCTGATATATTATCTCTACATCATACCTGGCTTAAAAAATATCAGAGCAAATTATCACCAATGCCGGCGGAAACTAAAATGGTCTATATGGTTCAAACAGGTTCCCTTAAGCCTGAGATTATCCCTGAGCTAAGAACTAAAAAAAGTCTCAGCTTACAAGGACTAAGGGATCAATTCGTTGATGTTGTCTATTCTGATGTAGTTTTAGACGGTCAAATTTATGCTCTTCCTTTGTCAGTTGACACTCTCGCTCTCTATTACAATCGTGATCTCTATAATCAGGCTAAAATAATTGACATTCCCCTATACTGGAACCGCTATTTCCAAGAAACCGTTAAAGCTTTAACCAGACTTGACGCCCGTTATAATATACTTCAATCAGGAATTGCTCTAGGCGGAGCTAAAAATATAGAGCGGGCCTTTGATATACTTTCTGTTTTAATGATGCAAAATGGCTCAGAAATGATGACTGCTAATCGGGTTACTTTCCATCAGGTTCCAGTCAATATGAGTAATAAAAATTATAACCCAGGCCTAGAGGCGCTCCGTTTCTATATTGATTTTTCCAGTAGCAATAAAGAGGTCTATTCTTGGAATGAAGAACTGCCAAATTCCATTGAAATGTTTGCTCAAGGAAAATTAGCCATGGTTTTTGGCTATGCCTATCATTTGCCCACTATTAAATCTCTCTCACCTAAGCTAAACTTTGGTATTAGTCCTTTACCTCAAATTGAAAATAGTCCTCGCGAAATCAATTATGCTAATTATTGGCTTGAAGCTGTTGCCTCAAAAAGCAAACACAAGAATGAAGCTTGGGACTTTATTCAATTTGCCACCAGTGCTAGCCAAGTCAAAACATATTTAGATAAAACTAATAAACCAACTGCCTTAAAGACCCTAATTAATCAACAATTAGAGGAAAATGAAGAGATTAAAGTCTTTGTTAATCAGGTCCTAACAGCTCGTAGTTGGTATAAAGGAAAGAATCCAATCGCCGCTGAAGAGGCTATTAATAATTTGATTAAGGAAGCTAATCTGGGTGTCAATCCTTTAATGAACAGCTTAAACTCAGCCGCCTTAAAAGTTAGTCAAACTATAAACTAGTATGAAAAAACTACTTAAAATAATTTTTGTCGCTAGCCTCTTGCTTCTTAACAGTGCTAGTCTTAAAGCGGCCGGCATTTTACCAGGCGATGAAACTAAATACACAACCGGCGACTACGATTTAAATGATTTTATGTTGCTGTTCATTAATGTCTCCAATCTAATTTTACGATTTGTCGGTACCTTAACCCTCCTAATGTTTATCTATGGTGGCTTAACTTTTCTTCTATCTGCCGGCAATAGCGAGAAAATAACTAAGGGTAAAAAAATATTAATAGCTGCTATTATTGGTCTAGTAATTGTTCTGGCTAGTTTTGT
This sequence comes from uncultured Gammaproteobacteria bacterium, assembly GCA_964479455.1. Classification (GTDB taxonomy): domain Bacteria; phylum Patescibacteriota; class Patescibacteriia; order Patescibacteriales; family UBA12465; genus PWHG01. The sequence continues at coordinate 7,140 of CAYZMF010000020.1, read as the reverse complement.
TATTATTCAATTGGCCCTTAAATCAGTTGGTATTAAATGGAATGGAGAGTTAATTAAAATGAAATGAAACCCCTTTTTACCGAAAAAAGTTTATTAATAAAAAATAATTTAGGAGATAGTCTAAAAATAGCTAGACTGAAAAAAAAACTCAGTCTTAGTAAAATATCCAGACTTCTAAATATTAAAGAGCAATATTTAATTGCCTTAGAAGAAGAAAATTTTAATGATCTGCCGATAAACCTTTATGCTAAAAATTACCTAAAAGACTATGCTCAGTTTCTAGATTTAGATGCAGAAAAATTAATTAAAAAAAGTCCTTTTAATACCATAGAAAAAGAAAAGAACCCTTTTTCACAGAAAATAATGTCTACCTTTAAATTCCTAGTCGTTCCTAAAATTATTAGAAACATAATTCTTTTTTTCTTAATTATTAGCCTTTTTCTTTATCTTGGCTATTACCTGCTTAAATCTAAAGAAACGCCAGAGCTTTTAATTTATCAACCAAAAAAAGATATTATCACCCAGTCCAGGCAAATATTAATTGAGGGGAAAAGCGATGCCGGGGCTGAAATTAGAATCAACGGAGAATTGGTTCTAGCTGATGAAAATGGCTACTTCACAGAAACTATTTATTTAAAGCTAGGTTTAAATGAAATAAAGATTAGTTCTAAAAAAAAATATAGTCAAAAAAATATAATTGAAAGAAATATAATAGTTCAATAAATATGAGCACTTCTTACAACAAGTTATTCGACATTGATTTTATCCTCAGCAATTTAGAGATTAAAGAAAAGGATAAAGTAGCTGATTTAGGCTGTGGCTCTTTTGCCTATTTCACCTTTAAGCTGGCTAAATTAATTGGTGAAAGAGGAAAAATTTACGCAATTGACATAATTAAAAATATAGTTGAAGATGTAGAGAAGGAGGCTTGGCAACAAAATTTAAAGCAAATAAAAACCCTTTGGAGTAATTTAGAGGTCTATAAAGGCACAAAAATTGAATCTTCTAGTTTAGACAAAGCCCTCTTAGTTAATACTTTAAATCAGTCGAGTAATAAAGAGGCGATGATTAAGGAGGCGAGTCGGATGCTAAAGATAGGCGGCAAGCTCCTAATCATAGACTGGAAATTAAGTGCCGCTCCCTTTGGACCAGAGCCCCATCGTCGCCTTAACCCTCATGTTTTAAAAGAAAAATTAAAACAATATAATCTACAAGTTGAAAAAGAATTTGAGGCTGGTGCTTTTCATTATGCTATAATATTTAAGAAAATATGAACAATTTATTAAATCTATCTTTTTGGTTTGACCTAAGGCCACCAGCTATGTTGCCACTTTTTAATTATTTTTTCATCGCTTTTATCCTTCTGTTAATAGTCCTGATGATTCTCAGTTTTAGATTAAAAAACAAAAAAAAGGTCTATAAGGGCGTCCTTATCTCTCTTTACAACTTCTCTCTTACAAACACTATCATTGGCCTAATCTTTCTCTTTTTTAACTATCAAAGAGTCCCTTTTTTAGCTGCTCGATTTTGGTTTCTACTTTGGGCAATTCTCATTATTGTCTGGCTCCTTTTTATCTATCTCAAATTAAAAAAAGTCCCCGCCCAGAGGGAAAAATTAATAGCTCAAGAAGAGTATAATAAATATCTACCGTAATCTATAATGCAAGTTTTTAAGAGCTAGCAGGAACTTAAAGGCCTCTTTAAAGACCTTTACCCGACTGGCTCTTTTTTGATACCTATTTTCCTGCCAAGCAACCGGTATTTCTTTTAATTTAAAACCTAAACGATGTAAAATAATTATCCACTCGGTATCAAAAAACCAATTATCATCTACTAACTTTCCTCTAATTGCTCGGTAGCTTTCTTTTTTAATAACTTTGAAGCCACATTGTAAATCTAAATAAGGATGTTTTAAGATTAAACGAGAAATATAATTATAGATCCAGGAAATAAAATCCCGGTGCCAGCTTCTGTCGGTAATTGAATTGGCCATTAAACGAGAGCCAAACACTAGATCATAATTAAACATCTCTTTAAATAAGGGCTGTAGATACAAGAGATCAACTGCCAAATCAATGTCCATATACATCAAATAGTCTGCTTTTTTTAAATAGAGATCGAAACAATGTTTTACCGCTCGCCCTTTACCGCCCAATTCTATATTCAAGCAATCTACTCTCTCATGTTTTTTTTGCATTTCCTTTGCGATTTTAAATGAATCATCGCTTGAACCATTAACCGTTAAAACTATCTGCCAATCAAAACTAAAATTCTCTTGCTTTAAATATTCTAATACTATTTCTAAATTATTTCTTAATATTTTTTGCTCATCCTTAATTGGTAGACAAATTATTAATCTCATAGTTTTTTACATAAATCAAAGCAATTTGGTCCTCATATATTAGATGCCAGCTTTCATTTTCGCGTAAATATTTAAATAGGTCAAACTTTTCTTCGGCCTCTTTCTTGTCTCTTAACCTACTGATTGAGAAAAACCAATTCTCTAATTTTTTTGGCTCTTTCATTTTATTCCTTTTGTTAATAAAAAACATTTCTATCTCATATTCCTTACCTAGAGCTAAAAAATCTTCTTCGCTTTTAGCAAACTGAGCAAATTCTTCTAAATAGCTTTTATTTTTATATGAATAGTGAGGCATCCGCCCGTCAATAAAGAGAAGTTTGTCCGGATAATTCCAAATCATAAAACCACCCCAACCATAATCATTGAAAATATTTAAATCCTTTGTGATATCCTCATTGTTCTTTAAAAACTGAAGGGCTTGGCAGGGATAGCGATGACAAAAGCTATTAAAGGGATCCTTGTGATAATTTAAAGTTGACAGAAAGATATAGAAAAACAAAGCACTAATCAAGGAGGCCGTAAATAAATTATAGCGAAGCATTATGTTGCTCGGTTTTAAATCTTTAAGCTGGCGACCGAAGTATAGAAATATTTCACTTAAAAAGGCCAGATTAACCACCACAAACAAAGGGAAATGTCGTCTTGATTTAAAAGCTAGAACAAAGAAAAAGAAAAATAGGAATAACTGCCAGACAGCAATTTTCTTGCCTTCCCTATATCTTTCATAGCAATAAACGATTAAAAAAGCCAAAGTAATTCCTAGAAATATTAATTGTAAATAGGAAAAGGGATAATAAAATTGCGATAACCATTCGGCAATTGTTTTTAAATAATAACTATTTGAATATTCAAATAAAGAATTATATAAAGAAAGGCCATAAGGATTAACCAGACTTGCTCCAAAAATTAAAGGAAATATTAACCAATTCTTTCTTCGATAAAGCCCTCGCACTTCTAAATGAAAAAATGTAAATACTCTTTTAAATAAATTTAAAGTATTAACATACAATAATAATTGCCAAGCTAGCACCAGACCTAAACCAAGAATAAAGCTACCATGCAAATTAGCCCAAACTAAGAATAATAGTGGTAAATAGAGCCATAGCCGCTTACCCTTATTTAAAAAATATAAAAGCAAAGCGGTAAAAAACAAGGATAATTCCTGAACCCGAATACCTAAATGAGGCAAGCTTGCTTTGGTGCCGATTAAAACGAAAAGGATTGAAGCAAACAAGCTCGGCCAAAAGCCATTTTTTTTAAAAAATAAGGCTAAAGAAAAAAAGAGCGTTACTAAAAATAAGAGGGCAAAAAAGATATGTAAAGCATGATATGATAATTTATCATAAATCAAATACAAGCTAAAATCAGTTAGCCATTCATGGTTTATCCAAGAAGCATTAAGTAGGGGGTAATTATAGAGATTAGTAAAAGGAGCACTTTTTTGTTCTAAAATATCTTGACCAACCTTTAAATGCCAGCCAAAATCAGGGTCAAAATAGGAGTAGGAGTTGTTGAGTAAGTAAACAAAAAGAAAAGATAAAATAAAAACAAAGAAGCTGGTTAAGAATATTTTGTTAGTTTTATTCATTGGGGTCAATTATTATTTCCTGAAAATTAAATACCTCTTTTTCGTTGGGAAAATAAAAATATCTGTTTTCCAGCAAAGGTAAATCTAACTTAAAATAATTAGTGAATATATATCTAAAAGCATTAACGCTACTTATTTTAGGAGGCATTATATTTTTTTTCTTTTCAGAAAAATAATAAGCTGATAAAACTGATAATTTTTGTTTAATTTGATCATCATCCGCCCGCGACCACTCATCTTTTTGAATTAAATACTCCTCAAAGGGGGGGCCTTCGTCACTTAAAAGAACAATTATGGTGCCATTTCTTGAATTTTCAATTATATAATCAAGAGAGTCTAATAATTTTAAATTGATACATTGCACTTGTCTAATAAAAGCATCTTCTATTAAATCTACATTATTATAGTTATACATATTTTTAATCTTAAACAGGTCAATATTTGAGCAATCACTATTAAAAACAAGGGGGACATGGGGGGATATTATATGCATTAAAGTAAATTTAGGACCTTCTAGCCGTACTATCTCCTTTATTTTCTCAAACTGATAAATGACATGTTCTCTTTTACCAACATCAGAGTACCAAACATGAGAAAAGGGAAGATTGTCAATTAACAATCTAAGCATGCTAGATTCCAGAATTGAGTATTCAAAATAATCAAGTTTATATTTTTTGTTCTTTTCAAAAGTAAAATTATCGTCCGCCAAGGGGTCGTGCTCAGTGGTCGGCCACCAAGCTCCTAAGTTATAATATTTATAACCCATTGATTGAACTATTTTTTTGACATTACTATCATAAATTAATTGATTCAATAATCTCAGATCAGCATAATCTTTATATTTCTTCAGCTCATCTAAATATTCCATATTTAATATTGAGGCTAAAGATTGAGCGGTGGTCAGATAATTAGACTTTGCCTGATAATTAACAAAAAATCCTTTTTCTTCTAATTTATTAGCAAAATCACTGTTATCAAAGGAAAAATGAGTCTGTAAAGACTCAAAAGAAGGATAGCAGTCTGGGATTATATAATAGATATCTGGCTTATTCTCCACCTCCTCAATATCTGGTATTACTAGTGTAGAGGAAATCTTAGGTATTTTTATTGTAAACTGGTAATAAACAACTAAAACTAAAGGAAATATAAAACTAACTAAAGTTAAAACATAAAAATACTTATAAAAATTTTCTAAGCTTTTCTTTGTTTTTAAAATTTTAACAAACAGAAAAATTATTAGTATAAAAACCAACAAAAGAGTGATTAGTTCTTTATAAATAAATTGGGGTATTGTTTTATCTAAAAATTCATAAATTCCTCTAAAAGAAAAAAATAAGACTATAAAGAGAGAAAAGAACAAACTTGTTTTAGTCTTATTTCTAAAAATTAAATTTAAAATGAAAAATAAAACAATAGTAATTAAAGAAAGGATTATCAGTGAGCGAAAAATATCAGAAAAATATAATAAATTATAATTTTTAGAATAATTTGTTAAGATAAAAGATAGAACAAATAATAAAGGTAAAAAAAGAGGATAAATTGTTTTTCCTATTTTATTCATTTTACTTTCATAATATATAAAGTCCGTAGAGAGTCTTTGATGGTTTGCTGGTTAATAATTTCAAATCTTTTCTGAAACTCTGCTTCAAAATTAACTTGATTGTAATCTATAAAAATATCTTCTCTAAGGCCTAACATTCGCTTGACTTGCTTATCTTCTTTCGGAATAAATTCTATTAACAAAAAACTACAATGACTGGCAAAAAATTTGACTATTTTAAATAAGGGTAGATTATTGGCAATAACTAAGTGGTGAACTAAAGCTAAGGCAAAAATACAATCAGGTTTCTTGTTTTCTAATAATGCCTTTCTCTCAGTATTCTCCCAGCCAATTGAAGGGCTAGGATTGGCTAAGTCTTCTACTAAGGGCAAAATGTTTTTTATCCCGTCTCCCTCTATATCACGATACAGCTTTTCAATAACTGAATGATCACTGTCTAGGGCCAAGGAAAATATACCCTTATTAGCGGCTAGTTTTGAAAACTCTCCATTATTAGCCCCAAAATCCCAAAGAGACTTTATTTTATAATTATCTAAAAATTCATTTATTAATTCTTTTTTATTAAGCATTGCTTTCGGCGAATAACTAGGACAGGCCTCATCTTCAATATAGTTTGTCCAAACAGTTTTAGCTTTCTTCAGCTTTAAATTAATTATTGCGCTCTCTAGACTACTAATAAGAGCATAATGATCTCTTTTTTTGAACTTTTTATTTATTCTTTTTGTTTTTAAAGATAAATTATTATATTTCTTTTGACTTAAATTATGTAGATATAAATGAATAAAACCAGCAATGTTTATTTTATATTTAAAGGGCAGCAATTTATTGGCCAAATCCAAAGGAATGCCATCGATATGATTAATGAATAATTTATTAAGCCTTATGTCTATTTTTGCTTGTAAATATAGAGGTGCTAAAAAATGTTCGCAAAACTGTTTGTAAGCTAACCAGGGTTGATTTTCTTTGTATTTCGTAAAAGACAAAGTATCAATAAAAATTGCCTTCCCTTTTAAAAATTGAATATTGTAAGCACTGGCGTCTTTTAAGCTCATCTCGTAATCTAGGGTTTTTTTTTGAATCTTTAGGGTAAGTAGAGCCGCTTCCTTTAATTGACTAAAACACCATTGATAAGGATAGGAAATAAAAGGAATAAATTCTGGTTTAATAATTTTATAAGCCTTCGCTTCTTTATAATCGTCTACTTCCTGATGTTTTACTAAATATTGCTTGTCTATCAATTCCTGATATAAGCCGGATTTCAGCAATAAATCATAATCCTCTTTATAAACATTAGTAATCTGTCGATATAAATTATCATCTGAATAAAACAAAAAACCAGCTGGATCCCTAAATGAAGCTAAATGATTAATCTTATTTTTCTTCGTTATTTTTTTTACGTCTGAGAACTTTTTCATCTAAAAATGAATTAATATGTCTAATAATTGTTCTGGCAAAAAATAAAAAGCCAACTAATCCGGAAACTAAAATTTGGAATAAATAACTCCCTGACCCCGGATCAATATAGGCCTGAGCACTATTGATAAAAACAAAAAAAATCAGAAAAACCAAAAAACTAATCCTTTTTAAAAACATAAAGTATTAGTATTAGTATTAGTAATATAGTGAATA
>CAYZMF010000019.1:0-15439 GCA_964479455.1 uncultured Gammaproteobacteria bacterium | reverse complement strand
TAAAGGAGTACTAATTGTGTAGCTCATGAAAAAAGCATCTGGAACATCTACTACTAAACTAGCCCAGTTGTCGCCGTATAAAGCCTTAGCATCAGCTTCACTTTGAATCCAGTGAAGATTGCCATTTGGAGATACAGCATAAACTTTTGGGTCAGTTGTAATCTTTACTAACTTAGTACCAGCTCTCATAGTAACATTTGATCCTAGAGAGTAGCTCTGTAGTTCTGTTGCAGACACAGTTACTACGCCACTAAAATCTTGATACCATGAAAAATAGGTAGCTGGGTTAGGAAAGACATATCTCTTTCCATCTTGTCCTAGGTAATATACAGATGATAAACCATCCATTTTAATTAAGTCTCCAGCTTGAGCAGCGGCTCCTACTTCAGGAGCAGTAATTAAGCTCATGCCTAAAACTACCATTACCATCAGAGTAGATGTTAGAAATTTTCTAAATTTACTCATAAATATTTTTTATTTCCACCTAAATGTCTAAACAATAGTAGTTTAAACAATTTAGAGAAAATGTGTTTTCTTAGTCCTTTTTCTTTTATTATCATTTCTATCTATAGGGCTTTGTTTAATGACCTTTAAATTTTTGTAGATCGACCGGAATCCCGCTTCCACGAGCTTAGGGTCTTGACAAGCTTGGTAGATCGTCAATTGCTAAGACTTGGAAAAGCTTAGCCGATCTACAAGCGTTCTTAAAGTCATTAAAGTGAGCTTGAAGATAAAGAGGTTTTTAAGGAAAAAGGATTGATTTGTAATTTTTAAGGATAAACCGTCTCATTGACTGAGACTCGACCTTGATACAGGTCTATCAATCCATAAATATGGACTTAGGAATTTAGGACTGCCCTAGACTCTTAAGTTCATACTTATCACTAAACTTTAGTTAATAATTCATCTCCGAATAAACGATCCACGGTCAAAGAAACAACGAGTGCATCTTTAAACCAGGTAAAGAAAACTCGGAGATAAACTAATCACTAAAGTCTAATTATTAATTAACTCTTTTACTTGCTCTAACTTAGCGCCGGCTTCCTGAAGCTTATCTTTATCGCTTTTCTCTAAGCCTTCATCATAAAGGTCTTTGGCTTGGTTAACTAAGTCAATTAAGGCCGGGTCTTCTAAGTCTTCCTCAATCTTCTCTATTTCCTCAAGGAGAGGCCTGTCTGCTGTACTTGTCTCATTATTATTAAGAGAAACTTCAATTCCCTCTTCATCTTTATTACTATCAGCAATTGAGACTAAAAGCTCATCATCATTTTTTAAATCTTCTGAGGAGCTGGCAATTAGATCTTTCTGGCTATCCCAATTAGTGACATTAGTTCTGACACTGTCAATTTCTTTATTAAAACTATCATTTAATTTAGCAATCTTTTCTTGATTGGCTTTTAAGTCAAAGTCAGGATCAGCTAAAATCAAACTAATTTCTTTAGCATGACTGGCGGCAAACTTAGTAGCTAGTCTTTCTCTGGCTTTGGAATCTAAAACGGTATTTAGTTTAGCTCTCTCGGAAACTATCCTAGCAATATACAAGGAATCATCCGGCTTGTTGCCCTCAAAGGCTTGGTGAGCAAAGATGGAAGTAGTGAGAAGGAGCATAAAAGAAGTAAGTGTTACTGCCACTGGCTTAAAGCTCAAGCTAAAAAGAGATTTAATTAAAATCTTAAAATTATCGCTGCTAGACAATTCCCGCGCCCCAGAGTTAGTAATCTGAGACATAAACAAACTTTTAGCATTTTTCTGCCAAGTCTTGTCAGGGGAAAGAGTCTTTAATTTTTTTAGATTGTTGATAAGATATTTGTCAGTCATACACCTTAGTATACGAGAAAAGCTAAAGGGTGTTACAGTTTAGCTTAATGATTATGGGGCTAAGCAGACTTAAGTCCAGGTACACCTGGACTTAACTATTTTAAACGGTCTTTAAGGGCTTGTAAGGCACGGTGAATTGTCACCCGAACACTGCCCTTGCTTTTGCCGGTCACAGCTGCAATCTCCTCAATTTCTAGCTCATTGATATAGCGAAGGACGATTACTTCCCGATACTCTTCCTTGAGTTTCAGTAAATGCTTTTGTACTTGCTCTAAGCTAAGTTGCTCATCTAAATCTTTTTCTAAATCTAGATCTTCATCAATGATTTGAATCGGCTTATCTTCATTGTCCAGCGACTCAATCTTGTCCCTGCCCTCACGATAATGATCAATGATGGCATTTCTAGCAATTTTGTAAAGCAAAGCCCGTAAGGTTTTAGTCTCCCCTAAGGAATGTTTATCAATATGTTGCCAAGCTTTAAGAAAAACTAAAGAAGTTAAATCCTGAGCCTCTTCACTGCGGGCGACTTTATAGAAAATAAAGCGGTAAAGGTCAGTATTATATTTATCATATAAATCAGAGAAGGCTTGGCTTTCCTTTTTCTTTAAACGATTATAGCTTTGTTGGTCCTGAAATTTCTTAAGAAAATTTAGATCCATAAAAATTAAAACAAAAGAGATAAAATCTCCTAATAGTCATAGTTTAGCATATTAAAAGAAAAAGGCAATAAAAAGGCCTCGCTTTTTTTAGCGAGGCAATTATTTAAAGAATAGTAATTTCCCACTTATTATTAAGGGCAATCTTTTCATTCTCTTTTAAATCATACTTTGTCCTAATTGTTGTATAGAGATTTCTCTCTATATTACTAATCAAGTCCTGACACTCCTTCATTGCTTCAAGGTTGTTGAAAGCAGCGTGATACTCATACTGCTCCTTCAAGCAACTAACGGCGACAAAAGCTGATTTCTCAAGCTTGCTTGCCTGGGCGAGAAACTTGCCCCCATTGCTTAGAGGGCGATACATTTCATCTTCTAGTTTATTTTCCGGGCATATACTCAGAACCCGTTGACAGAGATACTGTAAGTCAGCCTCTATTATTGGCAGATAGACATAGACCCCGCCATCTTCAGCAATATACAGGCCTGAATTGTTTAACTCAGCCTGAAATTCTGGTTTCGCCTTTATTATTTGGGCTAATCGGGTGGCATTTTCCGGGTGCTGACTGATTGATTGAAAAAGTTTTTTTTCCTCTTGGTTAAGGAAAAAGATTGGCTTTTGCCCTGCAGGGGCCTTCTTTAATCTTTTTTTTCTCATCATTTTTAGTTTAAATTGTCTATAAGCATGGCAGTGTAAATATCGCAATTTTTGTCGATATAGTAATTCTCACTTTCCTTCAATTTATCAAGATAATCTAGGGAAAAAATTTCTGTAAAATTATCCCTTAAATGGATAATAACAGCGTCTAATTGTTTTTGGCTGTGATTGAAATCAGCCAAAACCTGCGGGTCATCTCTTAAGCAATCTAAGAGATTAAAAGCCTTAAAAAGCAAGGCGTCTTGGCTTTTTAAACTGCCTTGCCTTTCCATTTTTATTATCCCCGGTTGTTCGCTATAGAAGCGACACATCCGACCGTACTTTTCGATAATATAATTTAAATCAATTTTCATGTCTTTAAATTTTAAATGAACATTAAATACGAACAATAGAGATATAATAAGGTAAATAAAGTCTCAAGTCAAGAGGCTTGACTTAAGACAAAGCTTTCTCTATACTTTAAAGACTTAAGTCCAGAGTAACTTGGACTTAAGTCTAATAGTTTAAAAATTAAAGTCTAGATTAACTTGGACTTAAGTATATATATTGTTTAATAAAAGCTAAATTATATATTTAAGTCTATAGTGTCTTGGACTTAAAATAATGTCTAAGGATAAATTTAAAATCAACCTTGACTACTCCCTCTGGGTTTCAGTTTCCCAGGCCGCTAAATTAGGTGGTGTCCAAGAAAAAACTATTAGGCGGGCTCTTAAAATACCCGGAGCCTTAAAATTTAAAATTATCAAAGAAAGATATCAAATTGAACTGGGCTCTTTAATCACCTATTTACAGCAAAATACCAAGTTGAAAAATAAGCTGAGCTTTTATGGACTGGGGCAGTATGTCAAGGAATGGCGTTTTTTTGAAAATAGAAGAAATAATAAAATGGCTAAAGAATTAAATGAGAAGGCATAAAAGCTTTTTAATTATTCCAAACGAGCCATCAGTCTAAAAAAGACCGGCGGCCAATAAAAAGATATTTTTATGACACTGGGATCAGAAATGTAATTATCAATGATTTTTCTGATCAAATTCAAGGACTGATAAAGAGCTTGTATTTAAAAATAAGCATGATTTATATAAATCTTTGTAATATAATTTTACCACGACCCAAAGCAATAATTACAAAAAAACCACCCTATGGTGGTTTTTTTAGTATATAAGGATTTCTTAAATTTACAGAACTGCGTCTTTAGCCGCTTTAGCCAATCGGAATTTTACAACTGTCTTAGCGGGAATCTTAATGGCTTCGCCAGTAGCCGGATTTCTACCTTCTCTGGCTTTTCTTTTTGCTTTAACTAATTTACCAAAACCCGGAACTAAAACCTCACCGTTCTTTTTAACTTCTTTGTAAGCTAGATTAGCCATTACATCAAGGAAGTTAAGAACTTCTTTTTTTGACATATTAGTTTCTTCTGCTAAGACAGTTACTAATTGTGCCTTTGTTAATTTAGCCATAAACTTTTTTTGAGTTTTAATTAAGAAAATAAATATTTCTCTTAAAAAAAACTTTAATTAATTTTTACCTTTGTTTATAGCCCTATTATAGCACAGTCAAAAAAATATGCCAATAGTTAAAAGAGGGGCGTGCCAGTTTGATACTTATTTAACTCTCCTTCAGATATTTTTATTATCTTAGAGAAATTATAGCCTCGCTTTAAAAAGGCCTGGGCACTTAAGAAAGGCAATTTTTTATCATTAACTAAAAGATAAACAGTACTCCCTCCTTCAGTGATCACCAGCTTGTTATTTAAACTTTTATTTAAGCTAATCTCTTCCGCCCGATTAACAACCGCCCCTAATTTATAGCGTTTAAGCTCATTTAAAGAAACATAATTAATCTCGCTTGAATGATAATTTAAACTAGAGAAAACTTGCCAAGAGGCTAGCGGTCGCCGAGTGTTTTCATAAATTAGATAAAGCAATCGATCGCCTTCTACTCGCAAAATCTGACCTTCGTGATAAGGGCCGAGATAGGGACTCTGCTCAGAAAAAGCATCTAGGTCTAAACTAGAAATATCCTTGGCCTCTTGTTTGCCAATAATCGGCTGATAATTAACCTTGAATTTATAATCATCATAGATAATATAAATATTGCGACCAAGGCTAACCAGGTCTCCATCTTGATAGAAAGTTTTAACACTAGCCCGAATCTCTTTAGGCACTATATCTTTTGTTTTAAAACTATAGACAAGACTGGTCTCTTTTAAATTGTTTAAGGCACTGCTTAAAACTATCTGATAATAATATTGAGTTCCGGGCTTTAAATTTTCCAGGCTAAGGTAATGATCTAGGCTTGGCTCAGCGCTTACTTTAAGCCTTTTATTTAAACGATCAGCTTGGGTGCCGTAGTATATATCTGAATAACTTAAAATATTACTATTGAAGGAAATAATGGCTCGGTCATGAAAGACTGGATATTGACCCTGATAACTAGGCTTTAAATTTTCTAATTTTAATTGCTTATAAATAGCGGAGCTAGTCTTGGCTCGGAAGCTATAGCTAGTATAATTACCATCTTCATCAGTAACGGTAATTTTAAAATTATATGAGTAATTAGACTTCAGGCCTTTGATAATAACTAGATTACTAGATTTATAGGAATTATTGTGCCAAGTCTTCTTAGAGCTATTATTATAAGAGTAGTCTACTAAAACTTTAGCCGGGCGACTGGTCTGAAAGCTAAAAGCAATCGCTTGATCAATTACTTGCTTTTTTTTAAAATTGAGAATATCTAAACCTTGAGTCAAGCTCATCTCATTAGTATTGAAATAATTTGTATATGACTCAGTTACCTGTCCTTTTTCATTAGTCACCATTATTTTATAGTAATAGTCCGTATCTTTCTTTAAACCAGTTAAATCTGCCCGATGGGCGCGTTTAAACTCACTCCCGCCAATATAATAGGGTAAATGGTCCGGACTAAAGCCGAAAAAAACGAAGCTAGTGCTTGGCTCATCAGTGCTCCAGCTTAAAGACAAGCTTCCGTCCTCAAGTGAGTCAATCTCAATATTAGAAATAGAGGCTTTAGCGGACAGGCTTAGCGGTGCTAAACTAAAGATTAAAATGGCTAAAATTATTTTTTTCATATCCTTCATATTAGCATTTTATTTAATTTATGTCAAGCTCCTTACAAGTTGCCACTGATCCAGCCACTTTTAAAAGGGTTCTTGATTTATATGAACAAGAAAAAGTTCTTAAATTTACTGAAGACTTAAGTGGTTTTGTGGCGACTGTGATGGGCACTGTGCCTTAGCGTGTTTATATCCCCAAGAGTCATTTTGATCATGGGACCTGTAATTGCTATTTAGGCCAAAAAGATATTCTCTGTAAACACCTGGTGGCACTAGCTATTTTCCTTGTTAAAGATGGAATACCTTTAGAGGATGCTGATAAGGAAATAATCACTAATCCAGTGGCCAGTGATAAATTGGGCGAATTAAACAAAGATGAACTATTGGAAGTAAAAAAGGAGATCACTGATGCCTTAATATAGAGGTCATTCTAAAACCTCATTTGCCTATCAGGCCTTACTGGTAGATTTAGCCATTAGCCAACAAACAGCTAAGCTATTGATTAACTTACTCCTTCGCTTAGATAAAAAATTAACTAGAGCTGGCGTCGATGATTCAGACGGCCGATGTGGTTAGCATGCTAGAAGAGTATTATCAATTAGATCCTAAATGTCTAAAAACTTTTAAAAAATTAGCTGGTCAAGAAATTTGCTTTGACTGGTCAGAGCCACTGCTAAAAATTTATGATGAAAATCACTAACTTGACATTATCTCACTAATCTATATACTTTATTTATCGTTCATTTTAAAAAAAGGAGTATAATGAAAATTTTAATAATTGATGATCTTTTTGATCATATTTTATTAGCTAAAAAGCAACTATCAAGATCGTTTCCAAAAGCCCAATTAGCTTTCGCTAATGGTGCTAAAGAAGCCTTAATTAAGCTGGAAGAAAGCAATTTTGACATTTTCATAATCGACATTAGAATGCCAGAAATGTCTGGCCTTGACTTTGTCAAAATGATCAAAGATAAAAAAGGCTTGAAAATAGCCTACACTGCCAGTCTTGATGAAAGGCAGCTGGAAAGCTTTGACCGACTGCTAATCAAGCCATTTCCCAATAAATGGAAGGAAATTTTTAATGAGAATGGCCAGCTTATCAGCGAACAAAAAATTTGGAAACTTTAATCCTGCTTAAGCGGGATTTTTTTATATCAATTTTCTCAAGACTATAACGGAGCATCACTTTTGGCATTTTAGTCTGATATTTTATAATGAAATTTAGTAATCTAGCCTCATCTCTTTTGCCCACTTCTCGTAGCATCCAGCCGGAGGCTTTGTGAATTAAATCTTCTCGGTCTGTTAAAGATAGTTTAACTAATTTAAAAGTATCACTAAAGATATTGTTTTTAATTAAGCTTAAACTTGCCACAATCGCGATTCTTCTTAGCCACATATTATCGCTCTTAATTAAGTGATATAAAATAGTCTTTTCTTTGGGTTTAATTAAAAGATAATTACCGACAATATTATAAGCGCTGAGATCGACTAGATCCCAATTATTTACCCTCTCTATATTATTAAGATAAAATTTAAAAACTAGATCTGCCTCAGTTTTAAACTTTTTGTTTAAAATAACTAGGGCAATCAGCCTTTCTTCATGCCAGGGCGATTTAATTAATTTAGCTAAGTTGCTGAAATTAAGTTGGTGGTAGTTTTTGGCTATTTGCCGGCATAAAGGGACCCTTAGGCCATAGAAGCGATCACCTTCGCCATAGCCTCCTTTTTTAACCTGAAAGTACTGAGAATTTTGCTCAGCTATTTTTTTATCAGCCAGATTTTGACATTTTTTTCTAATCTCTAAATATTTCATTGTAACAAATGATTAATTATTCCGTATTACTATTGAAGTTCATTGAAAATACCCTCGCTTAAGTAATTAAGAAGGGGGGCGCTAAGAAGCAAACCCTTTTTATAAATTTACAAAAAATTTATGAAAACATTTAACGGGTTTCTGGGACTATTATTTTTAATAATAATCCTCCGCTTTTTACTGCCTAATGAACAGGGGATTTGGCCAAAGAAATATTGATTAAGTTTTTTACTTTAATCAGCCATTTTCTTGACCAAATATCCCTCTAAAAAAATCAAAGCCTATCTCTAAGATAGGCTTTTTTCTCAGTAATGGTAATTCTTCTTATTATAAATACAAACTGAGCGATAAATTTGCTCCAGAAGCACTACTTTTGCTAATTGATGAGGAAAAGTAAGGGGGGAAAGAGATAATAAAGAATACTTTTTTTTAAAAGCTAAACTGAAACCTAAGCTACTAGCTAAGACTAAAACTATTTTCTCTCCATCGCGTTGGTATAGAAACTTGGTTAAGGCAATTGAGTCTCTTAACTTCCCTTCTTCTGAGAGTAAAAATATATCTTTTGTTTTTAAGCTATCTAAATACTTAAGTAATTTTTCTTCATCTTGACTCTGGGCCTTTAGTTGAGCATCCTTAGACTCACTAAAAGAACTCGGCTTCATTTCCCTAATCTCTAATCTAGCGAAGGGTTTAAGTCTTTTTTCATACTCTAAAGCCAATTGTTTTAGATTCTTATCTTTAAAAGAAAAGAGTGAAATTAATTCTATATTTAACATAATAATATTGACAATAGCAAATTTTTACGATTATCTCAAACTACACTAAAGAAAGGAGATACTAATGCACACAGAAGTAAACAATGAAAACCTAGACCTATTATTCAAGAAGATTAGGCAAATGATGATGGAGGATGAAGATAATGCCTGTCTAATTCTTCAAAAGTTAAAAGAGATTGCTCATTCTTTTACCCCGAAAGAGAAAAGTCAAGCTCATAATTTCCAGGATCGATACTTAGAAATTAAATCTTTGCTTATTTGCGATAAATTTAGTCGCTACAAGGTAGAGATTATACAAGGGCTTGAATAAATCACTTGCTCAATCTTTGGGTACTGTCAAATATTGCGAGAATCATATGCCCAGTGAAGCAGGGCCTGTCTTTGCTTTGGGCGACAAGCTAAATCCCGGTAACGACAATTTTTCTTGATTTGTCCGATATGTCGGGCCATTTGTTTCCATCTCTTTATCTGCCTCCTATCTTCTTCCTCTAGTCTTCTCCCTAAATAATAACGACAATACCACTGAAACCAACCTCGAGGATCATCTTTGTATATCCAGCCTTTTGCCTGCCAATATTTTAAAGGCAAACTTGCCTCTATTTTAAAATAGTTTAAATTTTTATCTCTCTTTTTTAAAGCTAACCTGGCTCCATTAAACCACTCTTTAGGAAATTCAGCTCTGCAATCAGTTAAATACTTACCACTAAAAACACCTAACTTCAACATTAAAGCCGGACTTAAATCCGGCCTAAAGTCAGGAGCAAAATTTTTTCCCTCTGCTTCTATTAAAATATATTGATAATTAGTCTGCATTTTGTCGTTGACGACAATAGTTAAGGGTCTTTTTTTAATTGCCATATTATTTTCTCAAAATATCTCTAATTTCTCTTAATAATTCCTCTTGTTTATCAACTTTAGGCGCTTCTTCTTTTTTTATCTCTTTTTTCTTTTGAAATCTAGTCGCTAATTTGATTGCTATAAATATTGAAACAGCAATAATTAAAAAATCAACGATTGTTTGGATAAAATTACCATATTTAATACTATTTTCAACTAGTTTAAACTCCAGGTCAGTAAATTTAATACCACCTAAAACATAGCCAAAAAAAGGCATTACTATGTCATTAACTAAAGAACTAATGATTTTAGAAAAAGCCCCGCCAATGATAACGGCAATCGCTAAATCTATTACATTACCCTTAACAGCGAACTCCTTAAATTCTTGCCAGGTTTTTTTCCACATAAAATTAAAAGCGACAAACTGGGACGCACTCAGTCGTACAAAATTGAGCAAGCTCTTGATCTAAATGACGACAGGCGGAAGTACACTCCTCAAACTGCCCGCCCTGCTCTCTACACCAATCTAAATCAGACCACTGGCACTCCTGATACTCCTCTAGCCACTCGCCTTGACTTTGACAGGCTAAGGCTAAGCTACTTAATTCTTCCTCATTTAAGTCAATCGGCTTTTCTTTGACTAAAGGACTTGATGCTGGGGCTGGACTCTGGGTAAAACTTAGGAGAAAAACACTTAATACGATATTGATTGTAAGTGAGAGGATTAATAGAATTGTTAATAATTTTTTTGTTTCCATATTTTATCTAATTATTTTTCTAATTGTTTGGAAAACTCTAATTCATAGATGTATAAAATTGCGACCACTAAAGACAAGACTAAGGGGCCAATAAAAATACCCCAAAAACCAAAAATTGAAATTCCCCCAAGGATAGAAAAGATAACAAAAATCATATTGACCTGAGATTTACCCTTAACAATATAGGCTCTAATAAATTCATCTAAATTAACGACAATAATTAAATTCCAAATAATAATTAGCATCCCTTGCCAAATTTGCCCAGAGGCTAAAAGATAGATGATAACAGGGATGTAAAATAAGGTGAGCATATAAGGGATGATTGAGAGAAAGGCGGAAATAATGAAAACAAATAAGAATGGCCAACCAATTATAACAAAACCCAAGGCACTCAGTGAGCCTTGAACTAGGGCGGCTATAAATAGAGCCAATAGATTATTATAACTAACTGTTTTAAAGGTATTAACTAAAACCTCGTCATATTTATTAGGCAAAGGCGACCAAAAAGACAATTGCTTAACTAATTTTTGACCATTGATTAAAAAGAAAAAGGTAGTCACTATCACTATGATTAAGGAAATTAAGAAATTGGTAGTATTTTTAACAAATATACTTGCCCCGCTAACTAGCCAGTCACTAATTTCCTTGGTGGTGTCTAAGATAAAGCTTTTAATCATTCCTTCATTCTTATCACCAACATCAAGCATGTCAAGTATCAAACTTTCACTTAAATCAAGTCGAGAAATTTCCTTATTCAAAGCTTGATAGGCAATTGGAGCTTGCTTGGCGGCATAAATTACTAAATTAACACTAGGGACAACAATAAAAAGCAAAAGACCGAAAGAAATTAGAAAAGCAGCTAAATATTTTTTCTTCCAAAGAACTTTAACTAAGTATAAATACCATTTATAAAACACTGAAGCTAAAATAGCGGCAATTATTATTTCCGCTAAAAAGGGTTTAAATAATAAATAGACCAGAATAATTGAAATTGCCATTAAAAACCATAAAAATGGTCGGTAAAAACTAGGCTTGTTTTTTTTTCTAAAAATCATAATTGACTGATTTTATACAAACCAAAGCCATTGGCAAAGTTAAGATATAATTCTCCTTTAAAATTAATTAATTGCTTGGCGTAGTAGCCGTGACTAAATTTACTGTAATAGTAATAAGCGGTATTATTCTCTAGTTTCACTAAAACGATATCCTCACCCAGATCATTTCTAGTCGCTAGAAACCAATAAGCATTATTGTGGTACTTAATATCTTTGAGTTTAAAATCTTCCGGGCTTAAACCCTCTAAACCAGCTTCTATCTCCAGAGAAAAATTATCAAAACTTTCTAAATCAAGAGAGCTAGCTAAATAACTATTACTATCATAAAACCAGGCTTGTTTGCCTTCTAAATAAATATTAGAACCAAAATCAGCCCCCTCAAGTCTAGTAAAGGCTAGCTCTTTTAAAATATAGTTTTCAAAAGCAGTTGAAAAAAGGACATAATTTTCATTAAGTGCTAAATCTTTAATATTATTTTCAGTAAAATTATCTTCCGGATACCAGTCATTATAGGTGAACAAAGTCCATTGGCCATCTTTTAAAAGATTTAAACCTTGATCAGTGGCAACCCAAATCCCCTCCTCATTTTCCCCTATTCTCCTAATCTTATCACTAACTAAGTCAGAGTTTTCTTGACTAAATTGATACCAATTATTATTGGAGAGTAAGTATAGACCTATCCCCTCAATTTGATTATAGAGCCAGACTCTTTCTTTACTATCAACGAATAATTGAGTCGCTCCTTTTGAAATTTTTTTAATTAAAATTTTCTCATTGTTTATGTGTTTATAGACCGCTGTTTCAATCTCATCTAGTAAAAAATTTGTTTGTTCTAAAGAATACAAATTGTCCTTAGTAGCAAAAACATCTAAAATCAAAGCCTTGTCAACTAAGTCCCACTTCAAAGAATTAGAGCTAATTTCTGAATTAACTGCTACTTCTCCCTCACCCTCTTCTACATTTTTTATAAAATAACTAAGAAGCTCGCCACTACAATTTCCCTCCCCTTGATGCTCCTCTATATCAAGGGCATACATTAAAGGCAAGGATGAGACATAGTCTAAATAATCCTCATTGACAATAGACTCGGCCCCTGCACCACTCTCTCCAGATTCTAGTGAAAAATAATTAATGGTCGGTGTTTGGCAGTTCATATTTAAATCACTAAGCAAAGGATCATTTAAAATGCTGACTTCAATATTGCAGTAATTTGCAGTCTGGCTTAAACCTAAATTATTTAGATTATATAAAACACCCTCATCCATCAACTCTAAGCTCATCGGCTGACATTGAGAGTAAAGGTTTTGAGCAAAAATTAACTTATCATCAAGTGGGACTTCTTCAATGAGCTCCTCTTCCTTATTCAAAGAAAATAATTTGTCTAAATTTTCATCAGAAATCCCTAAGCCTAAATCTCGCATCACCGCGAAGGCATCAGCCGGACGACCAAGAAAATAGCGCTTACTGTCCTCTCCATTGATATACCAAGCCTCACCATTATTCTCTACTTGCAAAAAAATCTTACCGGCATTTTTTTTGCTAAAAGTTAAATCGTGCTTAAACCTTCCCTCTCCATAAGGATTATAGCCGTTGCTTAGTTCAGTATAATCATCATAGCCGTCGCCATCACTATCTACTCCCTCAAAGGCACTAGCGTCAGCAATCGGTATTTTTAGTAAATTTTCATTGCTAATCCCAATTCCCTGTTCACGCATAATCGCAAAGGCGTCGCTAGGGCGTCCAAGAAAATGAAGTTCCTCGCTTTCTGGGTGAAAATAATAGGCCTCGCCATTACTTTCTACTTGCAAAAGAATACGACCGGCTAAATTATGTCTAGCCTCAACTTGATAAACTAAACAACTAAAGATCAAGAAAAGCGAAAACAAAAATATTTTTTTAAACATATTAAAAATATTAATTTAAAACTACCTATATTATAGCTTATCTTTGATCTTTTATCTAGTTAATCCTTAAGCTATAGGTCTCAGTATTATTATCAGAGCCTTCTAAGCTAAAGACAAATTCACCAGCCTCTCCGGCTACTCCATAAAGCTCCAGCTTACTCTCTTGGTCAAGGATTGGCATAATATTTAAACCGCGGGGCAAAGTACCATTTAACTTAAATTGACTATCAAACTCTAAAATGTGGTGCGTATATTCATTAACTAAAGAGCTATTTAGTTGGATAATTTCAGTTTTAGGGCTTTTGTCTTCAGAAAAATCTGACTGAAAATTACAGGCACTTAAAAAAATAATAATAAGAGGAATTAGCCAAAGAAATTTTTTCATATTTTAAATATAGCTTTATCTTTATTTATCTTCACATCTAAATATTTAGCGATTTTTTTAATTATCACTGGATGATTTATTTTGCTGCTAAAACCCGAGAAAAAACTAATCCCTTGACTAGTTAAGAAAATAGGGCGTTCTTTTTTTAATTCTAAATAATAATTATAGCTAAGCGCCTGGAAACCACGGTTTGATCTTAGACGATAAGTAATTGCCGAGATATCTTCTAGAAGATAAGTCTTTTTTTTGTTATAAAGATGCCGATAATAATTAATAATTAATTGACCACTATTTTTATCAAGCATTATCTCTTTACTACCCGCTAAAAGCAAAAAAAAGAAAACCAAGAATAATCATTAAACTATGAGCAATAATAACTGGCAGATTGTCGTGGTTTCCTAAAGTATCCATTATTACAAAAAGAGTGCCGATTGAGACAAGAACAAAACCGCTTAGATAATTTTTTTTAAACTTTCTTTCTAGGATTAATAAGTTTTTTTCTTCTTTTTAGTTTTCATTTATTTAATCACTTGAAGTCAAAACCAAATCGATTTCAATTTCCTCGCCTTTTTGGAAAATTTTTAATTTAACCTCCTCGCCTGGCTTAAACTCTCTGATAATCTCAAATAAAGGTCTTCTTTCGGTAATTTTCTCGCCATTTAATTCTAAAATAATATCATTCTCCCTCAGGCCCGCCTTATCAGCTGGTGAGCCAGGTAAAACTGCTAAATCAGCTCTAGTTTCTCCTCGGATAATCAAGGCGCCGTAATCATAAGGCAAATTATTCCTTTCTTGGATATTTTTATTAATCATTAAATACCTCACCCCTAAAAAGGCCACGCTTTGTTTTTTAATCTCGCCTGTTTCCTTAACCTCTTCAAAGGCTGATTGGGCAATCTTGCCCGGGATAGCAAAACCGATGTTTTCTGCTTGAGCCATGGCCACATTAACGCCGATTACTTCCCCTAAAATATTCAGCATTGGCCCGCCTGAATTGCCAAAATTAATAGCGGCATCAGTTTGAATTAAGTCATATAATTTCTCACTTTGACGACCAAAGGAACTGGCTACAATTGACCGCGACAATCCAGAGATAATCCCCTTACTCAAAGTGTTTTCAAACTCACCCAAGGCATAGCCAATAGTAATCGCAGTTTGTCCTACCTCTAAATTATCAGAATCACCAAATTCTAAATATGCTAAATCGTTCTTGTCGATTTTTAAAACAGCCAAATCATAGCTAGGATCTAGAGCAATCACCTCAGCTACTATTTTTTCTTCAGCCTGCTTGTCGGTATTGAGAAAAACAGTATACTCAGCCTCCTTGTCATTAACTACATGGCGGTTAGTGATAATATAGCCATCACTGGAAACTAAAAAGCCAGTCCCCGCTCCCACCTCAACCCTTTCTCTTTCCTCTTCTATCTCTTGATAGCCAAAAAAATCTCTAAAGAAGGGATCATTGAACATAAAATTCTCAAAACGAGGTACTTCCGCGGTCGCCACAATACTAACGACGGCCGGCGAAGCTTTTTTAGCTACTTCAATTATCTGCGACTCTTCGGAAACTACTTTAATCACTTCATTTTCAATTACTTTTTCGCTAACTTGCTTTTCAAAATTAAGATTTAAAATAATAACTATACTTAAGCTGACACTGATAAGAACGGTAATTAGAAGGATAAATAGTAAATAAAAGAGAGAA
>CAYZMF010000018.1:0-15447 GCA_964479455.1 uncultured Gammaproteobacteria bacterium | reverse complement strand
GTTAGGTGACATTGCGCTGATTTTAAAAATGTGATTAAATATAGCTAATTTATTAACCTTTAATTTAACTCTATGAAAAAAATCATTTCTCTCGTTGCAGTTGGTGGTTTGGCCATTTTCTTGGCTGGTTGCTCCAATCAAGTAACCGTCGATGAAAAAAATGACGAACAGCCGGCCGCACAACAAAACGTAAATCAACCTACACCAGTGGTTGATGACAATCAAAACACAGAACAACCTGTCGCACAAGTTGATGAATATCAAGGATGGAATTCTTTCTCCAATTCAACTGGTGGTTATAGTTTCAAATACTCTCCAACTTGGAGTGCGGCCGTCAATCAATATAACAACAAAAATTCTTTATTCGGAGTCGGAGCAACCAGCCAATCTGGAAAAGGCGGAGTCGAAGTAAGTAGCTACGCTGGCACATTAGAAGCATATTTAAATTACATGGAACAAAATGCGGAAGTAAAATATCTCGCTCGCGAAAATGTAACTATCAATGGCGTTGCTGGAATACGAACAAATCACGAAGGTTTCCCTGTTAGCGGATATTCAGTGTTACTTAGAAAAGGAGATCAGGTATTCAACATCTATATCAACAGCAAAGAAGCTAATGATATAAAGTTGTTTGATAAATTGGTCGCGAGCTTCGCCTTTTTCAATTAAAATCAGCGCAACATCACCTAACAAAGTGTATGCGGTTCAGGCTCTCTCGAGAGCCTTCACCCAAATTGAAAAACCCCGCCCTTTTTGATAAGATATAAAGGTAGCGGGGTTTTTCAACTTCGCATACACGCGGACGTTAGTCAACATCGCTTCGCTCGTTAAAGATTTTGTCTAATGTTTTCGGAAATAATTCCAGTTAGACTCTGCCCCCTCGCTTCGCTTTAAGAATAAGGAAGCAAAACAAAATTTTTCTTTTTTATTTTTAGAGGAGATATAAGGCTTTTTCTCCGCTATCGCTACGAAAACAATTTATTTATAAATTGAAAAACATAACAAAACTTATATAATATAAATAACTTTTACTTTTTATGGGAAACAATATGACACTAATAGATACAAAATACTTCAAAGAGTATAGAGAAAAACTTGGCTTTCAAACCAAAATGGAGTTAAGGCATTTTTTGCTGCAAAAGACATAATTCCAACAGTAGATTACAATTGTATTAATTTATTAAATGAAAGACTTTTTGAAATTGTCGCAAAAATAAATGATTTAGTAGATGAAGATATAAAAGTTAAAGATTTAGATTTATTTTGTGATGAAAATATTAAAACCGTTTTTGAAAAATTAAAAAATCACAATATTATTTCAAGACTAAATAATCAAGGAAGAAGACCAGAAGAAGTTTATTTTTCATGGATGCGTGGTTTTGTTATTTCCTCATATTTTTTAAATGCTTTAAGCCAAGTTTTTGAAGTTGATATAGAAAATATTGATTTAATCGGAGATGACGATTTAGTAAATATTGAAACTTTCAAAAGAACACCAAAAGCAGATTTACAAATCAATTTAAAAAATGGTGAAAAAGTTAGGATTGAAGTTCAGTCAGGATTTCAAGGAATTAACGATATTAAACAGCATAAAGTTTTGGAAGCTAAAAAAATCAAAAGAGAAGAAAACATTTCTTCAATGGTAATTCATTTTGATTTATTTAATGGTCAAGTTGCTTTCGTAAAAATAGATGAAATTGACGATGATAGTGTTAATTGTATAACAAGACAACAAATGGAAGGTCAAACTGTTTTTAATATAGACCAAAATTATTTTGCTTGGAAACTAACTGAAAATCCACCTAAATATACAGATTTATCTTTTTCATAAGGTATAACTATGGCTAAAAAAATCAAAATCATAGACCTATTTGCAGGAGTTGGAGGATTAAGTTATGGCTTTGCTCATGACGATAATTTTGAAATTGTTGCAGCAAATGAAATTTTGCCGAATATGGCAAAAGCCTACGAACTAAACCATCTGTCTGTAAAAGTATATTGCAAAGATATTAAAGAATTTGGAATTGAAGATTTAGAAAAAGATTTTGGAATTAAAAAAGGAGAAATTGATTTAATTGTTGGAGGTCCGCCTTGTCAAGCATATTCAACGGTTGGCAAAAGATTGATAGACGATCCAAAAGGTAAATTATTTCAAGAATATTACAGAATCCTTAAAGAATTAGACCCGGAAGTCTTTTTATTTGAAAATGTAAAAGGACTTTTATCAATGCAGGGTGGAGAATTGTTAAAAACAATAATTTCTTTGTTTGAATCATTAGGATATAAAGTTGTCTATAAGGTTTTAAATTCTGCTGATTATGGAGCACCACAAGTAAGAGAAAGAGTTATAATAATTGGAACAAAACTTAACTCTAAATTTAATTATCCTGAACCAACACATTATAATCCAGAAGAAGGGCAAACTTTTTTGACACAAGAATTAAAGCCATATTTAACTTTGTCAGAAGCAATAAGCGATCTTCCATTTATTAAAAGTAACGAGGAAAGTTTTGAGTATTCTACTGAACCTGCAAGTGAATTTCAAAAATTGATGAGAAAAAATGCTCCTGAAAAGTTAATGGATCATAATGCTCCAAATAATAATGAAAACTTAGTGAAGATTATGGAAAATCTTCCTGACGGTGGAACTCCAAATGATTTACCAGAAGAATTAAGACCAAAAAGTGGTTTTGCAAATACTTATTGTAGGCTTTGGTGGAATAGACCAAGTACAACAATTACAAGAAATTTAAGCACTCCTTCATCTTCAAGGTGTATTCATCCGAAAGCACCAAGACCACTAACAACAAGAGAAGGGGCAAGAATACAATGTTTTCCTGATAATTATGTTTTCTATGGTTCAAGAAGTGATAAAAATTTACAAATTGGGAATGCAGTACCAATATTTTTATCAAGTGTTTTAAAAGATTCCATTAAGAAACATTTTTTAGAAGAATAAGGAGTTTTGAAAAAATCAAATTTATAAGAAATGAAGAAAGCCTATCATAACGAGTAAGAACGAAAAATATTTTTTATAAGGAATTTTATTGAAGGACTCTAGATAGATTCGGTGAAGATAGTATTAAAATGGGCAAAAAGAGTTCAGACTAAATCTTGCTCAAGTCATTAAATCATTAAAAAATAAAATACTTCCTGAGATAATGTTAGACATTATTAAGGGTATTACTAAGAATAATTTTTTAAATCTAAAAAATAATCAAAATGAAATTCTCTAATACTAATTAATTTAAAGAAATGAGGCGCCTTGAGGGCCTTAAAAGTCCTGAGGATATTTGGGATATTGAGACATTTGACGAGATCAAAGAAAGAATTGAGCAAGTTTCACCTAATGTCAAGGAACTAATTTCTGAAAACGAACTTAAGCTTGAAGCAAAGAAATGTCTTAAAAAAACACGCACTTTCTGTAAAGAATTATCCCAAGACTTTAAACAAACTTTTTTATCACTCATAGATCAGTACAGGCAAGAGCGCCGCCAAATATCACAAAAAATTGTTGATTATTTATTAGAAAAAAATATTGTACTGCCTAATTTTACAATTGCCAGTAAAAAACAGGCTAAAGCATTGCTTAAGGAATATGAACTTGGTGGAGAGATTAACGAAGAGAGCTTATTACTTATATTTCAGCTACCTAAACCGCTTGCCCAATTTTGGTGGAAAGGAGGAGCTGATTCATGGGGCGAGCTTGCAGAAGATATAAATGATACAGCCATTGAATGGGATCATTTTTATAGAGAACTCATGCCTGTTGTTTGGGAGACCCAAGGTCGCCACGAAAATGAAAATTCTTTAAATTTTAATAGACTCAATGGCTTTAGCCAGCATGATCCTAAAAAATATTATTACATTTGGGAGCTGTCTAAATGGGAAAATTAAATACAAACATAAGAGTTTATATTCACCAGTATTTGTGATATAATTTGGGCATAAAAAGTGGAATGATAAGTCGCTTAATTACTGGTCTATTATCTCTATAAAAATGCATTACGAAATATTAAACAAACAGCAAAAAAAAATATTTAATAAAAATAGTTAAGCAATATGAAAAATTATAAAATTAGACCGGCTAAAGCTGGTGATGAGCTATTAATTAAAAAGATGACTAAACTAGCTCACAACAAAAAGGCCTGGCCCTATATCGGTCTTTTTAAATATGATAAAGGTAAATGGCAGGAATTAAAAGAACAAATAAGGAGGCCTCAAAATGGAGCCAGGCATTTCCTGGCTATTGACGATAAAAACAAAGAGGTCTATGGCTTTTTTACGTATTTCTTTTCACCTAATACCCGGCTTAGACATAAAATAAAGTATACTTGGAAAATCCATCCTGACCATACTCAAAAGGGAATTGGCAGTGCCTTGCTAAGCTATACCCTCAAAGATGCTAAAAAAAGAGGCTTTAAAAAAGCCACGGCCGAAATTGTAATTCAAAATATCGGCTCATTAAAACTAGCTCTTAAATTTGGTTTTAAAATTGAAGGCTTGAGTACCAAATCTTTTCTAAATGATAATGGAAAGTTAGAAGATGCCTATTTGGTCACTAAAGACCTATAATCACCTGGTAGGCAATAAAAGCGAAGTAAATACCAAGTAGAGTATAACCTTCCCATCTATCAAAGGATTTCCTACTTAAATAAAAGCTTAAAACTAGAGCTAGCACTAAGAAAATAACAATTGAAAGAATGGTGAATGACCGGTCAACGGGAACAGTAAATGTGTGAAATAAGGCTAAAACTCCCAAAATAGCGGTGGAATTAGTGGCTGCTCCAACTAAATGGCCAAAGGACAAGTCTCCCGCTTTTTTAAAGGCTGAGCGAATAGTGATAGTCAATTCTGGTAAATTTGTGCCCACTGAAAATAATAATAAACCGATTATAAAAGGAGAAACTTTAAAATAGTTTAGTAAAATCTGTGATTGATTAACAATTAAATGAGAGCTAAGTAGTATTACCAATAGGGCCAAAAAGGAGACATTAATCTCTTTTTTGTAATTATGGTGCCAATGTTTAAGCGCTCCAAATATTCTCTGCTTTATAGTAAGTTTCGTCTCTATATCACCAGCTTTAAAATCTTTAGAGCGAGAACTTGGTCTGCCTCTAATAAACTTGACATAAAGAAAGTAAAAAGAAATCAAAATAACTCCATCACGCCAATTTAAACGACCAGTATAGGCTAAAAAGATTGATAACATGATATAAACAAAGCTAGGTAAAACAAAATTGAGCCGTCCATCGGTTTTAATTTTTTGATTGAAAATAATCGCGGTTCCCAATATTAAAGTAAAGAGCACGATTACCCCACCCCAAATATTACCCAATGATACTTGGCTAATGTCATTGCCAATAGCATTAATGCCAACTGCCAGCTCAGGAATGGTTGTAAAAAATCCTAAAATAGCTCCCAATATAATTGGGTTGGTTTTAGTTTTTTTAGCAATATACTGAAGGTTATCAATTAAAATATTGGCACTTTTCCCTAAGATAAGGAATAAAATTGGCAAAGCAATAATAGCGACTACAATTGATATCATATAAAATACATAATAGCAGAAAGCCTAAAAAAATGCTAAAATAAAGTTATGAAAAAAGAAAAAAGAAAGAAATTAGTAATTATTGACGGCCATGCTTTAATTCACCGAAGCTTTCATGCCCTGCCAGTTAGCTTGAAAACTCCTGCTGGAGAAGTCAGCAACGCTGTCTATGGCTTTAGCTCTTTTCTGCTTAAAGCCTTAAATGAGATTAAACCAGATTTTAGTATTGTCGCTTTCGATCGACCAGAAAAGACCTTTAGGCATAAAATATACGAAGATTATAAAGCAACCCGCAGCCAGGCCCCAGACGAGCTCTATGCTCAAATTCCTTTAATTAAAAAGGTGCTAGATAGTTTAAATATCTTAATTTTAGAAAAAGCTGGCTTTGAAGCTGATGACTTAATTGGCACAATTACTAAATTAGCTTATAAAAAAAACTTAGACACCCTTATCATCACTGGTGACTTAGACACCCTTCAGCTTGTTAATGACAAAGTTAAAGTATATACCATGAGTCGCGGTCTAAATGACTCAGTTGTTTATGATATAGATAAAATTAAAGAAAGATATAACTTAGAGCCTAAACAAATAATTGATTTAAAGGCAATTAAAGGCGACCCTAGCGATAATATAATTGGTGTTAAAGGAATTGGCGAAAAAGGAGCTATTGATCTACTTCTAGAATTTGGTGATTTAAATAGTCTTTTAAAAGCAGTTGATGATAATGATAAGAGAATAAAAGAGCGCAAGCTAAGGCTTTTAAAAAAGCAGAGAAAGGACGCCCGGCAAAGCTATGATCTAGTTAAAATTGATTGTCAGATCCCCCTAGAGATTAATTGGCAAGAAGCAATTTTCCCTAACTTTAAAAAACAAGCAGTAATTCAACTTTTTCTAAAACTTGGCTTTAATTCCTTGTTAAGTAAAATACAAACAATTGAAAACTACGAAAAAGAGAGGGAGTTAAAGATTGACTTAACTAGTGTTTCCAATAAAAAGCAATTTGATCAGGCAGTAAAGGTCTTAAATGAAAGCCAAGTTTTAAGCCTAGACTTATTAGAAGAAACCGCCATACTAATTTCCAATAGCAAGGCTAATTATAAATTTCCAGTTAATTACTTAAATGATTTAAAGGCTGTTTTTGCTAATAAATCAAAAAAGATAGGCTTTGATTTCAAAAAAATAATTAAACTTTGTTTAAAACATAATATAATAATTAAAAATATTTACTTTGACCTCCTGCTCGCCCATTATTTACTCCACCCTAATTTAAAAATTGAAGACAATAAGTCCTTAGTTTTAAAAAAATTAGGAATTACTGACTATCAAGCTGACTATCAAGCTGCTTTAAATTTAAAAATAAATAAACTTCTAGAAAAGTCCTTGAAAGAAAATAATATCTACAAACTATTTCAAGAAATAGAAATGCCTTTAATAAAAGTCCTGGCTAAGATGGAATTATCTGGTCTTAAGATAGACCAAAAATTATTAGAAAACTTAATAAAAGATAATAGCAATAAAATTAAAGATTTAAGAGATAAAATTGAAAAAATAGCCCAAAAAAAGTTTAACCTTAACTCAAGTAAACAGCTTAGTAAAATACTTTTTGAAGATTTACAAATCAATAGTCAAGGAATTAAAAAAACCAAAACTGGCCTTTCTACGGCTGATGAGGAATTAAATAAATTAAAAAGTGAGCATCAAATTATTCGCCTAATTCAAAGCTACCGAGAATTGTTTAAACTCCAAAGCACCTACTTATTGCCAATTAAAAAATTAACTAGCGCTGGCCGCTTACATACTAATTGGCAGCAAGCAGTTGTTGCTACTGGTCGCCTCTCATCGAGTGAGCCAAATTTACAAAATCTGCCCATTAAAACAGCCCTGGGACGCAAAGTCAGAGAATTATTCATTGCCCCTAGTAATTATAAATTACTAGGCTTTGACTACTCTCAAATTGAACTTCGCATCACCGCTCATTTATCTCAGGAAAAAAGCCTAATTAACGCTTTTTTACATAAGCTAGATATCCACCGACGAACCGCTTCCTTAATATATCAAGTTAAACTAGAGGAGGTTAATGATGAAATGAGACAAAAGGCTAAGGCAATAAATTTTGGCATTATTTATGGGCAAGGTCCCCATGGCTTGAGCTTAAGTAGCGGACTTAGCTTCAAAGAATCTAAAGAGTTTATTATCAAATACTTTGACGCTCTGCCCAAGGTTAAGGAAATGATGGACAGGCAAATTGAAAAAGCTAGAAAGGAAGAACGAGCCACCAGTTTATTTGGTCGTATTCGTCCTTTAAGGGATATAAACTCAAATAATGTCCTTCTCAAAAAAGCAAATGAAAGAATGGCTATAAATATGCCTATTCAAGCGACGGCGGCTGACATGATAAAATTAGCTATGATTAAAATTGATAAAGAAATTCTAGAAGGCAATAATGACATTAAATTGCTCCTCCAAATCCATGATGAGTTAATTTTTGAAGTCAAAAAAACAAGTATTGATAAATACCAAAAAGCTATTAAAGAAATTATGGAAAATATAGTTGACTTAGAAGTGCCGATAGTTATAAACTCAAAAATAGGCAATAATTTAGCTCAGTTAAAATAATCTATGTTTAAAGCTAATTCAAAAATCGCACTTCTGGGACTAGGCAAAGAAAATGCTTCTTTTTTAAAATATCTAAAAAAACATAAAATTAAAGGGCAAATTACTATTTGCGATTTTAGAGAAAATATAAAAAAGATAAAAGGACTAAAATATAAACTGGGTGATTCTTTTAATAAGGGACTAGAGAATTTTGATCATCTTTTTCGTTCTCCTGGCTGGCCTTTAAGTTGCCCCGGCATAATAAAAGCTAAAAAGGCCGGTGTAAATATTAGTAGCCCAATGAATGCTTTTTTATCTTTACTTAAAACTAAAAATACCATTGGGGTAACTGGTACTAAAGGCAAAGGAACAACGGCTACTTTAATTACTGATATTTTAAAAGTTAATAAAAATACCGTTTATTTAGGCGGCAATATTGGCACCGCTCCCTTTGACTTTATTGATAAAATTAAAAAAAATGATTTTGTTGTTTTAGAGCTATCTAGTTTTCAATTAGAGGATTTAAGAATTGGTCCAAAATATGCCATTATTACTAATTTCTTTAAAGACCACCAGCAAGCGGCTGATCCTAATAATCCCAATTACCACTCTAGTCTAGAAAAATATTGGCAAGCAAAATTACAAATTATTAATCAGCCTGATAATCAGTATTTAATTGCTAACTATAAATTAAGAAATAAATTAAAAAAAATTAAAGATAGAAAGATAGAATATTTTTCTGAAACAGAATTAAAACATAATTTAAGAGGTAACTATAATCTAGAAAATATCGCTGCCGCTGAAAAATTAGCTGAAATACTAAAAATTAAAAAAGAAGTACTAGTCAGAGCGGTTCTAAACTTTAAAAATTTAGAACATCGCTTAGAATTGGTCAAGACACAAAATGGAATCAGTTATTTTAATAACAGTTTTTCAACTAATGTTAATTCAACGGTGCTAGATTTAAAGTCCTTCAAAAAAAACATTATTTTAATTGCTGGGGGCTCTGATAAGGGGGATGATTTCAAGCTTTTAGCTCAAGAAATTCTTAAACGGGTTAAGTACCTTATTCTCCTGCCTGGTAAAGGATCAGAACGAATAAAAAAGGAATTAAATAATCTTAATTATCAGAAAAAAAAGAAGGCTCAATCAATGCTAGAAGCAGTTAATCTGGCAAAAGGCAAGGCTGAAAAGGGTGACGCCGTCCTTTTATCTACCGCTTGCGCTAGTTTCGGTATTTTTAAAAATTATAAAGAAAGGGGTGATTTATTTAAAAAATATGTCAGAAAAAAATAATAATAAATATTCAATTGGCATTTTTGATTCTGGTTTAGGGGGGCTGAGTGTTTTAAAACAACTTCTAATTGATTTAGATAAATATTCATATATCTATCTAGGTGACACTGCACGACTTCCCTATGGCAATAAATCAGCTGCTAAAATTTATCAATATAGCTGCCAAGCCCTAGACTTTCTTTTTCAAAAAAACTGTAATTTAGTAATTTTAGCTTGCAACACCGCTTCCGCCCTAGCTTTAAAAAAAATTCAAGAAGAATATCTACCTAAAAAATGGCCTGGAAAGAAAGTTTTGGGTGTAATTAGACCCCTAAGTGAACGGGTCTCTAATTTAAACTATCAGAGAATAGGCGTTTTAGGAACTAGGGCAACTATTGATTCTCAGGTATATTTGAGAGAAATAAAAAGTTTTAATCCTGATATAGAAGTATTTGGCCAGGCCGCCCCCTTGCTAGTCCCATTGATTGAAGAGAATTGGTTAAAAAAATCTTGCACTAAAAAAATTCTCAAATATTATCTACGACCCTTAAAAATGAAAAAAATTGATTATTTAATTTTAGCCTGTACTCACTACCCCCTCCTACTGCCTATAATTAAAAAAAGAATAGCTAAAAATTGCCTAGTTGAAGACCCAGGACTGATCGTTAGTCAAAGTCTAAAAAAGTATTTAAACAAGCATTCGGATATTAAATTAAGTACTGCTAAAAAAGGCAGTCTCCAAATTTACTTAAGTGATAAAACAGAAAATTTTAAAAAAATTGCCAGTAAATTTCTTAAGCAAGAAATCAATAATATTAAAAAAGTTGAGCTATGATTATATTTTTCTACGGCCAAGATGATTACCGAATTATTGATAAATTAAAAAGTATTAAAGAGCGCTTCATTAAAACTACTGATCCAAGAGCTGTAAGTATTGAGGAAATTGAAGCTGGAAATATTGAATTTAGTGAAATTCAAGAAAAAATCTTAAGTTCTTCTTTGTTCACAAAAAAAAGACTTTTAATTATCAATAATATTTTTTCTAATAAAAAAACTAATGCCCTAGGCGATCTTCTTCTCTTGCTTGAAAAAACTAAAGAACAAGAGGGCAATGTACTTTGTTTCGTTGAAAAAAATTTTAGTAGTAATAAGCTAAATCTTAAGCAAAAAAAACTATTTAACTTTCTTTCTCAAGAAAAATATAGTCAAGAATTTAAATTATTAAACAATTCTCAGTTATATACTTATGCTCAAAAACTTTTCAGTCAGCAAAAAATAGCTAAGCAAGCTTTAAGCTTGCTAATTGCAAAAACTGGCCCTAATCTATGGAGTCTAAATAACGAAGCTAATAAATTATTAGCTTTAGGTAAAAAAGAAGAAATTAGTCAGGAAGATATTGAAGAATTAATTATTGGACAAAGTGAAAATAATATATTTACCTTATGCGAGGCGATCGCCACTAAAGATAAAGAGCTTGCTTTTAAGCTTTTAAATAAGGAAATTGCCAATCAAACAAGTTTTGAGTATATTTTGAGCATGTTAATTAGACAGGCTAAAATATTAATTGAAATAAAGGCAGACCATAATCGTTCTAGTGCTAAACAAATGAATATTCACCCCTTTGTTTTTAGTAAAAATAAAAAACAAGTTTCTAGTTTTAGTTTAGATGAACTCCTGAGCTTATTTGACAGTCTGGTAAATATTGAGTATAGTTATAAACAAGGAAAAATAGAGCTGGAAAAAGCCTTACTAGCCTTAATTTAAAGATTGTTCGCTTCATACGCGAGTAATGATGATTTTATATTTTTAATTTAGAAAAAGCCTTGCTTTTTTAATAAGCTTTTGTTATATTAAATTGGTATCTGGGCAATTAGCTCAGCTGGTTAGAGCGCAACACTGATAATGTTGAGGTCGGAGGTTCGAGTCCTCCATTGCCCACCTAGAAATTTAAAATAGACGCGGGATAGAGCAGTTGGCAGCTCGCCAGGCCCATAACCTGGAGGTCGTCGGTTCGAATCCGACCCCCGCAACAAGTCGCCTCGGTAGCTCAGTGGTAGAGCAAAGGACTGAAAATCCTTGTGTCGTCAGTTCGATTCTGACTCGGGGCACCCATTATTTTAAGTGCGGGGTGTGGCCTAGTGGCTAAGGCGCCTGCTTTGGGAGCAGGAGATCCTGGGTTCAAATCCCAGCACCCCGACCATTAAAGAATAATTATTAATTAAATAATATGCCAAATAAAAAATCAGCCAAAAAAGAACTGAGAAAAAGCAATAAAAGACGAGTAATCAATCAACGAATAAGCAATGATTTAAAAAAAACGCTTAAAAATACTAATAAGCTAATTTTAGCTAAAGATGAAAAGCTAAAAGATAATTTGCCAAAAATTATTAAAGAAATTGATAAGGCAGCTGAAAAGAAGATAATTAAGAAAACGAATGCTTCTCGCCAAAAATCAAGAATAATGAAAAAAATTAATAATCTTAAAAAATAATTGTACTTTTACTGGGTTATAATAAATATTATTTCTCGGTTTAAGTGAAGAACTATGTTAGACAAAAAATCAAAAGAGAAAATTATTAAGAAGTTTAGAGTTCATGATAAGGATACTGGCTCCCCTCAGGTACAAATTGCTATTTTAACCGAGGAAATAAAGGACTTAACTGAACATCTAAAAATTCACAAACATGACTTCTCTTCTCGTCGTGGCTTACTTAAAAAAGTAGGTGAAAGAAGAAAGTTTTTGAAGTATTTACAAAAGGAAAATCTTGAAGAGTTTAAAAAGCTAGCAGAAAAGCTAAAATTAAAAATTGCCAAAAAACTCCAGGCCGAGGAAGAGGAAAAAATGTTAAAAGAGAAGAAATACGCCCCAGTACCACTTGAAGAGGATGATGAAGTAAAAAAATAATATATGATTAAACATAAAGAACAAAGAATTGGCGTCTTGGTAGATGTCGCCAATATGTATCACTCTGCAAAAAATCTATTTTCTAAAAAAGTTAATTTTAAGGAAATTCTTAACACAGCCGTGGCTGGAAGAAAACTAATTCGGGCTACTGCCTATGTTGTCAAAACTGAATCTGGCGAAGAAACTAATTTTTTTGACGCCCTGCACCAGCAGGGCTTTGAAGTAAAAATGAAGGATTTACAAATTTTTGCTGGTGGCGCAAAAAAAGCCGACTGGGATGTTGGCATTGCCATTGATGCTATTAAACTAGCCCAAAAACTTGATGTTATTGTTTTAGTTTCTGGTGATGGTGATTACCTGCCAATGATGTCCTATATTCAAAACAATAAAGGCTGTCTGGTGGAGGTAATTGCTTTTAAAAAAACCTGTTCATCTAAATTAATTGAAGAAGCTGATGATTTTATTGACATTGGCAAGGAGAATAAATTTCTTATTAAAAAATAATACAAATAAATATGGAAACAATCTTAAAAACTGAATGGTTAGGCAGAGAGTTAATATTTAAAACTGGAAAACTAGCTAAACAAGCTGACGCCTCATTATTGGTTCAATATGGCGATACCCTTGTTATGGCTTCTGTAGTACAAGCACAAACAGTTAGAGAAGGGATTGATTTCTTTCCTTTAATGGTTGATTTTGAAGAAAAACTTTACGCGGCTGGAATAATCAAGGGTTCTCGTTGGATAAAGAGAGAAGGTCGTCCTAGCGACCAAGCAGTTTTGACGGGTCGGATGGTTGATAGAGCGATTAGACCCTTATTTAATCAAACAGACAGAAGGGATGTTCAGCTAATTCTAACCCTATTATCCCTCGATCAAGAAAATGACTATGATGTAATTGCTTTAATTGCTGGTGCTGCTGCCTTACACTTGTCAAACATTAAATGGCAGGGTCCAATTGCTGGCTTAAGGATTGGCTTAATAGATGATAAGTTCATCTTTAACCCAAGCTTTCAAGAGCAAGAAAAAAGTAATTTAGATTTAATTATTGCCGGAAATACCGATAAAGTTATCATGATTGATGCCGGCGCCAATGATTTAAAGGAAGATAGAATTGCTGAAGCTGTTTTGGCTGGTCAAGCACAATTGAAGCCAGTTTTAGGGCTAATGAACGAATTAAAAGAAAAAGCCGGCAAAGATAAAAAGGAAGAAAGAGAGATTTTAGAAAGTATTGAAGAAAAAAAAGATAAAGAAGAAAAAGAAAAATTACTTAAAACCGCTCAAGAATGGCTAGAAAACAATGTTAAGGCCACCCTTTTTGATAAAGAATTACAAAGCAAAGGAGAAAGGAAATTAGCTGTTAAAATAATTAAGGAAAATTTAGATAAATACCTTTTTAGCCTAGAAATAAAAAAAGATTTGCGCTCTTATCTAATTAAACAATTAGTTGAAAAACATATTAACTATGAAGTAACAAAAGCTCTCTTAGAAGAAAAAAAACGAATTGATGGTCGCTCTTTAAATGATATAAGAGATTTATCTTCGGAAATATCTATTATCAACCGTACTCATGGTAGTGCCCTTTTTTCTAGGGGAGAAACCCAAATGCTAACAATCGTTACGCTGGGTGCTCCTGGACTAGAACAATCTTTAGAGGGAGTAGAGGGGCAAAGCAAAAAAAGATTCATGCATCACTATAACTTTCCCCCTTATTCAGTAGGAGAAGTTTCTC
This sequence comes from uncultured Gammaproteobacteria bacterium, assembly GCA_964479455.1. Classification (GTDB taxonomy): domain Bacteria; phylum Patescibacteriota; class Patescibacteriia; order Patescibacteriales; family UBA12465; genus PWHG01. Next base: position 1,390 of record CAYZMF010000018.1, on the reverse strand, counting down.
CTTTGCGTGGGACTGGGCGTCGCGAAATTGGTCATGGAGCTTTAGCCGAAAAAGCTCTAATGCCGGTTATCCCAGACAAAGAGACTTTCCCCTATACAATTAGGGTAGTTAGCGAAACATTGGGCTCAAATGGCTCATCTTCAATGGCCGCTACTTGCGCTTCAAGTTTAGCCCTAATGGATGCTGGTGTACCGCTTAAAAAAGCAGTCGCTGGCATTGCCATGGGAATTGCCTCTGATAAAGATATGAATAAATGGGAAGTATTAACTGATATTCAAGATTTAGAAGATGGCGAAGGTGGGGCTGATTTTAAAATTGCCGGAACTGAAACTGGCCTAACCGCTATTCAGCTTGATACTAAAACCCTAGGGATAAAAGCGGAAACCATTGCCAAGCTCCTAAAACAAGGTCGGGAAGCTTTAAATAAGGTCTTAGCTAATATGAATACTGCTATTTCACAGCCAAGAAAAGAGCTGTCCCCTTATGCTCCTAAAATTATTAGCCTATCCGTTGATCCAAAAAAAATTGGCGCTATCATTGGCCCAGGAGGTAAAATTATTAACAAAATAATTGATGAAACTGGGGTTAGTATTGACATTGATGATGACGGCTTGGTAATGATTTGTGGCACTGATCAAGAAATGGCCCAAAAAGCTTTAAATCAAATTAAAGAAATCGTTCATGTTTTTGAGGCAGGAGAAATAGTTAGCGGAAAAGTTGTTAGAATCCTAGATTTTGGAGCCTTTGTAGAGCTCAATGCCAATCAGGACGGCTTGGTTCATGTCAGTGAAATAGCTCCCTACCGAGTCAACAAACCAAGTGATGTTTTAGAAATAGGGAAAATGGTAACAGTTAAAATTAAAGACATTGATGAACAGGGTAAAATCAGTTTAAGCATGAAAGGTTTAGATGAGAATAAAAAATATTGGGTAAACGAGAAGGGAAAGAGTGATAATAATAATTTTAATAATAACAATAAACGGCCAAGGCCAAGATATTAAATTCTTGACTTTTATCAAATTATATTTTAAGATAATTGATGTTTTAATAAAATAATATGTTGAAAATTAAATTAGCAAAAGTTGGTAAAACTAATAAAAAGGTGTTTAGAATCATAATCTCCGAGGAACACAAGGATCCTTATGGTAGAGCTTTAGAGATTTTAGGAACTTATAATCCATATACTAAAGATTTTCAAGCAAAAGCTGATAGAGTTAAATATTGGATTAAAAATGGAGCACAAATGACTGCGACGGTTAATAATCTATTAGATGAAAAAAAGCTTATTGAGGGAAAAAAGGTGGTCGCCTCTAAGCCTGGTAAAAAGAAGGTAGCAGACAAAGTTGAAGAGAAAAAAGAAGATGAGGCTAAAACAGAAGACAAGAAGGAA
>CAYZMF010000017.1:0-16502 GCA_964479455.1 uncultured Gammaproteobacteria bacterium | reverse complement strand
TTATTTTTTTGTCTCTTTTTTTCTAATTGACATTTCTCAAAAACAAAAAACAATGTTTCAACTTGTGCATCTTTAAATACTTTTCTTGGGGTAAATGTAATTGATTTTATACAACAATTGTCTAATATAAATTCTCTCAAATCTTCAAAACTTTTAAGAGATAACCAAGTGTGAGGAACTATAAAAGCTATGAGTCCTCCGTCTTTCAAAAGAGTTATGCCTTTTTCTATAAAGGCAGAGTAAATATCTCCCTTTGCTTTTACTGTTTTACTTTCTGACCATAAATATTTTTTTATTTTCTCCTCCAAATTATGAGGTCTTATATACGGCGGATTTCCAATTATCACATCAAAGCCTCCTTTTTCAAACACCTCTGGAAACTCTTCTTGCCAATTAAAGGCTTTTTGCTCCCGGCACTTATCACCAAAAAATTCTTGTAGTTTTTCCGTATCACCATCTACAAGTGAATTTCCAATCCGAATATTATGAGAAAGTGTTGGCAGTTTTGTTCTTTGTTGAAGTACACGCAAAAGTAGGTTGAGTTGGGCGATTTCTATGGCTTGCTCGTCCAAGTCAACACCGTAAATATTGTTTTTCAGGATTTCAAAGCGATCAAAAAGCCCTGTTTGTTTGTCCAGCTTTTTTTTGTTTCCAGCATTTTATCGTAAGCGGAAATAAGGAAAGAACCGCTACCGCAAGCGGGGTCAAGAATTTTTATATTTGGAATGTCTTTTGCTTTGGCCTTTTTCAAAACTTCGCCGAGTGTTTGCTCGATTAGGTATTCAACAATGTATTTCGGCGTGTAGTAAATTCCTTGTGATTTGCGTTTGGATTTTTTCTTCTCGTCCTTTTCTTTCTTCTCCTGAACATATCCCAAATATTGCTCGTAAATTCCGCCCAAAACATCGGTTGAAATGGCGGAAAAATCGTAGCGGTAGCCGTCTGCTGTTTGGTAAAGCCCTTTAATGATTGTTTCAAAAACTTTGTCATCGGCTTTCCAAATTTCCAAAGCGTGAGGAGCAAAGAGTTTTGAATTGTACTTATCATCAAACCAGCGAAAACCGTCATTGAGCCTTTTGAAAATGTTGTGTCGTTTTCCTGCGATTTCCCACTCGCGGACAAGCGAAAGCAAAATGTTTTGTTCAATTTTTCTGTCTTCGGCAGTACGAATAAAAATAAGGCGATCCAAAATTTTTTGTACGCCTTCATCAAGAGCGTCTTCGTCAATGGTGATGTTGTTTTTCTTAAAATCTTTGGTAAGAAGCACACGCCATGTAGTCAAATCCTCAAAAAGTTTTTCACCAACCTGCTTTCGTTTGGTGAGCTTGCCCCATTTTTCCGCCTGTTCAGCAAGTTTCTTTTCTTCAAAACTTGCTTTGGAAAGAAGCCATAATTGATCAAAACGATTTAAATATTCATGCCATTTCAACTCGAAAAAAAGATTTTGGGATAGATTTTTTGGTGGAATTTCTGCATTAAAAATTTTAATTCCCTCAAAATCAGTTAAAATAGCCCAGGTTACACTTTTATTCCAAGAATAATTTATGGCCTGTTCTGCCCATTTCCACTCGTCTAAATCAACCTTCATGGCTTTAGCCTCCAAAAACATAACAGGAATATGATTAAGCCGAAAAGCTAAATCAACTCGCCCTTTAGAAACATTTTCTTCCGTTGTTACTTCATTTGGATTTTCAAGATTTCTCATATCCCAGCCTAAAAACTCAAAAAGTGGCTCAATAAATTCATTTCTAGTTTGAGCTTCATTATATGATTTTACTTTCTGAGTATCAACAATATTTTGATATTTTTCAACTAGTTTTGCAATTTGTTGTTTAGCTTCTTCTTTGTCCATAATTTTTTTAAGAAAAATGTCAAAGCAATTATATCTCCAATCCCTTCAAAAAACCTTTTAAATCACTGCCAATTTCCTTATCTTTCAGACCTAGCTTAATAGTCGCTTTGATAAAATTAAACTTATTCCCAGTATCTAACCATTCACCGCTTAGTTTCTGCCCATATAGCTTTTCTCCATTTTTTAACATTAATTCATAAGCATCAGCCAGTCTTAACTCGCCAGAATCTCCCTCATGCATCTGCTCTAGGGTTTTAAAGACCTCAGGGCCAATAATATTAATTCCCACCTGAACTAAATTAGACGGGGCTTCTTTCTGTTTTGGTTTCTCTACGAAATGGGATATTTCATAAGCACTCCCTTCTATTTCTCGACCATCAATTACTCCAAATTGACTGACTTCCTCTGGCTTAACTTCGGACAAACCAATAATGGTGTGTTGATATTTATAATAAGCATCAATTACTTGCTTGACTGGCGAAATTGAATAATCATAAAGAGAATCGCCAAACATTACCAAAACTGGCTCATCCTTGAAAACTAGGTGAGCAGCCCGCTTGACAGCATCGCCGTCTCCTAAGGGAATCGGTTGGCGAACATAGGAGAACTTGGCTAATTTTTCGATTGCTTGGACTTTTTTAACTAAATCCAACTTATTCTTCTCTACTAAGGTTTTAGATAGCTCAAAGGAATAATCAAAGTGATCTTCAATTGCTCTTTTACCACGACCAGTAACAAAGATAATCTCTTCAATCCCCGCCTCAACTGCTTGCTCAACTAAATATTGAATGACTGGTTTATCAACGACCGGCAGCATTTCCTTTGGTTGAGCTTTAGTAGCTGGTAAAAATCGAGTACCAAAGCCAGCTACTGGAAAAATTGCTTTTTTAATTTTTTGCATATATTTATTTTATTATTTAAATCCCCATTTAAGAAAATAGCGCCACCAAGACTTAATATGCTCTTTGGCTAACTTGTCTTTGAAGATAGCTAAATACCATCTGTGCCGGGCACTGGCCCGGGCATGATCATGAATAGCGACCGCTGATGGCAGATAAATGGTCTTTTTTTTAGCTTGTTTAATTCTCCTACATAAATCAACATCTTCAAAATACATAAAAAAACGCTCATCAAATAGTTTGCCTTGGCTGAGAAAAAATTGTTCTCTTCTCACGATAAAACAAGCCCCTAAAAGCCAATCTACTTCTCTAATTTTATCATAAGAATCAAATTTTAGAAAATAATTATTTGAAAAATTAGGAAAAAAATAGCCGATAAAAGTCCGTCTTAAAAGAGGGAGATAAATTTTAGGGAATCTAGCGCTAGAGTACTGCAAACTACCATCAGGGTAGAGTAATTTAGGCCCCACTAAGGCAATTTCTTCGTTATTTCTAATCTGCTGATAAAGCTTTGAAATACAATCTTTTTTAAAAACTATGTCAGGGTTGGAAATTAAAATATATTGACCTTTTGAATGTTTAATCCCCAAATTATTTCCCCCACCCATGCCTAGATTCTTATCACTTAGTATTAATTTTAGATTATCCTTATCTTCATCTAATCCCCCTAAGTCATCGCCTGAATTATTTTCAACAACAATAATCTCCCACTTCAGCCTATTTAAATTTGCTTGGTAAATAGACTGCAAACAATTTTGCAGTTTTTCTTTACTCTTGTAGTTTACTATTATAATTGATAAATCCATACTATATCTTTAGCACTTTAATTAAAAAAAGGCTAATTTTAAAGTAAAGGCTAAAAAGGGGATTGACGATATGCCTTAAAACTACATTATCTATTTCCTGATAAGCAATTTTACTGGAAAATAGTTTTAGGATCTCTCCCTCTTTTCTAAGTCGCCTTTTTTGCACTTTCTTCCTTTCTTTGTAGATATAAGCGAGGTTTTTATAGTTAAAGAAAAAAGTTATTGCTTTTAGCTTCTCCTTAAACCAAGCTGATTTTAAGGAAAATAATAAAAGCCCCAGCTCCATGACTATGAAAGCGGGGGAAAAAATAATTAAAGAAACGATATGATAATTTTTTAAAGTAGTAATTATCCTATTTCTTTCCATGAAATAATACTTAGCAATTGAGCGGCTAAAACTATAGTCATGATAAGCAATCGCCAAGTGGCTAACGACACAACGATAAGCAGCCAGCCAAATACGCCAAGCTAAATCTTGGTCTTCATTATACATGAAATATTTTTCGTCAAAGAGTCCGACTTTCTCTAAAACTTCTTTTTTAAACATTACGGCCGCTCCTGAAGGGTAGGCAATGTCTTCAAGTTCTTTCCCAGTTTCCAAATATTTTTCTTGATAATTCTGGCAATAACCAAAGCCTAAAAAATGAGTAGCGTTGCCCAGACTATTAATTTTTTCCTTTTCATAAGACAGCATCAAGCGGGCCTGCACTGCCCCAATCTTATCATCCTTTTCAAAGCTTTTAACTAAGTGCGAAATAGCTTTTTTATCTAAATAGGCATCCATATTTAAAAGAAAGATGTAATCACAAGCATCTTCTATCAGCTTCTTCATGCCATCGTTATTACCCTTAGCAAAGCCATCATTGTTTTTATTGACAATGATTTCCGCCTCTGGAGCACTTTGTTTGATAAAATTATATGAATCTGAGCTACTCTCATTATCAACGATAATAGTTTTAATCTCCCCTAAATAATCTTGGTCTAAAATAGAAGACCAGCTTATCTTTAAATAGCGACGAGCATAATCTTTATAGTTTAATAAGACAATTCCGACTTTTTTCATTGTTTAAATAAGTTAGTAATTCCTAAAACTAATGACCAAGCTGATTTCAAGAGATAATATTGATACCGAGGCTGCCATTTTTTAAAATAATTAAGCATTGAGTCTTTAAAGTAATTTTGCTTAAGACTCCAGTTAACTTGCTTGAAACTAGAGCCAACTAAATCAATTGCCTTCGCTTGGCTAGAGTAAAACACTCTCCCCTTATTCTTATAAACCTGGCGACAAAAGTCAACTTCTTCAAACCAAATAAAATATGACTCATCAAGCAAGGGGAGTTTTTCTTGACTAATAGTTTGCCAGTTCTTTTTATTAATTAAGAAATAAGAACCCCGGATTGAATCAACTGTCTGGCTCTTTCCATAATTAAATTTTTTCCTTAAATAATTATTTAAAACACAGAGAAATAAATGAGGAATTTTAAGAACAATCATTAATTGATCAAATAATTGCGGGAATCGCCTGACTTGCCTTATATCCCTCCCCTCCCTATCAATTAATCTAATTCCCATTACCGTGACTGACTGATTTTCTTTTGCTTCTTTTAATGAATTTTCCAAAGTATCTACTAAAAGCTCCATATCGGGGTTAAGAAGCAAGATGTAGTCTCCCTGGGATTTTTTCATCCCTAAATTGCTAGCCTTAGCAAAACCAAGATTTTCTAAATTAGCAATTATTTTTACTTGTGGAAATTCTTTTTTTAACATTTCTAAACTACCATCTCTAGAATTATTATCAACTACAATCACCTCAAAGCTATATTTAGTTTGAGAATTAAAAATGGACTTTAAATTTTTTCTCAGCAAGTCCTTAACCTGCCAAGAGACAATAATAATTGATAAATCCATACTATCTTTTAATTATTTTCAATCTCTTTAAGCTACTGCTTTTACCACTTAAAATTTCTATATCTACTTTAAAGGGCAAAAATATCTCTTTTAAATACTTAATCAATTCTAAGTTAGCTAAATTATTAACAGCTGGTTTTTTAATAAATATTTTAACTGTCTTTTCATCTAAAAAACCCTTTATCTCATTGCTTTTTGCCCGTGCTTTAATTTTACAGTTAATAATTAGCTGACCCTTTGCTTCTAATTCTTTTCTATAGAGCAGAAAAAACATAAATTATTCTTTAAAGACCAGAGCATTAGGAATGCTTCGCCCCGGTCTGACCATATACTCCCCATTGTAAAGCAGGGCTGAAGATTGGCCACCATCAATATTTAAGGCATAGTCAAATTGAAGATATTGCAAAACACCGACTAATTCATTTAAATCACTAGGCCTAACTGAAATTAAATATAAACGATTTAAATCTTCCTTAAAAGCCAGCGCGTTTCTTCTCGTTTGCTTATTTAACTGCGAAGCATCCACCTCCCAATCAATTAAAGTATTTAGACCTTTTTCCAATAACCTTGGCTTGTTGCCAATTAAAGCTTGTAATTTTACTTGATTGGTCTTTTCAAAATGTTCTTGACTTTTAAAATCTCGTGAGTCTTTGAAATAATAAAAGCGATTATTTTGATCAAAGGCAATTAAAGGTCCCGTTGTCCAATATTTTAATTTATCTTGATTAATAAAAACTTTTTGTTTTGAATCATAAATTGGGAAGAAATAATAATTATTACCGCCACAGCTGGCATTAGTACAAAAATATGAACCGGTAAAACCAGTAAACCCGTCATTATCAAAGACATAAGCACCCAAGGGCTTAGCTTGTCCTGGGCTACTACTTAAAGTCAAAATTTCTAAATTAGGATTATTTAAATCAATTTCAACAATATCTAAGCTAAAATTTCTACCCTTTAAAAATAGTTTTTCATGGCGATAGCGACTATATTCATTAAGAGAATCAGTCAGGCCCGGCTTGTAAATCATGGCTAAATCCTGGCGACTAATACCCAATCCCAGGCTCCGCATAATTTCAAAAGCGTCAGCTGGTCGTCCTAAATAATGTTTCTGAAAATCCAGGGGATTGATATACCAGGCCTCGCCACCAGTCTCCACCCGCAAAACTATTCGCCCGGCTAATTTATGACTCAAATCGCCATCAATTTCTTCCCAATCACGCTCACTGATTCCTAGACCTAAAGTACGCATAATTTCAAAGGCGTCAGCTGGTCGTCCTAAATAATATCTTCTTAAGTCAAGAGGGTTAATGTACCAAGCCTCGCCATTTTCTTCCACGCTTAAAACTATTCTTCCCGTTAAAGATTGAGCTAAATTGGCTTTGAGGGGAAAAAGGGGTAAAAACAAAAAAATTAAACAAAATAACAATATTTTCATGTCATTATTATAGCACAAATCATAATTTGCTTAAATTGAGATTGTATATTAAAATTAAATTATAATAATAAAAATATGAAAAACTATCAGCGACCCTCCTGGGATGAGTATTTCATTAATCTAACGGAAACGGTCGGTAGTCGGGGAACCTGCGATCGGGGTCGAGCCGGTTGTGTAATTACTAAAAACAAAAGAATAGTTTCAACTGGCTATGTTGGCTCACCAATTGGACTGGCTCACTGCGATCAACTAGGGCATGAATTTCATACTGTAACTCAAATAGACGGCACTAAATCCAAACATTGTATTCGCACCACCCACGCTGAACAAAACGCTATTTGTCAAGCCGCTCGTTTTGGCATTGCCTTGGAAGGTGCCACCTTATACTGCAAAATGACCCCCTGCTATACCTGTGCTAAAATGATAATTAACGCTGGCATTAAGAGAGTCGTTTGTAGTCAAGACTATCACGCCAGTCAAAGAAGCAAGGAAATATTTAAAGAAGCTCAAATAGATTTTCAATTACTATCTGACACTATGACTAGTTATGAAAATATGAAATAATTTCAAAAATATGCACCAATATTTAAACCTGCTCCAAGATGTCTTAGATAATGGCAGTGGTAAAGAAGACAGAACCAAGACCGGCACAATTAGTGTCTTTGGTCGACAAATAAGATTTGATTTAAATGAAGGCTTCCCTCTTTTAACCACTAAAAAAATTCATTTGAAATCAATCATCTATGAATTATTGTGGTTTTTAAAAGGCGATACTAATATTAAATATTTAAATGATCACGGTGTTAATATCTGGAATGAGTGGGCTGATGAAAATGGCGACTTAGGCCCTATTTACGGCAAGCAATGGACTGCCTGGCAAAGCAATACGGGCGAAAAAATTAATCAAATTGCTGAAGCGGTTGAAGCAATTAAAAACAATCCCTATTCCCGAAGAATTATTGTTAGTGGCTGGAATGTGGGTGATTTAAGACAATTGATAAAAGGCAAAAAAACCGCTCCACCACCCTGCCATACTATTTTTCAATTTTATGTCGACGCCAACGATCGACTTTCCTGCCAACTCTATCAAAGAAGTGCCGATATATTTCTAGGCGTTCCCTTTAACATCGCCTCCTACTCCCTACTAACGATGATGATGGCCCAGGTTTGTGATAAAAAACTAGGGAGTTTTATTCATACTTTTGGGGATTTACATATTTATAACAACCACCTAGAGCAAGTAAAGGAACAATTAAGCCGGCAAGCAAAGGCTTTGCCAAAAATGATTATCAACCCTTTGAAAAAAGATATTTTCTCATTTGAGTTTGCTGATTTTAAATTAGAAAATTATCAGCCCGAAGCAAGTATTAAGGCACCAATCGCTATCTAAAATATGCTAAAAATTACTCTCATGATGGCTAGTACAATTGATGGTAAAATTGCTAAAAATGCCAATCATTTCGCTAACTGGACTAGCCAAGCTGATAAGAAATTTTTTAGTCAAGTCTCTAGAAAATTAAAAGTGGTAATTATGGGAGAAAATACCTTTAAAACTTTCCCTAAACCTTTACCCGGGCGTTTAAATGTAGTCTTTAGCCACCAAGATAATCAGGAAATTGAAGGAGTTAAATGGGTTAAAGGAGAGCCCAAAAAGGTGTTAGAAGATTTAGAAAGACTCGGCTACAAGTCCGCTCTCCTTGGCGGAGGCGCTAAAATTAATTCTCTTTTTCTCGATAATAAATTAATAGATGAAATAATCATTAGCTTTGAAGCTAAAATTTTTGGCACCGGACTATCAATCTTTGCTCGAGAGCATGAATTAGATTTAAAATTATTAGAACTAAAAAAATTAAATGACGATGTCTTTTTTGCTCGTTATAAAGTAATATATTGATATGAACAAACTTATCTTTGGTTTAGTTGGTCAAATGGCGTCCGGTAAGGATACTGTTAAACTATATTTAGAAAAGAATTATCAAGCTAAAAGTTGTCGTTTTTCTGAAATTTTACGAAATATCTTAGATATTTTAGGACTGGAAAATAGTCGCTCTAACCTACAAGACTTATCAACTAATTTAAGAAAACTCTATGGCGAAGACATCCTGGCTAAAACCATAGTTAATCAGGTCGGCAAAATAGAAGCTTCCATCGTTGTAATTGACGGGGTCAGAAGAATGGCTGATATTAAATATCTAAATGATTTAGATAATTTTTTTCTAATTAGCTTAGAAGCTGAGCTTAAAATTCGTTACCAAAGATTAATAAAAAGAGCAGAAAATGAAAACGATGACAAAAAAACCTATCAGCAATTTATTGAAGATCATCAAAAAGAGGCTGAGTTGCAAATTGAAGGAGTTATGAAAAAGGCTAATTATCACTTAGATAATAATAATAATTTTGCAAGTCTCTATAATCAAATTGACAAAATAATTAAAGACTGGCAAGATAAATAGAAAGCTTAAAATTAAGGAGGAGTTAAGTATTTCATATTAACTCTTTTTATATATGGAAAATCAAGGAAAATTAATAGTGATTGACGGCACTGACGGAACCGGTAAAGCCACTCAATTACAATTACTTAAAAAAAAGCTAGAAAATGACGGGCTCTCAGTCCTTGATTTTGACTTTCCTCAATACAATACTAAATCAGCTGGCCCAATTGAAGAGTATTTGACTGGTAAATACGGTCAAGCGAATGAAGTTAGCCCCTATCAATCATCAATCCTCTATGCCGTTGATCGTTTTGATGCTAGTTTCAAAATAAAAGAAGCCTTGAAACAAAACAAGATTGTTCTGTTAAATCGTTATGTTTCCGCTAACTTAGGCCACCAAGGGGGAAAAATTGAAAACGCCTTAGAAAGAAAGCTCTTCTTTAATTGGTTATATGAACTGGAGTATAATATCTTTAATCTGCCCACCCCTGATTTATCAATCATTCTTTATGCTGAGCCAGAAATTGCTCAAAAATTAGCTAAAGACAGAAAAAGAGAGGATTGGAAGGGAAAGACTAATGATATTCATGAAAATAATTTAGAGCACCTACAAAGAGCAGCTAATGTCTACTTAGAAATAGCTGAAAGTTTTCCTAACTTTGAAATGCTTAAATGTACTAGAAATAATGAGATGCTTAGTCGTGAGGATATCCACTACCTAGTCTGCACTAAAGTAGATAGACTGTTTAAAAAACCAGAAAAAATCAAAGAAGTTGATAAGTCCTGGCAATCAGTTGGCCAAGTTCTGCTTAATAATCAAGAACTAAAAAATTATACTAGTAAAATAATAAATTTTAAAAACAAAAAAGAGGAAATACCTATTAAAAATTTAAATCGATCACTCTTAGTAGAAAAGCTAAGACCAGATGCCAGCTTGCCGACTAAAGCTCACCCCAGCGACGCTGGCTTTGACCTCTTCGCTGTTGAAGATTATTCAATTGAGATTTATGGTCAAGCCCTAATTAAAACTGGCCTTAAAATCGCCATTCCAGCCGGTCATGTCGCCTTAATTTGGGATAAAAGCGGTTTGGCTAATTTAGGCTATACCACCTTAGGCGGAGTAATTGATGAAAGTTATCGAGGAGAAGTCAAAATAATTTTTAAAAACTTAAGCGAAGATATTGTCCATATTAAAAAAGGGCAAAAAATTGCCCAAATCCTAATTCAAAAAGTTAGCCATCCCGAAGTCATTGAAACCAAGCTTGAAGATAAAACTGAAAGAAATGATCAAGGTTTTGGCAGTACTGGTTTATATTAACTATAAATTCGAGTCCAATTATCCAAAGCTTTTCTAATTCTATTTAAAGTACTAAATCTAATATCAAGGCCAGCGCTTTCAAGATTAGAAACCATTTTTTGCGTAGTCTTAGTCATTTGAACTAATTCTTCTTAGCTAATACCTAAAAAAACTCTAGTCCGATAAATTTCTACAGCTAATTTAATGCGCTCATCAGCCTGCTTATAATACTCCTTAACTAAGCACAATTTTAAACCTTTATTATACAGTGCCAAAAATATTAAGCCTCTCTGACTTAATGGTAAGTTTTAATTAAAAACCTTCCTTTAAATTAAAATTTAAGCTACAATATTGATATGAAATATGATATTATCATCGGTTTGGAAATCCACGCCGAGCTAAACACAAAGAGCAAGATGTTTTGCTCTTGTTTAAACAAACGAGACCAATCTCCTGCCAATACTAATGTTTGCCCTATTTGCCTTGGTCACCCTGGCACCTTGCCTATGCCTAACAAGAAGGCAATCGACTGGACCATTCTAACTGGTTTGGCTTTAAATTGCCAAATTAATTTAAGATCAAAATTCGATCGAAAAAACTACTTTTATCCAGATTTACCTAAGGCTTATCAAATCTCACAATATGACAAACCCTTTGCTTTTGAAGGACATTTAATCGTTGATCGTCGAAAAATAGATATTACTAGAATCCACCTAGAAGAAGATACCGGCAAGTCATTTCATCAATTAGAAAAAGAGCAAACTTTAATTGATTTTAATCGAGCTGGCGCCCCTTTACTCGAACTAGTCACTGATCCAATGATTAAAGATGCTCTTGAAGCGAAAGCTTTCTGTCAAGAATTTCAAAGGGTTTTAAGATACCTAGAAGTTAGTTCCGCTAATATGGAAAAAGGAGAAATGCGTTGCGAAGCTAATATCAGTTTACAAAAACCTAAAACTTGGCGAAGAAAAGGTCCGGAGATTATCGCTATTACTAAGCATAAATTGAATAATAAAGTGGAAGTTAAAAATATCAACTCTTTTAAATCTCTAGAAAAAGCAATAAATTATGAAATAAAAAGACAAACTACTCTTTTAGATAAAAAACAGGAAATAATTGCAGAAACTAGAGGTTTCAACGAAAAATTAAATAAGACCATTTCGCAACGAAAAAAAGAAACAGCCGCTGATTACCGCTATTTCAAAGAACCGGATATTCCTGATATTATTTTCACAAAGACTCAAATTGATAAACTTAAAAAACAAATTAAAGAATTACCTCTAGCTAAGAAAAGAAGATTTAAAAAGGAATTTGGCCTTAAAGAGGAAACAATTGATATTTTAATTAGTGATAAAGACCTAGCTGACTTTAGCGAGAAAATGATTTCTGAATTAGCCGCTTGGACCATTGCTGAAGAAGATAGCTTTGACAGGCAATCAAAAAAATTAAGCCAAATGGCCGCTAATTGGTTAAGCGGTGAATTATTTACTTACTTTAAAAATGATAATAAAAAGTTTAAAGATAATTTAATCACCCCCGAAAATTTTGCTGAACTAATGTCCTTGATTTGGCGCGGGAAAATTAACTCTAATACTGGCTTGAAAATACTGAAAATAATGTATGAACAAGGTGGCGACCCAACTAACATTATGGATGAACTAGGTCTAGAACAAATTGATAATCCCGATAGACTAAAAAATATAATTCAGGATATAGTTAATAAATTTCCTAAACAGGCACAGATGTATAAAGAAGGCAAAATACCAGTTATTAAGTTTTTAATTGGTAAAGTGATGGCACAAAGCAAAGGTAAGGCTAACCCCGTTAAAGTTAAAAAAATTCTAGAAGAGATGCTGATTAATTAAAGCAATTATCGCCTTTTCATCATTTAAATAATGAATTTTGTGTCCCTGCCTTTCCATTCTCTTGAACCAAGTTTTTTGTCTTTTAGCAAACTGAACAATCGCCGTTAGTAGTAATTCAAACATCTCTTGATAAGAGATTTTTTTTTGTAAATAATAGCTAACAAACTTATACTCTAGCCCCAGTGAGATTAATCTCGTCCAAGAAACACCTCTCTGATGTAAAAACTCAAGCTCTTCTACTAAGCCCTCCTTCTCTAGCCTCTCTTTTAAGCGCCTAGCAATTCTCTCTCTCAAAACTTTCATTTCAAAATCTAAGCCAATGATTAAAAAGTCATATTGACTATTCCCTTTTTTACCAAGTGAAAAACCAGCTTCCAAAATCTCTAAATATCTAATCAAGCGTCGCTTATTATTAACTTCACTATTGTTAAGTGAGGAAAAAAACTCCTTGTCCCTCTTCTCTAGCATCGTCTGCAGCTTAAGCCTATCTAAAGACTCTAGCTTCTCTCTTAGCTCATAATCAGGCCTCACTTCATTTAAATCATAGTTATCAATAATCGCTTGTAAATATAAACCACTGCCTCCGACTAAGATTGGTAATTTCCCTTTAGTTAAAATCAAATTGATTGCTAGCTGAGCCAATTTTTGATATTGAGCTAAATTAAAGACATCACTAAGATCGGCTACATCAATTAAATGATGCTTGATACTCCCATACTCAGCCAAGTCTTTGCCACTGCCAATATCCAGACCCCGGTATACCTGACGACTATCAGCTGAAATTATCTCTCCTTGGTAGCGTTTAGCCAGCTTAACCGCTAAGCTGGTCTTACCAGTTGCCGTTGGCCCTAAAACAACCAGAACTAATTCCTTTCTATTTTTATTTGACATATGTTTTAAATTATAGGCTGCGGATAACTCCCTTGACACAAGTTAGCGAGGGTTCTTTTTATTCCACCATCTTCCCCTTTAAACTGAAGGTCTTGGCCTCGCTAATGTAAACTGTAATGAACTGACCAACTAAATTTCTTAGATTCTTGTCATCCTCTATTATAACATTTTTATTACTTCCTGTCTGGCCATAATAGTTATTTTTTTTATCTTTACCTCTTAGCAAAACCCGGTGCCTTTGGTTTAGATATTTCTGATTATTTTTGAGAGCACTTTTTTTTAAGATCTTAGTTAAAACTTCAGCCCTTCTTTTTTTAGTTTCTTTTTTAACATCGTCTTTTAAATAATAGGCGGCGGTTTGTGGCCTTCTGCTAAACTGAGAGATATAGGCCATATCAAGTTTTAATTTTTTAAACAATCTTTTAGTATTGTTAAAATGCCTTTCTCTTTCTGAAGGGAAACCGACAATAATATCAGTGCTGATAGCTATATCTTTTTTGGCTTTTCTCACTTTTTCAATAATCTTTTCAAAATCCTTTGCTTGATATTTCCTGTTCATTTTCTCCAATATCTCATCATCACCCGACTGCAAAGCTAAGTGTAAATGATTGGCTATTTTTTCACTGCTGGCGATTACCTTAATTAACTCATTTGACAAGTCTTTAGGGTGAGAGGAGATAAACCTTAGCCAAAAATCTCCTTTTATCTCGCTTAATTCTTTGAGTAATTGAGGAAAATTAGGATAACTATTTACATTTTGGGCTAAAAGGATTATTTCTTTGTAGTCTTGTTTAATTAAAGCTTTTACTTCCTTGATAATCTCTGTTTTGGGACGATATACTTCTCTTCCCCGGGCATAAGGAACAACGCAGTATGAACAAAAATTATTACAACCATTACCAATTGGGACAAAGGCACTAAAATTACTGGAATGCTTAGCCAAGATTTCTAGATACTTCTCTCCTTTTAAACGGTCTATTTTAAAATCATTTTCCTGCTTAACTAATTCCAGTAAATTAGGTAATTGGTTAATATTCAAAAATAGATTAACTAAATTTTTTAATCTTTTTTTTACATCAAGACGATAAGCAAGACAACCGGTTATAATCAAAAAAACCTTCTTATTATCTTTTTTTATTTGATTAGCTAAGCCATAAATTCTATCTTCAGCCGACTGTCTAACTGAACAAGTGTTGATAATAACTAAATCAGCTTTTTTAATATCTTTAGCTTCCGTGTAGCTATTTAATTCTAAATAAGTGGCGATTCGTTCGCTGTCAGCTTTATTCATCTGACAACCAATGGTAATTATCTGATAGGTCATATTAATTAATTTTAATGAATTTATATAGGCTAAAATCGCCCTGTTTAAAAATAGGCTCAATATTTAAATTATACTCTAATAGTTTGCGAGTGTTTAAGTATTCTAGGTCTTTATCTTGAAAGCTAAAGTTGTAGTAGTAAATAGGGTAATGATCAATTAATTGAGAAATTGAATAGTTAGTTTCATTGTGATTGAGTAAAGCAACGATTACCTTTCGTTCGGGAAAAAACTGCTTATCATGATACTCGGTGACAATAATTGCATTGCTTTCGGTATTATTTAAGACTCTTTCAGTATTTACTAAATCACGGCGGTGATTGTAATATAGATGAATTAAGCCTTCTTCAGAGCCAAAAAAAACAAAAATTAGAGAATTATAAGCCAAAAAAGAGATAATTAAGACAATAAAAGTGTTTTTAAGGTATTTAAAAACTCTAGCCTTTCTTTTAAAGAAAAGATTGCTAATAAAAACCAGGAAGTATGAAGCTAGAGGGATAATTAGTAAATAAATTGGCAACCAGTAGCGGGTATAGGAATTACCGATCGTGTAGCGACTAGGGTCAGGATTATCAAAAAACTGCCAACTGCCGTAATATAAGACTAAAATACAAGCAACTATAAGTAAATTGATTAAATAGACTAGGCGCCATTTCTTAAATTTACTAAACAAAAAGAAAATAGCCCCTAAGAAAGATAAGGCAGACAGATAGGGAAACATTAGCAAAACATAGTAATAAAACATGAATAGTGATTGTTTGGGTTTTAGGCCGAAATAAAAAATATTATCTTTCAAAATTTGCCAAAATTGCTTTAAATAAGAGAGTTTTGCTGAGCTAAATAAATCACTGCTCGCCTGACCAATCGCTTGGATTGAAGTATTCATTTCTCCATAACCACCATAAGCTAAAAAACCATAAAGAAATTGATTGTAATAAGCAATTGGTAAAATAGCTAGACCAATGCCCGCTAATACTAGCAATATCCGCCAAGAAATTCTTTTGCAATAGAAAAGATATAAAACAAATAGACTCGGTAAAAGCCAAATTAGTTCTGAAGTTCTAGTAGCGATTGCTCCGCCGAGGAATAAGCCGGCTAAACTTGCCCATAAAACATTCAAGCCAATTTTCGTTTTTCTGAAATATTTTTTATCTAGACTTAAGTTAAAATAATAAAAGGAAATAATCAACAAGGAAATAAACAGGACATTATGAAACATACTGCGGGCACTGTAATAAATATAAACCGGAAAAAATGCCAGAAAAACTGTGCTTAAAATAGCTACTTTATCATTAAATAATCTCTTTATCAGTAGATAATAATAAATAATTGCAATAAAGGCAATAATCGGTGTTAAATAGGGGATGATGAAAATACCTAAAAAGCTAGCAATAAAGCCAAAGTAAATAATAATGCCCAAGAAACTAACCGGCTTAAGCCAGCCATGATCGCTGCGGATACTTCTTGGCCGGACCACCTCTTCAGCCACTAAGTTAGCCGCCTCAAACTGACTTAAATCACCAGAGCCAGCATACTTTTTGCTAAAATAATAGTTAGCTGTTTCGTCAGGAGAGCTCCACTTAATTTGACCACCATCATGGAACTTATAAATAAAAAGGCCAACTATCAATAAAAAAAGACTGGCTAAGATAAGAACTATAATTAGGGACTGCTTTTTTTTCATATATTTTAATGTTAGCTAATATTATTAATTTGAGCAAGAATAGGTTATAATATAAAGATGAAATATTTAAAGATACAATTTTTTATTTTACTTTTTTCTGTCTTCATTG
>CAYZMF010000016.1:0-17314 GCA_964479455.1 uncultured Gammaproteobacteria bacterium | reverse complement strand
GCCTTTCAAAATGCCAGAAACCCTTGGCTGTGCCTGCATTAATTTTGGTTGTTTAATTTTGTTAATAGCTGCTATAGTGCTTATGGCCTTTCTATTTTGTGCGGCTAATCCTGTTGCATGTTCTATAATAGCCGTAAAAGAATTAGCGACAGCTGTTTGGAATAAAATAACAACATTTTTTGGCGGAAATTAATATTTTAAATTATTTTAATGAGTTTAAAAAAATTAGTTAAAAAGATTAGTAAAAACAGGGCACTGAAAGGGGTTTTTTTAATTTTATTAATCACGGTCTTTAGTTTTTTAATTGCTGATAGTGTTTTGGCTGTAAACTGGTTTGTCAAGATTGCTGGTGGGATCATCTCCGGCATTGTCTATATTTTTGGCTGGATTTTGATGTTGGTGGTTAGAGTTCTTGTTTATGTCGCTCAGTATAATAATTTTCTTAAGCCTAAATCAATTATAGTTGGTTGGACAATGGTTAGAGATTTGGCCAACATGTTTTTTATTGTTATTCTTTTAATTATCTCCTTTGCTACTATTTTAAGAATTGAAAAATATAATTATAAGAAGTGGTTACCAAAACTGCTTTTAATGGCTATTTTAATTAATTTTTCTAAAACAATTTGTGGTCTGATGATTGATGTTGCTCAGGTGATTATGCTTAGTTTCGTTAATTCTTTTAAGGGAATTGCTAATTATAATATTACAACTTTACTGGGGATTGATTCTTACGGACAATTTAAAGACATTGAGCCTGGCGATAGCAATTGGGATGTAATGGCCGCTTATGGCTTAATGTTGCTTTATACCCTAATTAGCTTAGTGGTAATGATCGCCATGACTGCCATGTTGATAATGCGTATAGTTATGATTTGGGTCTATGTGGTTCTTTCTCCCTTGGCCTTTCTTTTACAAAGCTTCCCTGATGGTCAAAGCTATGCCAGTAAATGGTGGACCCAGTTTAGTCAAAATCTCATTATTGGTCCAGTTTTAGCTTTTTTTATCTGGCTTTCTTTTATGACGGTTAATCCCAGCGATACCGGTGCCGAAATATTGGAAGTAGATGGACAAGATTTAGAGGGGACGACCGAGGGACATGAAAATGTTAATTATACCGAAACAGGTACTGGCACTAAAGTTGTTGCTGATGTTCAAAAATATGGTCAAGCCGATAGTCTGCTTCGTTTTATTGTCGGAATTGCTATGCTCCTGGGTGGTTTAAAGGTTGCTCAAGATATAGGTGGAGAGGCGGGGTCAGCGCTTGGTAAAGTTTCTAATAAGGGCTTTAGTATTGCCAAGAAGGTAGGAGCAAGCACTGCTAAGTGGGCTGGCAGACAAGCAGGGGATGTCAGGGATGTGGCCAGTAAAAAGTTGGGAGTAGATTTAAATGTGGCCGCTGGTTATAAGCGGTATCAAGAGCAATCAGAGAAAAAAAGACAGATTAGGAAAGATCAAGTTAGAAAAAGCACTTTAGATGCGGCGACAGATCCTAATAAGAGTGCTTTTCATAGAAAAATGGCCCTTCTTTCAACTGGAGATTTGGCTTATGAAAACCTTAGTCAAAATAAATTTTTTAAGGGTGGTTCGCCTAAGAAGGAACAAGAATATGCTGATAAATTAGAAAACAATACAAAAGAAACTGACACTGTTAATAGTGAAATTAATGAATTAAATGATTCAAAAAGTCATATAATAACCAAAGAAGAAGCGGATAAGAGAGATAATAAGATTGAAAATTTGGAAACCAAGAAAGCAGAAAATGATGAACTTATTGAAACATTTAGGCCCGATTTAGAGAGATTAGAAAGCAAAGAAGAAGATGGCACAATTACTGAAAAAGAGGAGAAAGAGTTAAATAGCTTAAGAGAGGAAATGAACCAGGCCCAATCTAAATCGGATAATTATCAAGAACAAATTAATAATTTACAATATGAAGAAAGTTCAGTAGTCGAAGATGAGGCTGAAAAAGAGAAAAAAGAATTAGAAATTGATGTCAAGGTAAATGTGAAACAAGAAGAAAAAAGGGAATTAAATAAAGCGAGACAAGAAATTGTCGCGGCTATTCAAAATAATAAGTTAGCTGATGTGTCAATTGCTAAATCAGCTTTAAGATCTCAAGGGGAAAATAAAGCAGCTGCCGACTTAACAGGAACATCTGCTTCGGGAGAATTAATTGCTATTTTTAAAGAAGCAATGGCTAAAAAAGACACTCATATGATGGGGGCAGCTGCTAAAAAAATGGCTAAAGAAGGGAATTATAATGATTTAATGGAAGCGCTTAATCTGGGTACCGGCCGAGAAGGAATGTTAGATTTGGCCAAATTAATGCAAGACAAGGGGAAGATGGGCTCTCAGGAGTCTTATTCTCTAGTTTCTGAAATTGGAGAAATCTGTAAAGCTAATAATCAAATACAAGGCTGGGGAGCAGTGAGCATGAACGAAACAGGCCAATGGAAAGAAAACAGTTATGCCGAGCAACAGTCTGCTTGTTTTAGTGAATTAGCTAAAATTCAAGTGCAAAAATTTGTTCGTGATTTTAGTCGATTGGGGACTGGCCACTATGAGGGTGGTGATCATACCGATAAAAATTGGGTGATGGATGCTTCTATTGCGAAGTTGTTGGCCTCAAAAGACGATCAATATTCAATAGAAATGGCTAAAACCGGTAATGTTAATACGATTAAATTTATTGCCTCTAATCCTAAAAATATTGAAACCTTAATTAGAGCGGGCGCTGTTAAAACAGCTAATATTATCAAAGAGTATGCCAATAAAGTAGGAGAAGCTGGGGTTGAAAATCCGCAAAAAGCCATTAATGATTTATTGTCTGAATTAGATCATTGGGATAAAATTAAGTAATTTATATGTTAAAAAAATTATTAGAATTATTACAAAAACATGTTAATTATACTCTAAGTGAGAATGATCTTAAAAGTGCTTTTCAGGCATATAATGTGGTTAACGATTGGTTAAATAAAAAAGATATTAAAAGAAAAGACCGCGCTGCTTATGATCAGATTATAAACTATTTAAATCAATTAAAGTTTATTGCTCTTAATTATTTTGATGGACAAGAGCTAGTAAGTTTATTAAAAAGTAATTTTCCCTTGATCTTTAAATTGGCAAACTATAATTTGTGGGAAAAACTGCAAGTGCATTTAGTTAGCACCTCAGATATAAATGAACGAGTTAAACTCAAAGAGCAAATGAGATCAGCCTTAGAAAAGTGCGAGGCCTATTTAATTACTCCAGGCGATTATAAGAATGTGGAAATGGTTTATAAAGTCAGTGATTGGTTAAAGGATTTTTTTATTCATATAAATAAAGAATTATCTAACTCTATAAAACAAGCTGAGTATCTAAGTAAGAATCCCCGTCTCAAGAAATTAAAAATAGAAGATCGTGTTAAGGTTTTAACTTTACTGGAGATTTATAAAAAATTAACTGTTCCGAGTAATACTAAGGAGGGCTATGAAAACACTGTCATTTTAGAAATTGATGGTCAAAAATATATTTATGACCATGGTCAAGTTGAGCGTTTGCCCAAGATGGATTTATCTTTCTTTGGCATTGAAGAGGATAGCCCTGTTGAAGATAGATTAATTAAAAAAGTTTCTCCTAAAAAAGAGGTATTTAATGATGTTTTAAGCGAAGAAGCCATTAAAGAGGAAAAAGTAAAAGAAGAGAGGATTAAAAGAAGCAGAGAGGGGGCAAAAAATTTAGCTGAATTAAAAGCCATTCTTAATGAATATCCTTTAAGTAGCTTAGAGTATAAGGCGGTTAAACAGGAAATTAAGCACCTTGAAGACAAAAAAAAGTATGAGAAATAAAAAAGTTTTAGTGTCTGGCTCTCTTGTCTATGATCACATCATGAGTCTTAAGGGAGCTTTTTCTGATTATATCATGACTGACAAGATTCATGATTTAAATATAAGTTTTAGTTTAGACAATCTTGATTTTAGTTATGGCGGAACTGCCGGTAATATTGCCTACAATCTTTCTCTGTTAGAGCAAAAAAGTCAGATTGCGACTTCGGTAGGAACTGATTTTAAGGAGTATGCTAAATATTTCTCTCAGTTTCAGATAGGCCTTAAAGGAGTGAAAGTAGTTTCTGGCAAGACTGCCGTTGCTCATGTTATCACTGACAAAAATGATAATCAAATTTCCGCTTTTTATTCCGGTGTTGCTAAGTTACCAGATTTTAAAAAAGTAAATAGTCAAAAAATTTCTTTAGCCATTATTTCAGCTGATGCTAAAGAAAAAATGTTAGCTACTTTAAATTGGTGCTTGGAAAATAATGTCCCCTATATCTTCGACCCGGGGCAAGGTGTCTTTAATTTTAATAAGCTAGAATTACTAAAGTTTATTAAAAATACTTTTTTGTTAATTGGTAACGATTATGAAATAGAGGTGATAAAGAATAAGTTAAAGCTTGGTTTGGCTGATAAGTTTTTTAAAGATATTATGGTAATTACAACTCTAGCTGATAAGGGCTCAGTTTTAACTATCAAGGGGCAATTAGTTAAAGTTAAGGCACATAAAGTAGCTAAAGTACTTGATCCGACTGGAGCTGGGGATGCTTATCGGGCCGGTTTAATTAAGGGCTTGTTAAATAATTTATCACCAAAGCAAGCAATGCAATTAGCTTCAATTGTGGCTAGTTTTCCTGTCCTACACCTAGGTACGCAGAAACATACATTTAGTTTAAAGCAAATTAAGAGCATTTATTATAAAAAATATAAAGAAAAAATTTTATGAAAAGTGATATAAAAAATATTAATTTAGTTAAAAATGGTTTAGCTAAAATTAAATGGGCGGCTTTAGATATGCCAGTTTTAAATCAAATAAAAGCAGATTTTAAAAAAACAAAAGTGCTAGCAGGAATTAAGGTAGCCGCTTGTTTACATGTAACAGCAGAGACTGCGAATTTAATGATTACCCTTAAAGAAGGAGGGGCTGATTTAGTTTTAACTGCCTCAAACCCTTTGTCAACACAAGATGAAGTGGCCGCTTCTTTAGTTAAGGACTATGGAATTAAAGTTTTAGCGATTAATGGTGAAAATAGAGATACTTATTACAAGCACCTAAAAATGGCCTTAGATTTCAAGCCAAATATTACTTTAGATGATGGAGCTGACTTAGTTTCGCTGCTGCATCAGAAATATTCTCATTATGCTAAGGAAATGATAGCTAGTTTAGAAGAAACTACGACCGGTGTTATTCGTCTACGGTCTTTAGCCGAAAAGAAGAAATTACTCCTACCAGTAATTGCGGTCAACGATGCCAGCACCAAGCACCTTTTTGATAATCGTTATGGGACCGGTCAATCAACTTTAGATGGCATTTTAAGGGCTACTAATATTTTAATAGCCGGTAAAACAGTAGTGGTGGCCGGCTATGGCTGGTGTGGGCGAGGTTTTGCCATGCGTGCCCGAGGTTTAGGTGCTAAAGTGATTGTCACAGAGATAGATTCAATCAAAGCCTTAGAAGCGGCTATGGATGGCTTTGAGGTAATGAGCATGACTAAAGCTAGTTTAGTAGGAGATATATTTTGCACTTTGACCGGTAACATTAATGTGATTGATAAGCAACATTTTAAAAATATGAAAGATAAAGCGATTGTTTGTAATTCTGGTCATTTTGATGTAGAAATAAATATTGCTCAATTGAAGAAAATAGCTAAAAAATCAACTAAACTGCAGCGTCCCTTTGTGGAGGAATATGTTCTTGGCAAAAAGTCTATCTTCATCCTCGCCCAAGGGAGGCTGATTAACTTGGCAGCTGCTGAAGGACACCCGGCTAGTGTTATGGATATGAGCTTTGCTACCCAAGCCTTGGGACTGCTTTGGGCTAAGGAGCAGAAAAATTTAGAAAATAAGGTTTATGATATTGATGTAAAAATAGAAGAAAAGATTGCCCAGTTAAAGCTTAAGTCAATGGGTCTTAGTATTGATAAATTAAATGCTGAGCAAAAGAATTATTTAAAATCTTGGCAATTAGGAACCTAAAATTATGCAAATTACAAAAAAATTAATCAGCTCTGAATCAGTCACCGAAGGTCATCCAGATAAGGTTTGTGATCAGATAAGTGACGGCATTTTAGATGCTATTTTAACTTTAGATAAGGACAGTAAGGTGGCAGTTGAGTGTTTAGCGACCAGTGGCTTGGTGGTAGTGGGGGGTGAAGTTAGCACTCAGCGCTATGTGAATATTGATAGTATTGTTCGGAGAGTTTTGAAAGAAATTGGTTATGATAGTTATAAAACTGGCTTTGATTGTGATAGCATCGCCATCTTATCATCAATTCATGAACAAAGTTTAGAAATTTCTCAAGGTGTAATTGAAGGAAAGGGAGAGTTTAAGGAGCAAGGAGCTGGCGACCAGGGCATGATGTATGGTTATGCGAGCAATGAAAGTGCCGAGTTAATGCCCCTGCCCATTATTTTAAGTCATAAATTAACTAAGAAATTATCTGATTTAAGAAAAGATAAAACTTTAGCTTATCTTTACCCCGACGGTAAAAGCCAGGTAACGCTGGAATACATTAATGGTCAGGCTAAACGCGTGGATACAGTCGTTATCGCCGCCTGTCATGATAAAGAGATTGGTTTACAACAAGTCAGAGCCGATGTTTTAGAGAAAGTAATCAAGCCAATTTTGGGAGATTTACTAGATAATCAGACAAAGATATTTATTAATGCAACTGGTGCTTTTACAATTGGCGGACCAGCTATTGATACCGGTCTAACTGGACGAAAAATAATCGTGGATACTTATGGCGGGGTAGCGCGGCATGGTGGTGGTTGTTTTTCTGGCAAAGATGCCAGCAAGGTTGATCGCAGCGCTGCTTATATGGCCCGTTATGTAGCTAAAAATATTGTAGCGGCTGATTTAGCTGATGAATGTGAACTACAAGTCGCTTATGCGATTGGGGTGGCTGAGCCGGTTGGATTATATATCAACACTTTTGGGACCAGTAAAGTGCCAGAAGAAAGAATTCTTCAGTCAATCAATCAGGTCTTTGATTTTAAGCCTAAAGCAATCATTGAAAGTCTTAATCTAAAAAGACCAATTTTTCAAAAAACAGCGGCCTATGGACATTTTGGTAGAAGCGAGTTTCCCTGGGAAAAAACTGATAAAATTAATGATTTAAGAAAGCATGCCCTTTAGAGTCTTTGCCAGCGGTGTCTTTGATAATTTACATCCTGGACACCTAAATTTTTTTAAGCAAGCTAGTAAAATAGCTAATCAAGGCCAGCTAATTGTCGTGATAGCCCGCGATGAGAATGTTTTAAAAATCAAGGGTCAATTACCTAAAGAGAGTCAATTAATTCGCCAAAGAAAAGTTGAGCAATATTTAAAAAAAATAGCTGTCAATCATCTAGTTATCTTGGGAAACAAGAAGAAAAAATATTCTTTACTCAAAAAGATTAACCCTGAGATTATATTACTCGGCTATGACCAGGAGATTGATAGAACTAGGCTTGATAAGAAATACTTAATCAGAAGAGCTAAGCCCTATCTTCCCGATAAATATAAATCAAGTTTTTGTAAATATTAAAGAAAAGTCATAATTTCCCCTTTTTATTCTTTTATGATAAAATAGAGACAGTGATTATATTTATCACTGTTATTTTGTATGCTTTGATGTTTGACTATCTACAACAATTTAAACGATTACCTAAAGAGTTGCGCCAAAAGGTGTCCTCTGATTTAGCAATGGAAGTTTTAACTAATTTGGAGAAAAAATATAAGGTGGCCTTAGCAGCCGTTGTTATGAAGGTGATGGTTAAAAATATCTTAGTTGCTCAGTTGCCTTCATACTTCATCCGTGAACATCAGTTGGACTCTAAGCAGGCTGAAAACTTAAGTAATGAGCTTAAAGAGAAGCTATTTTTTGTGGTTGCTAGTTATTTAGGCCTTAAGCCACAGTTGTCTAATTTTGAAAAACAGGCTCAGGAAGTTTTAAAGGAGGCTAATATTAATTTTCCCAGCGAGGAGTTGTGGCTTAGATGTAAACGAGTTTTAGTTAGTTATTTAAGGGGAATAAGGTCTAAGCTAGACACTAGAGCTTCTTTGCAGAAACCAGTCAATGTTGGCGGTCTGAATTTAAGTAGCCAAGAATCTGACAATCTACTTAAAATTGCTAATCGGAAAATGGCAGATTTCAATGGACACAAGAAGGAGGAGAGAAAAGAAGCCGAACAAAAAAAAATAGATAAAATAATCAAGGAGGCTGATAACAATCAATTTTCTCCTTATGATTTAAAAAAGGAATTAGCTAGTGGTCGTACTTTATCTATCGCTGAAAAAAAGGAAAGAAAGTTAATAACTAGCCCTCAACCAACAAAACTAATTGAAGAGACTGAGCACAAGGCGATAGAAGCACCTAAAAAAGAAGAAAAAATTGTTGAACCAAAAAAAGAGCCTAAAATTAAAGAAATTAAAAAAGAAAAGCCAGTAGTGGTAGAAAAGGAAAAGAAAAAAGAAGTTACTAGTTTTGCCCCGGTTAAAAAGAAGTCTTTGTTTAAAAAGGAAGCTAAGGAATCTCCTAAAAAGGAAGCTCGCTTAGATTTTAAACCTGGAATAAGCTTTCCCACTAGTCGCCAAGCGGCCGGTAGCGATTCAAAGCCAAAGGTGGAGGATATTAAGATGGCTCCAAAAACAATGGGACCAATTGAAGAATTACGCTACCTTGATCTCGATAATTTCAGAAGATTAGGCACTACACTTGAAGAAAGATCTGAAAAGATAAAGAAAAAAATTAAACTATTGGAGCGAGATGGTTATGACAAAAGATTGCAAGCCTTTGAGGCCTGGCGCCGGAGTCCGATTAATAGATTGTATTTAACAATTGGCCAGGCGGCTGTTAACCAAGGGATTAGTTTAGAGGAAGCTGCTTTAAATAGGAAGGAAAAATATCCCGATTCACTGAGTATTGAGGAAATAAAAGCGATCGTTAACTTAAATTCATCTTTAATGTTTTAATTATGCAAAGATTTGTGGTTCCCCAATTTATTGAAGTAGAAAATAAGGTGATTGGCCCGATTACGGTTCGGCAATTTTTAATATTAATGGGGGCTGGTTTAATTATTGCTCTTGCCTACCGATTGCTGTATTTTAATTCTTTTTTAGTAGTTGCTGTTTTAATTTTAGTGATTGCCGCAGTATTTGCTTTTGCCAAAGTCAATGGCACCCCTTTTCATTTCTTTTTACTGAATTTTATTAACACTATGAAAAAACCGAAATTAAGGGTTTGGAATAATCGAGCGATGGATGTAATAGATAAAAAAATGCCTGATTTAAAAAAAGACGATTATCAGCCAGTTAGAAAGCAGTTATATAAAAAATCTAGATTAGCCGAACTTTCTTTGGTAGTTGATACAAGGGGGCGTTATAAAGAAAATTAATTAATTATTATGAGTCAAGTAAAACCCGATTCTTTAGCTAGGAATAAAATAAAAACCTCTACCCAGAAGTATTTAGACATTGCTGAGATAAAAGATGATGTAGTGGTAATGAGAGACGGAACCCTAAGGTCAGTTTTGTTGGTCTCTAGTATTAATTTTGCTTTAAAAAGTGAAGATGAGCAAGAGGCAGTAATTGGCGCCTATGTTAGCTTTATCAACAATATTGATTTTTCTTTACAAATTGTTATTCAATCTAGAGAACTAAATATTGATAATTATATTAATTTCCTAAAAACCAAGGAAAAAGAACAATTAAACCGCCTACTTAAAATTCATACAGCTGAGTATATTAATTATATTGCCGAACTTACCTCTTTAGGCAAGATTATGAATAAACGATTTTATGTTATTGTCCAATACAATCCTTTAACAGATAAAAGAAAAGGCTTTTTTGCCCTTTTAGCAGAAGCCTTAAAACCGGCTACGACTTTAAAATTAAAACAAAAAACTCTTGACCGCTATAAAGAAATGTTAAATAGAAGATTGGAAACTATCTATAGTGGACTGGAATCAATGGGGATGAGTGTGGCTAGACTAGACACGCAAAGTTTAATTGAATTATATTATCAAACATATAATCCTGAAACTGCTGTTAATCAGGAATTAGCTGAAATAGAAAAATTAAGAGTTGAAAAAGATTAATAATCATTTATGATTGATTTTACTAAAAAAAAACCGGCTAAGAAAATAAAGCTACACGAAACAATTGGTGTTTCTAAAAAGCAAGAAAAGCCGATTGAAGCTGACTTAGAGTTAACTAAAGAAATTATTGAAGAAGAAAAAGCTTTCCGACAAGGAGTTTTGACAGTTAGAGATATTATTTCGCCAGCTAGTTTGAAAGTTGAGTCTAACTATATTAGATTGGGTGGTAAATTTTTAAGAACTATTTTCGTGGTTACTTACCCTCGTTATATCAGCGTTGGCTGGTTTGCCCCGATTATTAATTTAAATAGTGTTTTTGATGTATCGATGTTTTTTTATCCCGTCAAAAGTGCCGTTATTTTAAAGCAACTGAGAAACAAGGTTGGTAATTTAGAAGCACAAATTGTCTCTGATGCGGAAAAAGGAGCCCCGCGGGACCCAGTTTTAGAAACAGCTCTTAGAGACATTGAGTATTTACGAGACTCTTTAACTCAGGGAATAGAAAAGTTTTTTCAATTTGCCCTATATATCACTGTTTATACTGATACTAAAGAAGATTTAGACCGTTTATCTGATCAAGTTGAAGACCTGTTTGGTTCTAAATTAGTTCTTTCCCGCCGAGCTCACTATCAAGCCGAACAAGGCTTTAACTCTACCTTACCCCTGGGCAATGATGAATTATATATTACTTTCAACTTAAATTCTTCGCCAATTGCCTCTTCCTTCCCTTTTATCTCTAGTGAGCTAACTAGTGATGATGGCATTCTCTATGGCATTAATCGTCATAACAATAGCCTTATCCTCTTTGATCGCTTCACCCTCCAAAATGCTAATTCGGTAGTTTTTGCCACTTCTGGAGCCGGTAAAAGTTATGCTATTAAACTTGAAGTACTTAGGTCTTTAATGCTGGGAACTGAAATAATTGTAATTGATCCTGAGTATGAATATAAATATTTAACTGATGCGGTGGGAGGTACTTATGTTAACATTTCTTTAGCTTCTGAAAACAAGATTAACCCTTTTGACCTGCCACGAGCAATTGGTGGAGAAGCTCGTCCTAAAGATATTATTAGAGGAGCAGTTATCACCCTTAAAGGCTTGATGCGTTTGATGTTAGGCGAACTAAATAATGAGGAAGACTCTTTAATGGATCGAGCCTTGCTAGAAACCTATGCCAAAAAAGATATTACCGCTGATACTGATTTAAGCGATATAGAGCCCCCAATTATGTCTGACTTAGAACAGGTTCTCGATGGTATGGAGGGTGGCGGTGAGTTGTCCAATCGCTTAAAAAAATACACAGAAGGTACTTTTTCTGGCCTTTTAAACAATCCCACTAATGTAGAAATGAATAATCAATTAGTCTGTTTTTCAGTTAGAGACCTAGAAGACGAGCTTAGACCAATGGCTATTTATACCGTGATTAACTATATCTGGAATATTGTTAGGAGTGAAACAAAAAAACGCCTTTTAATTATCGATGAAGCTTGGTGGATGATGCAACACGAAGATAGTGCTAAGTTTATCTTTGCTTTAGTAAAGAGATGTCGTAAATATTATTTAGGAGTAACTACTATTACCCAGGATGTTGGAGATTTCTTGGGCTCCCCCTATGGTCAAGCGATTGTTAATAACTCTGCTCTGCAAATTCTCTTAAAACAATCACCGGCAGCCATTGATAAGGTAAAAAAGACCTTTCTTTTAACTGAAGGTGAAAAATATTTATTGCTTGAATGTGGAGTTGGTGAAGGAATCTTTTTTGCTGGCAATAAACATGTCGCGATAAAAGTTGTTGCTTCCTATACCGAAGATCAGTTAATCACTTCTGACCCTAGACAGCTTTTAGAAATTGAAGAAGCTAAGCGGGAGTTAGAAGAAAAAAGAAAACAAGAAGAAGAAAATACAAATTAATTTTAATATATGGAAAATAATCAAAAAAAATGGGGAATAATAATAGTTTTAGTGGGCTTGATATTATTATTTTTAGTAATTTATTTTACTTTCTTTAGAGCCCAGCCTAGTGAAATTATTATAGAAGAAGATCAAGGTGATTTTATTGGAGAGCTGCCTAGAGATGATATAATGCCAACTACAACACCTAGTGATCGACCCCGAAATCAAAAAATTTATGATATTTCCCAGGAAGAGGAAAGGGAGCCTGATGTTAATGATATTAGTAAATTAGCGATGAGTTTTGCTGAAAGACTGGGTTCCTATTCCAGCCAATCAAATTATAGCAATATTGTTGACCTACAACTTTTCATGACATCAGCCATGAAAGATTGGTCATATACCTATATAGAAAGACTGAAAAAAGAAAATCCTAATACTTCATACTACGGAATTAGCACTTATGCCCTTAGTTCACAGATCCTCAGTTTTGATGAAAAAACGGGGCGGGCTAAAATTATGGTCTCTACACAGAGAAAAGAAATGAGCAAGGATTTGGCTGAAGAAAATCTCTTTGTCCAAAATATTGTTATTGATTTAGTCAAATTAGATGAGCGTTGGCTTTTGAGTGGGGCCTATTGGCAGAAAGATTAATTTACAAAAGATGTCAATTAAATCAGTTTATAAATGCACTAAATGCGACGCTCAATTTCCTAAATGGAGTGGGCGTTGTTTAGAATGTGGCGCTTGGGGCACCCTAGAGGAGTCTGTGCTTGAAAAGAAGAAAGATGATTTAGAAATGATTATGGATAAAATAGGGCAGGCTAATTTAATTGATTTAAGAGAACTAAAAGATGAGAAACAGAGTCGCTTAAAAACAGCTTGGCCAGAAATTGATCGGGTTTTAGGCGGCGGGATATTAAAAGATTCACTACTTCTTTTAAGTGGCGAGCCAGGAATTGGCAAATCAACTTTAGCGGCTCAAATAGCTGGCTTTATCGCTCAAAAAGATTTAGTTCTGTATGTTAGCGGCGAAGAATCAGCTAGTCAGGTTAGGGATCGTTTTAAGCGTTTAAAAATTGACTTAGAACATCTTCGCTTTGTTAGTGAAACCAGTGTTGAAAAAATAATTTCAGTATCGAGCAAGGTTTTGCCAAAACTTTTAATCGTTGACTCAGTCCAAACAATTTACTCTACTTTGCTCAATAGTGAAGCTGGCAATATTAGTCAGATTAGAGCAGTGACCGTCAAGCTTCTTGAATTAGCTAAAAGTAAAGGAATTAGTATTCTTTTGATAGGCCACATCACCAAAGATGGGCAAATTGCCGGCCCTAAATCACTTGAACATATTGTCGATGTTGTCTTATCTCTAGAACAGGAAAAAGGCAGTAATTATTCATTATTAAGAGCTAGTAAGAACCGTTTTGGCTCAGTCAATGAACTAGGTGTCTTAGAAATGAAGGCCAGTGGTTTTGTAGAAGTAAAAGACCCGGGCTCTATTTTTCTCAGTGATCATTTAGATAGCTTGCCGGGCTCGGTGGTTTCTTGTGTTTTAGAGGGGAGCCGACCTTTTTTAGTGAACATTCAAGCCCTAGTTAGCCAGACAGTTTTCGGCTACCCTCAAAGAAAAAGCAGTGGACTAGATTTAAATAGGTTGCAAGTTTTAAGTGCTGTTATAACTAAACGAGAAAAAATAGATTTAATGAATAAGGATATTATTTTAAATATTGTCGGTGGTCTAAAGGTAAATGATCCAGCAGTTGACTTAGCAGTTTGTGCTTCAATCATCTCTTCTTATCTCAATAAAAGTCTAGATCCTAAAACCATCTTAATTGGCGAAGTCGGTTTGGGTGGCGAGCTAAGGCCAGTTTTCAGATTAGAACAAAGACTGAAAGAAGCAGAAAAGCTGGGTTTTAAACGAGCCTTAACTTTTAGTAAAGCTAAGCTTGATAAGAATCTTAAAATTGACCTAAGGCAAATTACTAGCTTAAGAGAGTTGATTCTTTATTTTAAATAAAAAGAGCCCCACCTTTGTCAGCGGGGCAACTATAAGCTTTAAATTTTTACTTATTACAATCTGTTTTTCTGCTTTTTTTTCTTATTTTTTTAGGCCTGAGATAACTGATAAGCTCTCTCCTGACCCGATTTTTTTCAAGTTCGTTAGAAAATACCAATTCTTCAAAACAAATAGGGTTTTCTATTGGGGGAATGCCGTCAGGGATAAAATCATCAATGCGGTGGGCATTAATTTTTAAACAGCCTCCATTTTTAATAAAGGCAGTTGATTTTAAAATTACTACTTCTTGTCCTTGATAAGTTGCTACCATTTTTTTTATTTTTAATGAAACAATTTATTTAACAATTATAAGTTAGCATTCTAAAATGCTTTAGTCAAATTATTCCAGATGAATAGCCTGTTCTGATTCTTTTAATTTTTCTTTAAGTTGAGGATATTTATTTAATTCTTTGTCCTGACTAATTAATTTTTCAGCTTCACTACTGGCTTGTTTGATTAGCTCGTAGTTAAGTAGAGAGGCAATTTTAAACTCACTGAAGCCACTTTGGGCCTTGCCATAAATTTCACCGCCTCCTCTTAGGTTTAGGTCAATTTTAGCCAGCGACAAGCCATCATCATATTTACTTAAAGCTAATAATCTCTGTTTGGTTTTATTACTAATTTCTTTCTGACTAGTGAAAAGGAGACAATAGGAGTTAAGAGCTCCGCGCCCGACCCGTCCTCTAATTTGATGCAATTGGGAGAGTCCGAAGCGCTCCGCTCCTTCTATTAGCATTAAACTGGCATTAGCCACATCAATGCCGACCTCAATAACGGAAGTGCTAATTAAAATATCAATTTTCTGATTAAGAAAATCCTGCATTATCTTATTCTTCAGCTCTTTTTTTAATTTACCGTGTAAAATTTCTAGCCTATATTTATTGAGAATACTTTTTTTCAAGTTGTCTAGTTCTTGCTTAACCGATTTTATGCCTAACTTATCAGAAGGGCTAATTAAAGGACAAACTACAAAAACTTGTTCTTTGTTTTCAATTTTTTTTGCGATAAATTTATATGCCTCTTGTCTTTTATCTTCCGGAACTAATTTAGTTAAAATCTTTTTTCTGTTTTTAGGTTTTTGTGATATTATAGAAACATCTAAATCGCCATAGATTATTAAGCTCAGTGACCTAGGGATGGGGGTGGCGCTGAGAGATAAAAAGTGAGGGCTTAGATCCTTCTCTAAATTGGTTAAATAATGTCTTTGATAAACACCAAAACGATGTTGTTCATCGATTATGATTAAAGCCAAGTTAGGAATTTTTTTTTGAAAAAGAAGGGCTTGAGTGCCAATAATTAAATCAGCTTTTTCAATAATTTCTTTATCTATTTCTTTTTTCTTTTCGGGCAATTTAAAGTTAGCTTTTTTCTCCGTTCTAGAAAGTAGGGCAATTTTAAATTTTTTATCTTTTAGAATTTCTTTTAAATTATTATAATGCTGATTAGCTAAAATACTAGTTGGTGCCATGAAGGCCACTTGTTTTTTATTTTCAATCACATTAAGTAGGGCTAAAATAGCCACGATGGTTTTTCCTGAACCAACATCACCCTGTAAAAGGCGAGACATCGCATGGTCTTTATTTAAATCCTTCATTATTTCCCAGGCAGATTTTTTTTGATCAGCAGTTAGAACAAAGGGAAGGGAGCTGATGAATTGTTTAGTGCTCTCTAAGTCAATATTAATTGGAAAAGACTTTCTTTGTTTTTTGTTTTCTTTAATAATTTGGGATTTTAATTGTTTTAGAAAAAGATTATTAAACTCTAGCCTTTGTTTTGCCTGAAG
Source organism: uncultured Gammaproteobacteria bacterium (assembly GCA_964479455.1). Classification (GTDB taxonomy): domain Bacteria; phylum Patescibacteriota; class Patescibacteriia; order Patescibacteriales; family UBA12465; genus PWHG01. The sequence goes on along the minus strand of CAYZMF010000016.1, from coordinate 1,473 downwards.
CATCAAACTTTCGCTTTCAGGAAAATGAATTTGTTTTAAAGCCTCGTTAATTGAGAGTAGTTTTAATCTTTTAATAATATACTCTGGGATAAAATCAGTGACATAATTAGCTAAAGGTATAATTTGCCAAATTAAGTTTCTTACTTGTTTCTGGTAAAGCCCTCTGGTTAAGCTATAGATTGGGACCAATCCTTCAGTGTGAATTAATTTATCCCTCTTAATTATTTCATATTCTGGAGAAATCATATTTAACTGATTGTAATTTTCTGAAATTGCTCCTGATAAAGAAATTCTGTCCCCAGGCTTTAGTTGGCGACTTAGAAAGGCTTGATTAAACCAAATGGCTTTAATAGTTTCACTGTTATCATTGATTAAAGCCTCAGTAATGCTGATCTTTTTTTGCCAACTTTTCTTATTATTAATTAACTCTATTGTCCCATTAATATTAGCAATTGTCCCCTTTTTTAAATTAGCAATTGCTTGACATTTACCAAAGTTTTCATAACGAAAAGGAAAATAGAAAAGCAGGTCTGAAGCTGACTTTAGACCAAGCGATTTTAACCTTTTAAGATTAGTGGGGCCAATTCCTTTTAACTCGCTTAAAAGGGTTTTTAGTCTAATTATTGGCATAATAAAAAGTGTCTCCGCCAGGAATCGAACCTGGATTACAAGATCCGCAATCTTGCGTTCTATCCCTTGAACTACGGAGACTATTGCTAGTCATTATATTATAATTTGAGAGCTTTAGTCAATTGTTCAGATAAAGGTGGGTCGCTTCTCTCTAAGTCCTCTTCTAGAAAGCGAACTAAGTAGTTTCTGACCGTCAAGGCATCCATCCTTCTTAAGGGGATTGATAGTCTTGGTTGAATTGAGTTTTTGAACTCTAAATATAGTTGCTTAATTCCTAAATTTGTTTTATAAAGCACGGAAAAATGCTTGAATTCGGAATAATCATAAAATCTCTTGCCGATTGAAACTCCTTCTGGATCAAGGGTAAAAACTAAGACCAAAGGATCTTGGCTATCGTTAATGATCATTAAAGTGGCAATAATAATAATAATCAAAGCGAAGAGAAAATTAGATTGAGCGCCAAGAAAAACTAAACGAAAGTTAGCGATAGTAAAGAAGCAGAAAAAAAACATAAGAAAGGTGAGAAAAGCAGCTGTGATGTACCAATATTTATGCCTGACCACTTTTTTGTGTTCTGGGACTTCCCAACTTAGGCGATTTTTTGATTTTTCGAGAATAACCATATTATTATAATTATGTTTTAATTATAGCATAAAAAAAGATTGACTAAAAGAGGCTTGATTGTTATTATTGTTTATATTGGAGAGGTGGCTGAGCGGCTGAAAGCGGCAGATTGCTAATCTGTTATACGTTTTAACGGCGTATCGGGGGTTCGAATCCCCCCCTCTCCGCCAAATTTCACTTTTTGTGAAATCGTAAGAAACAGCCTCGGCGCAAAGCGCC
>CAYZMF010000015.1:0-17998 GCA_964479455.1 uncultured Gammaproteobacteria bacterium | reverse complement strand
ATTTAAAGATAAAAAGCCAGAAAAAATTATAAGAATAAATTTAAAGCCAGATATTTGGTTAATTTTATTTTTTATTCATTTAATTCTATCCTTCCTTCTTTTATTTTCTTTTAAACAAGAAGCAGCTTTAATATCTCCCTGGCAAGCCCTGCCCCCGCTCTTTTTTATTCTCTATTTCTTAAGCGCTCTTTATTTAATTTTTCACTTAATTAAAAAAAAGGCTAGTAGTTCTTTAAGTATTTTAGCCCTTGTTTCTTTCTTTTTTCTCTCTTTTTCCGTCAATATCATTATCTTTAAACTCGGCTATGGCTTTGATCCTTTTATTCATCAAGCTGCCTTAGAACATATTAGGTCTTTTAATTTAATCTTACCGAAAACTCCTTATTATATCGGCTATTATTCCTTAGTTTTATTGATTAATAAGCTGCTATTTATAGCTATTCCTTTGATAAACCAAATGATTGTTCCCTTCCTATCAGCTCTCATCTTACCTTTTTTATTCTATCGCTACAGCCACAAGGAAGGCTTGAGTATTCTTCTTTTTTTACTCTTAAGTTTTAATCTTTTTAACCTTAGCACGCCTTCAAATCTAGCTTTCTTATTTCTAATCATCACTATATTTTTAAATTATAAGACTGAAAATAAAGTCATCCCTCTAATTGCTTCCCTAGCAAGTATTGCCATCCACCCCATTGCCGGCCTGCCCGCTCTCTCTTTTACTTTATTAAATAGACTCAAATTTAGGAAACTGATTCTAATTACTAATCTTTTCATCTTTCCCTTCATTTTTTATTTCTTCAATCAGACAAGTATATCCCTGGATAATTTTAGTTTTAATATAAATAAATTATTTTACTTGAACCAAGAAACTTTAATTTTAAACTTGATTTATTTCTGGAAGGAAAACGCTTGGATTTTTCTTTTAGTTCTCCTAATCTATTACTCTAGAAATTTATTGAAAGATAAATTCATTAAACTAAGCCTGCTTTCCTCCCTGTCTTTCTATCTAGCTAGCCTGATTAGTCAAGTATTTATTTTCACTGATCTAATATCTTATGAACAGGCTGACTATAGTGAGCGCTTAAAAATAGTCGCTCTTATCTTTATGCTCCCTGCTATTTTAAGGATATTTTCATATTTAAGTCTAAGATTAAAAGAAAAAAGCGTCAATTTACAAATTATATATTCTCTGGCAATCGCTCTATTGTTAAGTGCTAGTCTATATCTAGGCTATCCTCGTTTAGATAATTATCATAATTCACGCTCTTTCTCTATTAGCAGTTCAGACCTTAAAGCGGTTCATTTCATTGACAATAAAATGGCTGATCCTTATATAGTTTTGAGTAACCAGCAATTAGCCGTTAGTGCCTTAAAGGAACTAGGTTTTAATCATTATCTAAAAGTTGGAGATGAGGAAATATATTTCTATTCCATCCCCACGGGTGGTAAATTATATCAATACTTTTTAGAAACAGTTTATCAAGATAGTAGCAGGGGGCCAATTAAAAAAGCCATGAGTTTAGTAAATGTAGATCATGGCTGGCTGGCAATTCACGATTATTGGTGGGCGAGTGATAAAATAGTTGCTGAACTAAAACTAGAAGCAGATGAATACTATTTAATAAACGATGATCTTCATCTTTTCTATTTCCACTTACCTTTTCTCGATTAAGTTTAAGCTTGGGCCAGCCATAATCGCCGGCCCTTCTTCTGTTGGGACTAAGATTAATAAAAGCTTTAAATCGCTTAAATCTTGACTCAAACGACTCTTATTAATAGAAGTTCTAACAATGGTCTTGTTAGCTAAACTTTTCATTTCATAGGAACGCACTAATCTAATCAAGTAATTTGCCTCCTCCTTATCTAAGTCCTCTCCCCTAGATTGTTTTAAGGCTAGCTCTCTAAGATCAAATAAAGTCTTATCAAGCTCATCTAAAGTATTTAAAGCGCTCGGTGATTTTTCGTCAGAACCTAAAGCAGCTAGCATCCCACTTATCATTCTGACATTAGAGAGTAATTCATTAAGTAGGGGTATATTAGGTTCGATATATGCTTGCTTAGAGAAAGCCGCGATTGAGCCCAGTGAACCGACTGAACTAGTATGTTCATGGTCAGTTTTCAAGACTTCGTCCTTATTTAACTGCCAATCAGCTAGAAAGGAAACAGAGTTAAACAAAGAGTGATCACGCCAGCTCTGGCTTCTCATAAATTGAGGCAGAACTGAGGACGGGGTATTTAAATTAGCTTGAATAGCGGTTGATAGCGCCCAATGAGCACTATGTCTAGTACTCAGAGAAGCTAAACTTTGCGCCCTTAAATCATTAATAGCTACTTGATAATTATTATAGTTAATGTTTTCTTGAAACTTTTCATTAGGGGAAGAAAAACCTAAAAGAGGTAAAAAATCCGAAATAAAGCCATTGCATCTTTGCCAAGTATTTTCAATGGGACAAGCAGTGATATTAATATTTCGATCAGGAGCTTTTTCGCTTAGATAATCATTAACTAGAGGATAGCTTAAATAATTAAAAACATAGTCAAGAGGTGAATAAAAATCTACTAATAGTCTCAAGCCAGCCTTTTCTCGATTATCAATTATATTAAAGTCTAAACCACCTTTAAGGGCACTGAAACTACGACTCAAAGTCTTGTTTTTCAAGGCATTTAGATTGCTATGACTAACTAAAGTCTCTTCAATCTCTCTATTGCCAAATAAGGAGCGGTAATCCTCTCGATAATGTAAATAAGTTAAGTCATCTCGCAGGCCTTTAAAAAAAGAAATGATCTTATAAATCCTTGCCCATTCCGCTTGAACATCTTTATTCTCCTCAATATCTTGGGCAATATAATTAGCGGCGATTAAATTAATCCGCCAATCGTCCCTGTCAAGTAAACAATCAGGGCAATTATCTTCTTGCTTAATTAAGGGGAAGAGGGTATTAAGCCATTGAGCCGCTAAATAGAAATTATTTAAACGAGCATTGTTTCTATAATGAGCTGGTACTCCAAAATCACTGTAGTTTCTTTGATATAGAAACAAAGGAGATTTAGCCAGACCCTTACTTGATCTAATTAAGGCTAATTCCTCATTGACTTCCTTGCTTAGATACTCAGGCAAAAAAAACTGATAGACCTGTTGCTCATTTACAGAAAACTTACTAATATCCTGACTACCAGCCGGCACTATTTGAGCTGATTGCGGTTTAAGTAATTCTAAAGTAACTGCGAAATAGGTCAAAACTAATCTCTGGGCCTCTAAGACCGGCTCATTGATATTGCCCAGCTCATTTAATCTGGCTTCATAACGATACTTAGCAATATCATACATTTGCTTGCTAATACTCCAGAGACTATCAAAAAAGAAGCTAGACTCTAGATCCTGAAAAGTCTTTTTTAAATTTAAATTATAATGGTAGGTGATGAAGTCAGAGCTGATAAATAAAGGAATCTCTTCTTGATAAAGTTTTTCATAAAAACCATAAAAATTATTAGTCGTTTTCTTCCAAGGATTATTTAAAATAGTGAAACCCAGTTGATTTAAATCTTCTAAACTTGCCTCTAAGTCAATTTTACGATTGATATCATAATAATTTAAAACTTTAATTTTAGAATTGAGCGGTAAAGAATAATCTAAATATTGAGGCTTGGAATTACCAGTAAAAGCCTTATAATAATTAGAGAATTCCAGCCATTCAATTGCCTCATCAGGCACGGCCTCAACTATTTCTTTATCAACTGTCGGCGATACTATTAAAGAAGGGATTTCATTTTCATCAGGGTAAACATAGTCGGGATCATAATAATATTCATCTTCAACTTCTTCCTCCTCGATTATTTCTTCAACGATGACTGACTCCTCACCACCCTTTTCACGATTTAAGACCAAAGATTTAAATAGAAAAAAAAGAGCGACTAGTATTAAAATAGAGATAAGCGAAATTACAATTATCTTTATTATTTTTTTCTTAGAGCCACTGCCAAAATCATCAAAATTATCTAATGATGAACCACTTAAAGCGTCATTTTGATTATCATCAAACATATTATCTTAAATATTTATCTCTATTTTTTAAATGCTCCTGATAACTAACAGAGTAAACCATATCCTTAGTTCCAATTGGCGTTAAAAAATAATTATAATTAGTCTCGCTTGGATAAATAGCCGCTTCAATCGCTAATATTCCAGGATTGGCAATTGGACCATAAGGCAAACCGCTGTTTAAATAGGTATTGTAAGGAGAGTCAACTTCAGTATCGGCTTCACTATAAATCGGCTTTATCTCGCCTAGAATATAAGCTAAGCTAGCACAAGCTTGCAAGGCCTGACCACTTTTTATCCTATTTAAAAATATTCCAGCCACTATTTTAGCATCTTTATTGTCTCCTGTATTATAATTTATTGGCGCTTCTTTTTCTACTAAAGCAGCTAAATTAATTACTTCAAAAATTGTTTTATTTTGATTTTTAATTTCTTCCCTAAGCTTAGAATCAAGCTTCTTATCAAAATTATTCAACATCTTAATAATTAAATCCTCTGGTGAAGAATCAATAAATATTCGATAAGTATCAGGGAATAAATAACCTTCTAGATTATGCCCTTGGGGCTTATCAGCTAAAAATTCATAATCATAATCTTTAAAACTAGCTTCGATAAACTCTGCTTGAGAAAATATACCCAAGGTTTCTAGATGCTTGGCTATATCTTTAATGCCCCAACCCTCTAAAATGGTAACTTTAATTTCTTCTTTAGCTGGCGGCGGTGGTAAAGGCTTGTCGCGCCCAACTATTCTCTTAAGACATACCTTAAAAGACCTAGTTTCATTGTCTATCCGCGAAAGACAAGTAAAATTATCCTGGAAAATAATAATCAAGGATAGGAGAACAACGAATATAATTATATATAGTCTTTTCATTTTTTTTTCTTTAAAGCCCTCTTAATCATTTCCGAGCTGGCTCTAATTTTTAAACCTAGACCATCAACCATTTCAATTCCGTTTTCCTGACAAACTTCATATTCAGGCACATCATTTAAACTCTTGCGATCGCCACCATTGGCAAATATATCTGGCTTTAAAGCTGCTAATGACTTCTTAACTGTAGCATCATTATCAATTGATAAAAAAACCTCATCAACATACTTTAGGGCATTAATAATCTCCACTCTGTCTTCCTGAGACATAAAAGGAACACTTCCTTTGATCTCTACTTGCCGATCATTGTTAACAATGACTATTAAATAATCGCCTAATTGTTTGGCCATTCTAATCATTTCTAAATGCCCCACATGAAGTGGGTTGAAATAGCCAGAAACAGCTACCTTTTTTATCTTTTTATTCATAGCTATATTATATCATAAGTCCTAAAACAAATAAATAAAGTTGCTTAGTCTATGAGAGCATTTAGCTCTTCCTTTATCTCTTCATTGAAACCGGAAAAAGCCTGTCCTTTAAGGAAAATAAGGGGATAGTATCCAAAAGTTTCTGAAATTCCCGCGCTTTTTTCAAAGCCAGTTCTATAAGTATTTAATAAAGTACTAAAACCTGATTCACTGCTTAAGTGTTGCTCCACTTTATAATCAATTATCTCAATATAGTCTAAAAAATCTAGACACATTGGTCCTTGACCATTATGAAAAACTACCATTTTTTCTGAAGAAACATTTGTTAATTTATCCTTATCAGCCCCCTCAAGGTCAATCACTGCGCAGGGATTATCAACTTTTTCTTCATCTTCATAAGAAACTAAGGGATTCATTTTCTCAGCTGTATAAGGCGAGTTTTTATTCAAAGGTATTTGCCATAGAGGCATTGTCCAGTCAGCTTTAGCCATAAACTCATCTAGACCTACCCAATTGACCTCTGAATTATCCCAAAACTCAATCCACATATTCATCCAAGGCTTTAAATAGCCACCAATTCTAGTGTGGCTAACTGGTGTTACTTTATTATATTCTCCATACCTAGATTTTTCTTTTTCACTTAAGGGCTCTATCGCTCGATTTAATTCTTTCAACATATCTTCAGGCGTGCCTCCTCTTTCAAAAAAGGAGTAGTCGCACAAACTGCCATACTTAAAAGTCACTAAAGGAATATTAGAAACTGATAGGATTTTTACATTATAACCCTCTGGTTGATAGACAGTCGCCTTTGAGTCAGTTGTTCCTCTAGCGGTGATATAGGGTATGCCCAGTTCTTCAGCAATTTTAATGGTTGTTATATCAGAGGCCATATAGCGTGAAGAAATAATCTTGGTTGGCTCTCCAGTGCAGGCTTCAATTTCTGAAACCATTGAAGTAATTATTGATTTTTGCTCTTCATAAGGAATATCCCAGAAAGGAGCCCCCACATTTGAAGGGACTAATTCTACATTATGCTTCATGAGCTCCTTTATCTCAGAACAATTGTCAGTAACAAACCCTGGAGTTAACATTAAAAGCCCTTGAACATTTCTTTTCTCCATTTCATTTACAAAAGTACTTAATCCTAGAGTTCCTATCTGATTTTCATACTCAATTAAAATCATTATTCCATCCGGCTTTTCAATGGTTTTTTTAGAAGATAAAAGCCCAAAAACTAAAGCTGAGATTAGTAGAAACACTGCTAGAAAAATTGCCCATGGCTTATTTTTTAAATTCATATGAGTCATGTTAATTATATAGATATATTAGCATATATTTATAAATATTTCCATAAAGTGTATTAGTCCAGCACATTTTGGAAGCTATTTATTATTTGTCAAATAATTCAACTGGATTAATTTTAAACTGCAACATTTTAGCTGTATCACGCCCACCATCGCCACCTTTTCTTTGCATGCCAATTTTTCCTATTTTTAAACTTCCTTGCCTTGCTATTCTCACATCACCTTGACCAAAAACATTCATAACTTCATTTATTGATTTTAAAACCCAACTGCTTTTGTTCGTCTAGACATATTTTTTATTATTTATTTTGTTCAGAATTTCACCAAAAATGCTTTTCAGTACCAGAATAACTACGCTGTTGCCAAATTGTTTATATGCTTGGTTTTTATTGGGATGTATTTTGTAATCTTCTGAAAATCCCATAACTCTAGCCATCTCTTTTGGCGACAGTTTCCTTACCCTAGCATTAATTAAATACGCCCCAGCTTTGCTACCAGCTCCTCCGCCATAAGCGGAAAAAGTAATAGCATGACCTAAATCGCTATAGATTCTTTCACCTTGCCCGCCACTATTTAATATTCCCACTCTAATCGGTTTAAGTGGGTATTCACCAAATATATTTTTTCTAACTTTTAGATTTTTAATTTTTATATCATCTCTTTTAATTACGAAATCGTCTGTCTTATTATCTGGCTCTAAGATGTCCCTTAACTTAATTTGTCTGTTTGTGTTTTTAGGAAAATCAAAATCAGTTATTGCTAAGTCTTTTCTTAAGCCAATTATATAAATTCTTTGTCGAGCTGTCGGCGATCCATAATGACTAGCATTTAAAACCTTATAAAAAAATATTATAACCAATATTATCTAAAGTATTTTTTACAATCTTAAGTGTCTTTCCCTTATCGTGTTTTTCGAAATTTCTTACATTCTCTAAGAATAAAATTTTTGGCTTATGGTATTTTGCGATTCTCGCGACATCAAAAAATAAGGTTCCTCGTGTATCTTTAAAACCTTGTCGTTTTCCTGAAATGCTAAAAGCCTGACAAGGGAAGCCAGCACAAATAATATCATGTTTAGGTATAGTTTTTTCCTCAACTTTTGTTATATCTCCATCGGGGCGATCTCCAAAATTCCACTCATAAACATCTTGAGCATGTTTATCCCACTCAGAAGTATATACACATTTTAACCCATAGTGCTCCAGGGCTAGTCTAAATCCACCAAGACCAGCGAATAAATCAATAAAAGTCGTTTGATTACTATTTTATCATATTATTAATAATGTTTTGAACTCTTATCTCTAACTAGGGTCACTAACTCTACCTATAAACAAAATATTACCACTTTCTTTTTGTTCAATTAAAAAGATAAAGGGGTGGTCAGCTCTAAATACTGGGATTTTAGGACCATCTATACTTATTGACTCCTCCATCATAATAACCGCCGTCGCAGCCGCCGCCTCAGTCCCCTCTTCATTAACTTCAACAAAGGCCTGATGAATTACATCACTAATAAATAAGTCTTTTTTGCCAGTCATCCCCGAAAAATCAGCCCAGCCACTAAAAGCAGTCGGCATACCCATTTGGGCTAAAGTATCAGCCATAAAGTATTTAGTTTCAAACTCAAATTTAGGGAGATAAACATTGACTCTTTGTTCTCTTAAATCTTTTTTCCAAGTGGCTAGTTTTTTAGAACTAAGTACATTTTCCAGTGACTCCATATCATCATCTTTAGGCAAAAGGATTAACATAGACAATTCATCTCCTGAATATGGCAACTCTAAAGCCTGAATTTGCTCATCTTCAAAATAAGGGAAGATTGATTTATCATCATTTTTTTGCATCATTTCAACACTAATATTATTATTCGGAGAAACTCTAAAATTACTATCTCTAGTATCATCTTCGCTGAACTGTTTTAACCACTGCCCCTTAAAATAGATAGCGTTAGTTAAAACTAGCCTCGTCATTCTACTGAGAACTCCTTCGGGAATTAGGTCCTCAATCTTATCATTAGTCTTCTCTTCTACCCAATTATTAATTGTTAGTCGCGATGCTTCAGGATTTTTCTTAAAATCAAGATTAGTTACTTGGCCACCATAGTATTGATTAATTAAATTAAAATAATCATCTGAAAACTTAAAGTCTTGCTCTGCCCATAGAGCGTTAGCGGTGCTAAGCTTAAACTTCTGATCTTTTTTATTTATCTCATTATATAAATCAGCATAACCACCTCTTCTTAACATATCATCTTCTGGAAAGTGAAAAACTGATTGCATTTCTTGAGCAGTTTCTCCTCTAGCTCCTTCATAGGTCATCGCTAAAGCACTAGAGAGGCTATAGGGAGAAAAAAAGAGATTACCATCTTCTGTTTTGTATTTTAAATAAAGCTCAAAAGCAAACTGATTATTGGCCTCAACCACACTCAACAATGCCCCCGGAGGACTTTGGCTATCATCTAAAACTCTTGGTTTTTTAGCACAGGCAACTAAGAAAATACTAGAAACAAAAACCAAGGAAATCATTATTCTAATTTTTAATTTTTTTTTGTTCATATGATTATTTAATTAAGTTACTGTAATTTTTTTGTTCCCATACTAATTAATTGCCTTTATATATAATTCTTAAATTTTCCAGTTTCCATTAAATATTTTGCTCGTTGTTTATTATTTTTAACATCAACCCGGCCTCTTCTTAAGATAAGCTTTTAACATGTTCATGCACTTCATAAATATCACAATCATCTAATTCACTATCTAATAGAGTAAGGCCAGCATGAAAATAGAAGTTTGAGTATCGTTACCATCTCTTCTAATTTAGACTTAATAATCATACTCAATATTATTTAAATCTAATCTAATTATAACATAATTGAAAGCTTTATGCAAAAACAAAAGTACCTCCAAACTGGAGGCACTTTTTGATAAACTTCCTTAAATAAATTACATCATTCCGCCCATGCCACCCATACCGGCCATATCTCCTATGCCTCCAGGAGTTGCTGCGCTATTTTTATCTTCTGGCTTATCAGTAATAACCGCCTCAGTGGTCAAAAACATCATCGCCGCTGAAGAAGCATTTTCTAAAGCTGATCTGACCACTTTTGTCGGATCAACAATTCCCTCTTTAACCATATCTACCAAATCACCAGTAGCGGCATTATAACCATAAATTGCCTTTTCCTCGCTATTCTTATTCCTATCTATAATTCTCTGAAGGATTAAAGAGCCATCAACTCCAGCATTATTAGCAATTTGTTTAATTGGCTCTAAAATAGAAGTGTTAATGATCTTTTCACCAATTGATAATTTATCACTATCCTTTAATTCTATTTCAAAACGGGCAAAGTCGTTGCCATAACAGGCAATTGCTAAAGCCATGCCTCCACCAGGCACTATTCCTTCTTCAACGGCTGCCTTAGTAGCGTTTAAAGCATCTTCCACCCTAAACTTCTTTTCTTTCATTTCTGTTTCAGTAGCTGCTCCAACTTTAATAACGGCTACCCCGCCAGATAATTTAGCTAACCTTTCTTGTAATTTTTCTTTATCAAAATCATTATCAGCCATTTCCTTTTCTTTTTTAATTTGCTCTACGCGTGCACTAATACTAGCTTTGTCACCAGAGCCGTCAATAATGGTAGTATTTTCTTTTGAAGAAACTACTTTTCTAGCTTTGCCTAAATCTTCAATTTCTGTTTTGTCAATCTTTAGGCCAATTTCTTCGGAAATAAATTTAGCTCCAGTTAAAATGGCAATGTCTTCCAACATTGATTTTCGACTATCCCCAAAACCGGGAGCTTTTATTCCTAAAACATTAAATGTGCCTCTTAGCTTATTAACTACAAAAGTGGCCAAAGCCTCGCCCTCAATATCGTCAGCAATGATTACTAAATCTTTTTTACCAGATTGAGCAATTTTTTCTAAAAGAGGCAATACATCTTGAAGTGAGCTAATTTTCTTATCAGTAATTAAGATATAGGGGTCATTCATTTCTGCCTTCATGGTGTCAGAGTTAGTAATCATATAAGGGGAGACATAGCCCTTGTCAAATTGCATACCTTCAACTACCTCTTTTTCAATACCAAATGACTGCCCTTCTTCAACCGTGATTACCCCTTCTTTACCAACACTTTCCATAGCCTGTGCAATGATTTTTCCGATCTCTTTATCATTAGCGGAAATTGAGGCGACTTGAGCAATTTCTTCTTGAGAGGAAATTTCTTTGCTCATTTTTTTTAGTTCAGCTACAATTTCAAGAACTCTTTTTTCTAAACCTTTTCTAATTTCAATTGGATTAACACCAGCAGCTACTAATTTAAGTCCATTATTGATTATTGCTTGAGCTAAAACAGTCGCTGTAGTTGTCCCGTCTCCAGCCGTGTCATTAGTTTTTGAAGCCACCTCTTTAACGATTTCCGCTCCAATATTTTCAAATTTATCCTCTAATTCAATTTCCTTAGCCACAGTAACCCCATCTTTAGTAACAATTGGTGAGCCATAACTCTTATCAATCACCACATTTCGTCCTTTTGGACCTAAAGTAACTTTGACTGCATTAGCTAGCTGATCAGCTCCTTTTTTTAAAGCCAAGCGGGCTTTTTCATTAAAAATAATTTGTTTAGCCATATATTTTTATTTAATTTATTAATTAATCTTCTAAAATAGCGATTACATCGCTTTCACTTAAAACTAAGTAATCCTCGCCATCAATTTTAATTTCATCTGGTGAATACTTTTTAAAAACTACTTTATCACCGACTTTTAAAGTCATAGCAGCTAATTGACCATTGTCTAGGCTTTTGCCTGGTCCCACCGCAATTATTTCTCCTTTTTCTGGCTTTTCTTTGTCAACAGTATCTGGTAAAACAATGCCTGCCTTAGTTACCTCCTCCTGGCTTAAAGTTTTCACAATTACATTATTGTGTAATGGTTTTAATTTCATAATTTTAAATAATCACTTTAAAAAAGTTTAAACTATTTTTAAAGGATTTGCTTTATTTTATAATCTCATTAGCAGTCTAAGCCAATGAGTGCTAAGATATTACCATCTTATCGTTTTCTAAAAATCCTGTCAAGTCCTTGCCATTCCCATGTAGCTGTGCTATTGTAAGTGCGTAAACAATGATAATTTAATTTATATCTTCCCCAGCTCAAAGGGGATTTTTATTCCAAAAAAATATGGAAATAAGGAACATAGCTATTATTGCTCATGTTGATCACGGAAAGACCACTTTAACCGATGCTCTACTAAGGCAAACAAAGATGGTAGATGAGAGTATAAGCATGGACTCTAATGCTCTAGAACAAGAACGAGGGATTACAATTTATTCAAAAAATACTTCTTTAATTTACAAGGATACTAAAATAAATATTGTCGATACCCCCGGTCATGCTGATTTTAGCTCAGAAGTAGAAAGAATTCTCCGTTCAATTGACTGCGTTTTGTTATTAGTCGACGCACAAGAAGGGCCAATGCCTCAGACAAAATTTGTTTTAAAAAAATCTTTAGAATTAAACTTAAATCCAATCGTGGTAATTAACAAAATTGATAAAAACGCCGCTCGTCCCGAAAAAGTTCATGATATGGTCTTAGAATTATTTATGGAATTAGGAGCCAATGATCAGCAACTAGACTTCCCAGTAGTATATACAATTGCAAAAACCGGAATTGCTAAAAAAAATCTAAATGATAAAGATATTGATTTATCACCACTGCTTGATACCATTTTAGAGTATATTGAAGCCTCGTCTAGTCCTGAATTAAATATGAAGGAATTTAAACTACAAACTTTTAACTTAGCCTATGATAATTATCAGGGACGCCTGGCTATTGCCCGTGTCTATGAAGGGATTATTAAAACCAATGCTAATGTGATTATTAAAAACAAGGATAAGGAGACGAGGAGTGGAAAAATCAATAAACTATATACCTTTCTTGGTAGCCAAAAAAAAGAGGTCAGCGAGGCTTGTGCCGGCGATATTGTCATGATTGCCGGTCTAGCTGATATTGATATAGGGGAGACTATTTGCCAAAATAAAGAGCAAGAAATGATGCCCAGTATTAAGATAAATGAGCCAACTCTATCAATTAATTTAATGGTTAATAATTCTCCTTTTGCTGGTAAAGAAGGAAAATACTTAACTAGTAGTAAATTAAAGGAAAGATTAGAAAAAGAATTAGAAATTAATGTTGGTCTTAAAATAGACTGGCAAGCTGGTAAAGGAATTTACAAAATATCGGGACGGGGTGAACTTCACTTGGCTATTCTCCTAGAAAATATGCGCCGTGAAGGCTATGAGATGAAAATCTCCCAACCTAAAGTAATATTTAAGAAAGTAGATGGAAAAACATTAGAACCTTTTGAAGAATTAACGATTGATGTACCAGAAAAAATGGCCGGTAGAGTAATTGAAAAAGTATCACAAAGAAAAGGACTGCTTTTAAGTATTATGCCTTCAGAAAACAATCAAAGATTAATTTTCAAAATACCCACTCGCTCATTGATTGGTTATCGCAGTGAATTTATCGTTGACACTAAAGGCGAGGGTCTACTGAGCACTCAGGTAATTGGCTTTGAAGAGAAAATAGAAAATATTGAGAACAGCAAATTAGCTTCAATGATCTCTATGGAAAATGGCAAGGCGACTGCCTTTGCTCTTTGGAATTTAGAGGCTAGAGGAACAATCTATATAAAGCCAAACACTGAAGTCTATAGCGGGATGGTGATTGGCAATGCTTCTAAAGGTAATGACATGTGGGTCAATCCGATTAAAGGTAAAAAATTAACTAATGTGCGCTCAGCTAATGCTGATGAGGCTATCATTCTCACCCCTCCAGTAGAATTGAGTTTAGAAAGGGGTATGGAAATAATGAAGGAAGATGAGTTTTTAGAAATCACGCCCCAAAGTATTCGTCTAATGAAAGAATATTTAACGCCTACTTTAAAAGCACAAATGGATAAAGGACTATTATGAAAAATTTTACACAATTTAAATTTAAACAAGAATTAAATCAGGCTTTAGAGGACTTAAACTTTAGTCAAGCTACGCCAATTCAAATAGAAGCAATTCCTAAAATTTTAGCTTCTAAGCAAGATTTAATTGCTCTCGCTCAAACCGGTACTGGAAAAACAGCTGCTTTTAGTTTACCTATTTTAGAAAAGATAGATTTTAAAAAAAAAGAATTACAAGCTTTAATTCTCTGCCCTACCAGAGAACTCTGCTTGCAATTATCTAGCGATACTCAAAAAATGGGTAAATATCTAAAAGGGCTTAAACTAATTACCCTCTACGGTGGCTCTCCAATTAACCTGCAAATTCAAAGCTTAAGGAGAGGCGGTCAAATTGCGGTAGCAACACCAGGTCGGGCTCATGATTTAATTAGAAGAAAAATACTAAAACTCCAAAGAATTAAAACTTTAGTCTTAGATGAAGCCGATGAAATGTTAGATATGGGCTTTAAAGATGATCTAGATGCTATTTTAGAAGCTACAGCCAAAGACAAGCAAATATTATTATTTTCCGCGACGATGTCAGCTTTTGTTAGAAGAATTGCCCAGCGCTATATGAGGGAAGCTCATGAAATTAGTATTGGTAAGCTAAATAGTGCTTCCATCAATATCACTCATCAATATTATTTAATAGACGGTCGCCAAAGATTAGCTTCCTTAAATATCATTTTAGCTAGCTTACCCGATATTTACGCAATAATATTTTGCCGCACCAAACAACAGGTTCAAGAATTAACTGATAATTTAAAAGAGCTTAACTATCAAGCCGAAGCCCTCCACGGTGATATTTCCCAAAATATTAGAACTAGAATAATGACCGCTTTTAAAGCTAAGAAAATAAAGATATTGGTGGCCACTGATGTCGCCGCCCGGGGCTTAGATATTAATAATTTAAGTCATATAATTAACTATACCTTGTCTGATCAAGATCTTACTTATACTCATCGCACGGGGCGCACCGGTCGAGCCGATAACAAGGGAACAGCTATATCATTGATTAGTAAAAATGAAGCTTTTAAAATAAAAAGGTTAGAAAGAATTATTAAGCAAAGATTTAAATTTAAAAAGTTACCCAGTAAAAAAGACATTTATCAACTACAAATCAGTAATTACTTAAGTAAAATTAAGTCCTTAGAAATAGATAAAGATATTCCTAAACAAAATCTTGATCAAGATTTTGAAAACATGACTAAAACAGAAATTATTCAAAGATTTTTAAGTGATAAGTTAAAAAGCTTAAATGTTGAAATAAAAGATGTTAGTAGGACTTCAAAGAAAAATGATGCTGATTATCCCTTAAGGGGAGAAATTAATGTCGGTAAGGCTAATAACTTTGATATAAATATATTTTTTTCTATTATCAACAGCAGTCGCGCCCCAGGAAAGATTGATATTGGTAAAATCGAAATTCTCAAGAGAAAAACAATCTTCTTTACTAAAAGAGAAGAGATAAACAAATTAAAGCAAGTATTTGCTAAAGAAAAAATTGGACTTAAAATCTAGTCATTTTAATTATTTAAGATTTGTAGTAAAATACAAATATGACAATAATTCAAAGTATAATTTTAGGGGTCATTGAGGGGATTACAGAATTTCTACCAATCTCCTCAACTGCCCATCTAATCATTGCGGCTGATTTTTTAAATTTAGAAAATAGTAAATTCTTTAAAACCTACGCCATCTCTATTCAACTCGGCGCTATCTTGTCAGTAGCCGTGCTCTATCTAAAAACAATCATTAAACATTATCAGATAATTTTTAAAGTAGCCGTTTCTTTTCTGCCGACTGCTCTAATTGCCCTTCTTTTATACAAAATAATCAGAGGCCTGTTTATGGAAAACCTTATTATTATCGCCAGTGCTTTAATTATCGGGGGAATTGCTTTAATTCTTTTAGAAAATCATTTTAAAAAAAGAAAGACTATTAATGAAAGGTCTGATTTAAGCGAGATTAGCTATAGGCAAGCTTTTTTAATTGGGCTCTTTCAAGCTTTAGCGATTATCCCTGGCGTCTCTCGTTCAGCTGCCACTATCATGGGTGGTTTAAGTTTAAAACTAAACAGAAAAACAATTGTTGAATATTCCTTCATTCTAGCGATGCCAGTCATGTTGGCGGCCACAGTTTTCGATTTATATAAAAATCCGATTAGTCTAACAAGTCACCAATGGCTAATTTGGGCAATTGGTTTTTTTGTTTCCTTCATTATTGCCATTTTAAGCATTAAGTTCTTAATTAAATATATTAAAAGCCATGATTTCAAGATTTTTGCCTGGTACCGCATCGCCCTTGGCTTAATTGTCTTGCTTTGGCAATTGTTTTAGCTTAAATTATCAGTTAAATTGGGCTAATACTTTTACTGCTAAATCTAAAAAAAGTATATAATAAATTTACTAAGTATAATTAGTAAAATATGGAAAGTCTAAAAAATACCTTATTAAGACAAAATAAACATTGGCAAAGAGATTATAAAAGAGATAAATATATAAGCCGACAATTAGTTAAAGGCATCAATTTTGACTCTAAGTTTATTAAAATTATTAGTGGTGTTAGAAGAAGTGGAAAATCAAGCATTTTAAATATCTTAATTGACCAATTAATCTTTGATAAAAAAGTGTCGCCTCAATCCATCCTATTCCTCAATTTTGACTCATTCGTCTTTATCCCTTGCTACAAAAGGGTGCAGAATCTATATGAAATAATTAAACAAGCCGAAGTTTTATTAAATAGAAAAATCTATTGTGTTAATAATGGTCTAATTAATCAAGTCGCTTTCAACTTTTCAAAGGATGAGGGTAAGCTTTTAGAAAATTAGTTTTTCTTGAATTAAATAGAAGGAACTATAATTTATACTATTATAGTAATGACTTTGAATGTGATTTTTTAATTAAAGAGGCCAACAAAATAACTCAAGCCATACAAGTTTGTTCTAATTTTAATAAAACTAATGAAGAAAAAGAGAAAAAAGGTTTAATTAAAGTTATGGATAAATATAAATTAAAACAGGGCGTAATTATTAATCAAGACAAAGATGAGGTCATGAAAATTGAAGGAAGGGAAATTATACTCAAGCCAGCTTGAAAATGGAGTTTAGAAAATTACTAATTTTGGTTAGTAAATATATTTTAAATTTATATGTCAAATTTAAGCCATATATCTAAAAAATGCCCTTACAATGCCTGGACTATTTTGATTATTCTTTTGACTGTCATATCATTCTTAATTATTATCCTAAAACCATCTTGGCTTATAGGCGGTGATGGATTTGGTTATTATGGATACATAAGATCAATTTTATTCGATGGTGATTTAAATTTTAGCAACGAATTCACTTTTTTTGATAATTCTTTTAATGCAAATACTATCTATAACTGGAAAACTCCAATTGGCAAAACTGGTAATCCATTTTCAGTGGGGCCTTCATTACTCTGGTCTCCTTTCATAGTCATAGCAAAAATAATACAAAGCAAATTAAATATTACTGACCCATATCCTCTTCCTGGATATAATTATCCTTTCCAAATTTTACTTGGATTATCAACAATATTTTATACAACAATGGGTTTAGTTTTAATATTTTTATCACTAAAAAAGTTTTTTAAAAGAAATATAAGTTGGTGGAGCACTATTTTAATAGTTGGCATATCTCCATTGGTTTTTTATCTTGTCTATGAACCAAGCATGTCTCATGGCCTGACAGTATTTTCCTCTTCACTACTTTTTTATCTTTCCGTATTATTAATTAAAAATAAAGACATAAAAAATCACTTGCTATTCTATACCGGACTGTCAATTGGTTTAATTTTTATTATCAGGTGGCAAGATATTATCTTTGCTATTATTCCTATAGCGATTATTTTTCAAAAATATTTAAAAGTAAATACTTTTAATATCACGATTAAAAAATTATATAAACAATTTCTATTAATTTTAATTCCTTTTTTAATTCTTGCCTCAATCCAGTTGTTTGCTTGGAAGTATTTATATGGCTCGTGGATAAGCATTCCTCAAGGAAATTCTTTTTTTAATTTAACTAAGCCCCAGTTATGGGATTTTATTTTCTCTGGCTATCATGGCATGCTCATAATCAACCCGCTGCTAATTTTGCCAATTATTGGATTATTAATAGCTCTTAAAAAATATAAATTTTTAGCTTCTCTTCTTTTAATAAGCTTAAGTTTGCAAATATATCTAAATGCTGGCCTACACGATTGGTACGGCGGAGGCTCTTTTGGAGCCAGGCGCATGATTAGTAGTTTGCCAATTCTTAGCTTTGGCTTAGCTTTCTTTTTAAATTTATTTGTGACAAATAAAATAAAAACTATTATAATTACATTAATATTTACAATT